>NZ_JBGFGP010000108.1:0-140468 GCF_041224545.1 Sedimentitalea sp. XS_ASV28 | reverse complement strand
TCTTCTCACACGCCGACACCCAATACCCACGGTGCGATATCAAAAGCATCACCAAAAACCCAAAACAGACACAAATCCACTGCCTTCTCTAGTTTCATCAAACAATCTCCGCAACAACTCCAATAAAAATAACAGGGATATAAATACAACTCTCGATTGTCGTCCGCCTGCGGGGGGCGGCACATGCGGCGGTGCACGTCGTGACCGGGCAGGCCCGCCGTTTCCAAGTTGCCAGAACCGAAATGACCATATAGGAATTTATCATTATTGATTTTATTCCATTTCTGATTTTGCAATGCCTGGACCGCGATTTTATGGAAATTCAGCCCGGCCGCGGCTTTAGCGCCAAACCCCTTGCCCAGCTCGCCTGCAAATATCTCGGGCTTGATCAGGACAGTTCAGAGGCGGCCGCCGAAACGCGCGTGATCTGCCCGCAGCAGGATCTGCATGTCGATCCGGCATTTCATCTGGACGGTCAGTTCGAGCGTGCCGTGGCCGTCGCGGACCACACGTCGTTCGCGCTCGAAAAAAAGCGGGTTGCCGGTGGGATCAACACGCATGAACCCACCATCGCCTACCGGATCGACAATGCCTTGTTCTGCGGCGGCCGGTTATTCACACACCGTTTTCAGAATATCCAGGGCCCGCGCAAAAACCGCAAACTGATCGCGAAAGTGTCCGGAGAACTGGATACCGCCGCGCTGCCGCTTTCCTATTTCGCCACGCTTTATTTCGGGCACATGGTTTTTGACGGAGGCGCCACGGCCCTGATGGCCAGAGATGTCGCGGAAGCCTGCTTTGACAGCGAGGTCGCCCTGAACATTTCCGATCACGTCAAGCGGTATTGGGAACTGTTCGGGCTGACTTATACGCCGGTTGGAAATGTCCGCATCCGCCACGCCTGGATCTTCGAGGATCGCGGCCTGAACAGTCACAAGATCGGACGATTGCGTGAACTGGGCACGCGGGTCCGTTCGATCCCGGGCATCCGCAGCGGTCATGGCGTGTTTTTTCGCCGGCGGGGATGGGGCACACGCCGCGCCCCCGGAAACGAGGCCGAACTTGAAGCATTTTTTGCCAAGCGAAACTATGAGATCATCGATCCGGGACAGATGAGCGTTGACGACATCGTCTCTGCGACACGCGGTGCCGAGGTTCTGGTCGGCGTCGAGGGCAGCGGCATGACGCATGGCATGCTCGCCATGGACCCGGGCACGACCGTCGTGATGCTTCTGCCGCCCTGGCGGTTCAACATCATGATGAAGGACTATGCCGACGGGCTGGGCCTGCGTTTCGGGTTTGTCGTCGGTCAACGCCGGCAGGGCGACTACTGGATTGATCCGGAAGAAATCCTGCGCACAATCGATCTGGCCCGGAGATGACAGGTGGCCGGATCGCATGAAACCACGACTCGGCCCTATCACAGCCCGATCAGGGATCGGGACAGATGAAAGGTATATCCAAACAGATGCGTACCCTTCCCGATCTCATCATCGCCATTCTCTGTGCCGCGATCCTCAGCCTGTTCACCTGGATCGTGTTGTCCCCGAGCGTCGGTTTTGACGACGCCAACATCACACAGAACTATGCTCAGAATATCGCAAACGGTCTTGGATACGTCTATTACGCAGGCGGTGAACGCGTCGAGGGATCGACCTCGGCACTCTGGACGGCGCTCAACACGCTTGGCTTCCTGATCACCGATACGCCTGAAACGCTGTTTGCCGCGGTCGGGTTCGCCTGCACGGTCGGCATGATCTGGTTCACCATTTCGATTGCAAGGGCGTTTCTGGACATGGCCGGATTGACCGAGCGTTTTGCGGCCTTGCCCGTCGCCGCGATCATGGCGTGCTTTCCCGCAGCTTTCGGCTGGACGGTCTGGAGCCTGATGGAAACCGGTCTCTGGTGTTTTCTGACGGCCGGGTTCCTCTGGGCCTCCATCCGCCTCATACGGTCGCGCAGCCTGCAGGTGCCGGTTTCCGGCGGCGTGCTCCTGACCGTGCTTGCGGTTCTGATGGTGCTCACGCGACCCGAAGCCATCGTGCTTGTCTCGGGGATGCTGCTGGTCCTGTTGCTGATCGACCGATACCTGCCCGGCGCACATGAGACCGGCCTTGTCCTGCGTGCGGCACTCCTCTCGGTGGCGGCCTTCGCGGCGCTGACGCTCGCACGGCTCGTCTATTTCGGCGTTCCCCACCCCAACACCTACTATGCCAAGGTGTCGACCGACCGCCTGTCCGAGATCAAGGCAGGCGCGCGTTATACTCTCGATTACGTCAGTGAACCTGACACTTTTGTGCTGCTGCTGTTGGCCGCGCTCGGGCTCATCGCGATTTCGCGCCTGGGTGGCGCAGCGGACCGTCGCGGGCTTGTGTCGGTGGTGATCTTTGCCTTGCTCGTGGCGCTCGGAACGGTTGCGGTTTACACGCTGCTTGGCGGCGATCACTTCGGGTCGCATCGCTACTACCTGATTTTCCTGGTGTTGCTTGTGCCGGGGGCGGTGCTCGGCGTCGTCTGGCTTGCCATGCGATACCCCCCTGCCCTGCCGTTCCTCGCGCTGCTATGCGGAGCCGCGCTGATCGCGCAATGGCTGACCTTTGCTGCGGACAAGGGCGATTACGAAATCGAATTTCGGTTGGCAGAGGACTCCCGCGCCATTGGCAGCATATTGAACCGGCACGACAATAGCGCCTCCGTCGCGGTATATATCGCTGGCGGCATTGCGATGACCTACGATGGACCGATCTATGACATGCTGGGTCTGAACTGGTCAGACATGGCCCATACAGATCGTGGTCGCCGGGGAAGCTATGGCGCTTTCTCCAAGCCGGTATTCTATCAGGCCGCCCCTACCCTCGTGAACCCGCAGCGCGACAATTGCGTCGCGGATTGGGCCGACAACCCCCATGTCAACGAAACCTTTGATAACCTGTTTCTCGAAGCCCGTTTTCGCGAGCTTTACGCACTCGATTGCGTCGACGGCGTGTCCCTTTTCCGCAAGATCGATCGGACCGAGTGAAACCTCGCGCATGGTGTTTCCGGGCCCACTCCAGTTATTGGTTGCGAATGTAACTATCTATTCTTTTAGTTTCTGAAAGCAGGACAACGAAACTTGTGATGTCTGGCAACTCGTTTCTTATACCCAACATCACGCAGACGTCGCAATCGCCCTGCCCTTTTAAGGGTTGCTGATACCTGATCGCTCTTGATGACAAGTGCACAGCTGCGACGCTGAGATGATAAATTAACATGTCTTGTAAGACCAGAACGTCGCGAATATTTTAGGCGATTTTTTTGCATCGTGTTATCTGTCGCTCGTTTTGGTTGGCTGCTCTGCATCCAGGTGTGATGAGCCTGCTTTCGGCTGGTGCTATTTGAGGGTTCAAACATGACCAGATGCGATGCTGCCCCATTCGGGATCATGAAATCGCCAATCGGTATCCATTTCTTATCTCTACTGCTCACTATGATCTGCAAAGTTGGCCATGGCCAACTTGGTGGACAAGACTCAGCTTTTGGAAGTATCCGTCTGGGTCGACAATATCGGATGCATTTCTCACCATCTGTTCCTGAATCGCTAGCGCTGGCCAGATTCCCTTCTCTGCCAGGCAACGGGTTAGTGAATCCTGCGTGATGCCAAGCATCCTTCCGAGCTGATACGCGATACTTTGCAGAACATGATTGCTTCTCGGTAATTCAGGGAAAAACTCTCTGATGTGACTCAATGAATGCCAGCGATCCAAATTGGTTGTCAGGCAGGGATTATGTGTATCTGTTTTTTCTGGTTCTTTGTGCCGGACGTTTTGTCCGTCAGCGGCGGTCAGGTTTTCGGTTTGGTTCTCGTCAGGCGACGCTTCCGGCGTGGCGGATTTGAGTATCTCGGCGAGCCTCTGGGCGATCGTGTTGGCCTCGGCCAACGTGGTTGCAACCCGGCGCAAGACGTTGCGTATGTTTTCGACAAATGCCTGCGTTGCGTCGTCAAGAGACAACTCCAGACACTGTGCCCGCAACTTTGATATTCTGGCTTTCAGCCCGCGCATTGCGACGGCGTTCTCATCGGCGTGCTGCGCACGCCTGATAATGTCGTCTGCTTGGGACAGAAGGGGGGTCAGATTGATACCAAACGCGCCAATCAATTTGCCGCCCTGATGAATGGGAAACCGCTTGCCGTTTGCGCTATCGTTCCGATGGACAAGGCCGCAATTCTCTAGCTTCTCAAGGTGCCGCCGCAGTTGCCGTTCGGTGATCCCCTTGGCCCGAAAACAAAGCGTATTGTTGCTGGCGAACACAGTGAGCAACATCGTGGGGGAAATCGGTCGTTCTTTTCCGCTTTTCGGATCCTTGCAGGGCAGGCAGCTCAGAAGCACATCCAGAACAAGAACCGATGCGGGGCGAAGTCCGAGATCGCGGCCGATCTTGTTGACCGCGGCCATGAGATCACGCCGACGAACGGGCTTGAACCAGGGTTGGCCGGCGATGCTTCCCATATCGGAAAACCATGGCGTTTGGGCACAGCAGTCCTGTGCCGCGGTATCAGGTACCGTGACATTTTGATCTCTCATCACATTTCAGACGACAAAATCGTACCGGTCACCGAAATCGGTGTTGCAGTGATTCGAATTTAGGGGTACCAATAAGGTGCTAGAAAATCGGGACCCTCTGGAGTGCTTCACCGCCTTCGGGGGGTTTCTTTTTTGTCCTTGGTCTGCTCCTTGTTTTTGTTTCTGCCTGTACGTGGGTGTTGGCCATGGCCAACGTTAATGAAATCAATGGGTTATGCTGTTCTTTGTCATGTTTCCCGTTGTTTCCATTCTTGGTAGAGCTTTTCCAGATTCGCTTCCACGAACTCCAGAAAGCCCTGTTCCTTTTTCTCTGACACCTCGACAACAAGCCGTTTGCCCCGTGCGGTAAAGGCGACGGGTGTTCCGTTGAGTTTTGACAGCGGGGCAGGGGAGGGGGCGGGGTCGGGCGCGGCCTGTCTGGCTTCGGTCGATTGCAATGCCCCAACGGTCGCGTTGAGTTTTTCTGCCGGAGTGCCTTTGGCGGGGACCAGCGACAGGATCTCTTTGGCACCGGTTGCCTTGATCAGACGGCGCAGCTCCAACCACGGCCGACGGCCCGCGTCATGCGCCGCTCCGATCGCAAAGATGACGTCATTGGGAACGTCCCGGGCAACGCCGATCAGCTTGCTCAGGGTGCCCTTGTCGACCGCGAGGACTTCTCCGATTTCGACACGATTGAAGCCCTGCTCTTCCAGACGCGTGGCAAAAATGGCCTGCTCGATGAAGCTGCGTTCCAGGCGCGCCGAGTTCTCCAAGGCCTGGGATACCAGTGCCTCGCGCTGGTCCATTTCCTTGATATAGGCTTTGACCTTGATCCCGAGCACCCGGCATGCTGCAATGCGGCGACGGCCATAGACCACCTCGTATCGTGGACCCGAACCACGACGGTATCGGAGCAGGGCAGGGAGCTGCTGCCCCGAAGCCCGGATGGACTCGATGAGATCTTCGAGGCCGTCTTCAACCTTGAACCGGTCCGCGATCTCGGAATCCGCGATTTCGCTGACCTCCACCTCCTGTGCCGCCTGGGCCGAGACCTGCGACAGGACATCGGACATGCTCTTGAGTGACCGGGGCGCGTCCTCTTGCGCTTTGGCAGGCTCCGCAGCCTTGGAACCCATCTGGGCCAGACTCTTGCTGAGAAGATCACGTTTCATCGTCGCCTCCCCGGCCCCAGGCGGATTGAATCATCAGCTCGATGTCATTGGAAAAGCCGATCGCAGACTCAAGAGCACGCTCATAGGTCTTGCGGTTTTTCGAACCGATCAGATCGACCTCGAAAATCGTCTTTTGTGACAAACCCGCTTCGCTTACCGCCGAAGACTTCACAAATGGTGTCCTGACCACACTGTCACCCAGCAACTGGCGGATCCATTCGGCCAAATCCTGCTGGGTGCTGATCGCCGTGTCAAATCGGGTCAGCAGGTAGGCGAAGTTGTCATACGCGCCGATTCCGCCATTGGTGTGCAGGACTTCGAGGATCCCCGACGCCATCGTCAGGAACTGACTGGCCGAGGCCAGGTCGACTCGCTCCGGGATAATTGTCATCAACAGTGACGTCGAGGCGCACACAGCCGCCATTGTCAGGTAACCGAGCTGCGGCGGGCAGTCGATCAACACGATGTCGTAATCGTCTTCGACCTGACGCAACGAATCGCGAATTCGGTTGAAGAAGACCGGTTGCTCTCCACGGCTGAGCGCGGTGGGAGTCTCTGTCTCGAATTCCGACAGCATGATCCCGCCGGGAACAAGATCGAGATTGGGAAAATAGGTTTTCCTCAGGATGTCGGTGATCGGCTGGCGAGAGCTATCGCCGTCATTGTACCGGATCGCGTCATAGAGCGTCCCGCCCTTGCGGAAATCGATTTCGGGCTGATAGCCGAAAAACGTCGTCAAGGATGCCTGTGGATCCGCATCCACAAGGCACACGCGATATCCGCGCAGGGCCAGCCGCATGCCCAGGGTAACGGTGGTCGTGGTTTTGCTCGACCCGCCCTTGAAATTGACGGTGGACCAGATCTGCAACTTGTCACCGGGCCGGCGGCCGGGCAGGAACTGGTCGGGGTCCTTGGCGTTGCGTGCAAGGATGTGCCGGATTTCCTGAATGTTCTCGGCGGTATACAGTCGCTTGTTTCCCGGCCCCTGATTGACCTCGGGTATTCTGCCGTCAAAATGCGCCTTGCGCAGGTAGCCATCGCTGACCCGAAGCAATTCGCCGACCTCGGCAGTGGTAAAGCTGCGCAAGGTCTTTTCCTCCTTGGGGGCAAGGAAGAGTTTTGACATGTGTTCAAGCGCCTCGGACAGCCGGTCGGCATCCGATTGTAGCTTGTCATGCAGCACAGGGTGCATAATGGTCTGCCCGTATTATATCGCCTTTTCTGCGTTCCCGGTCGATCTTGGACGTCGTTTTGGTCAAGGAACGCGGTCGGCGAATTTTCTTATGTTTCGCGTTACAGGTATGCCGCTTGCCTCGTTGAAACTCAAGGAAAATGTTTACCAAGCTGTGGCGTTACCAGGGACATCATGGTGCCGGGTGACGTAGCGGCACGGGACCGGACGCTTGATCGGCTGTGTAAGATCATGATATTTATGGATATAGTTATTTTCCGGTTGTCCACAGGGTTACCCACAGGCTGCTTCTGCAATCTGCGGCTGTCGACGGGGTGTAACGCAAGAACCAGCCTTCGCGCACAGGACGCGTCTTTGTTGCGACCGATTTGATTCTTCGAAAGTGGCATGTCTCGTCGCCGCCTGTGCCCATCACGTCCGCCTTACCGTTACTATGTCGGTTATTCGGGGCAGGGGGCTTGCACCAGGTGAAAGACACGGCCACGCTCAACTTTGTTGGCGACATGGTCGAGAGCGATGGGGCTCTTGCGCGGTTCAGTGTGAGAGAAGGTTTGACGTCAGGCAGAATTATCGCGACAAACGCGCTGTGGCTGATCGACGTGCATTGCGAGAATTATCGGACATTGCGCATGCATGCGGGGTGCGGCGGTTAAGGCCATCCAGAAGCAGGAAAAGCGCCGTAGTGGAGAAGCCCCTGATCCCGAGATTTCGATTCGCCGCTCCCCGATGCTACCCCAAATGCGCTGCTGATACATCGCGGGGAAAACCGATTTTCTGACTATGTGACACCAACTGGCAATTCCTGCTCAGGAGATGCGGACATAGTCTTGTCCGACCGTGTGCGCCGTGGCCTGAAGGATCTTGAGATGATCCCTGACGACATCCTGAACAGACCGGTCGCTTGCGTTCCAGACGAGGTTGATCGCGCCGAGCGGGTCCGGGCCTGCCATGAGTGGAACCGCGATTGCCGAGGGGAGCGCACCATAATCCACCGCGCGTCCCCAATGGCCCGGAACTCGGGTCGCATAGCCGTTCTCCTTGATGAACTTCAATATCGAGGGCAGCTTCGGAACGGCGGCTGCGTCCTCTCGCGGCAATCGTTTCAACAGGTCGCGCAATGCATCGGCGAATGCCTGTTTCGACAGAGACGAAAGATGCGCTGCCCCGAGTGCGGACAGGATCGGCGAGGGGCGAAATCCGACGGTATCGGGATAGACGCCGTGTTTCTTGAAAGCGCGGGTCGTGTCTATGATCTCGGTCCGGCCGCTCCCGATCGCGACAGCGAGATCAACCGCCAATCCGGTGTGTTCGGACAGGAATACGATTTCTTTTTTTGCGACAGAGACCAGTCGGTCGGTGAGATCGGGCATCTTGCCGAGAGACGGAAAGGCTGAGCCGAGTTGATACCAGCCATCGCTGCCCCTGCGCGACAGCCAGCGGCGTTTTTCGAGTGTTGCGCATATGCGCAGCAGCGTCGGTTTGGAAAGCCCTGTGCGCGATGCAAGACAGGCAAGCGAACTGGGGCCGGACATATGAATGACCTCGAGCACCGAAAGCCCGCGTTCAATGGATCGGTTGAGTTTCGTCATGATTTCCGTTTCACCTGGTGTAACGCAACGTCGACAAATTTGCACCGCCAGTCAAGTATCACGCCCGCGTGTTCCGTGTGGGTCCGGACCAACCTCACGGATACAGCCGGAACACGAAAGGGAGGAAAAACGTGTCAGAACCCAAAAGGTCAGCGTATCTGGAAGCCGCGATACTCGCGCTTTCGGCGATCATCATCGGTGTCGTGTTCTACGTCTCGCTTTTCGGCGTTTTTTCTGATTCCTACCTTCGCGTCGGAATGTTGTTTGTCGCGGGGTTGCTGCTCATTCTGACCAGCCTCGGAATGAACAGGGGGCTGCTGGATCGCGCGGTTCTGCTTGCAACGGCGATTGCGTTGTCGCTCGCGGTCTATCAGTATTTTCGCGCCGCCGGAGAGATCGAGACGGGGCTCTACTTTCTGACGTCGACAGACATCTGGATGGGCTTTCTCGGGCTCATCGCGGTTCTTGAAATGACCCGGCGTTCGGTTGGTCTGGTGATGGCGCTGGTGGCGGGTATCCTGCTGCTCTATGGCGCATTGGGACATCTGGCGCCCGGTTTTCTCAGACATGCGGGCATCTCCACGGAAGAGCTGATGACCGTGCTGTGGTATTCATTCGACGGCGTTTTCGGTCGCCCGATGGCCACGGTCGTTTCGACCATCCTGATCTTCATCGTGTTCGGCGCATTGCTGGAACTGCTCGCGATCGACCGGGTTCTTGTCCGGCTTGCACTGGCGGCAACCGGACGCATGCGCTCGGGTCCGGCGGCGGCGGCGACGGTTGCAAGCGGGCTGTTCGGCACCATTTCGGGGAGCGCGGTCGCCAATGTCGTCGGCACCGGCGTCATCACCATTCCGCTGATCAAGAGGCGCGGATTCTCGCCCTGCTTTGCCGGCGCGGTGGAATCCGCCGCGTCCAGCGGTGGCCAGATCACGCCGCCGATCATGGGGGCCGTGGCCTTTATCATGGCAGATATCACGGGCCAGTCCTATCTGACCATCTGCGCGGCGGCTGCCGTGCCTGCGCTGCTCTACTACGCCGGCCTGTTCGTCGCGATTTCCAGCGCGGCAAGAAATATGGAACTCGTCGAAGAAGCGCGCCCCGATATCACGTTCAACTGGCGCGAACTGACGCAGATGGGCATCTTCGTGCTTGCCCTCGCGGGTATCGTGGTGACGATGGTTGGCGGCTCTTCCCCGGCCTATGCCGGTTTTGTCGGTGTCGCGCTGGCGGCGATACTGGGCTTTGCCATTCGCCCCGATTTGCTGACCGATGGCAAGGCGTGGCTGAAATTCCTGCGCTCGGCTGGCGTGATCTCGGCGCAGCTGGTGGTGATCGTCGGCGCCGTCGGGATCGTGATCGGTGTCCTGAACCTGACCGGTGTCGGGCTGCGCTTTGCGACGTTGCTATCGCGTCTGGCAGACGATCAACTGATCGTGTCGCTGCTCCTCATGGCCGTGGCCTGCCTGCTGCTGGGTATGGGAATGCCGACGGTGCCGGCCTATCTCATCATCGTGCTGGTGATGGGCTCGTCGCTTCAGAAGCTGGGCGTTCCGATCATTCACACCCACATGTTCGTGCTCTATTTTGGCGTTCTGTCCGCGATCACGCCGCCCGTGGCGCTGGCCGCGTTTGCAGCCGCTCCGATTGCCGGCTCGGGGCCGATGGCCACGGCGCTGGAAGCGTCGCGGCTCGCGCTGCCGGGGTTCGTTATCCCGTTTGCGTTCATCTACCAGCCGGCGTTGCTTCTTGGAACGGGGTTCGGCCTTGGCGAGTCGGCACAAGCGATCCTGTTCGTTCTGCTCGCCACGATCCTGATATCGCGAGCCTGCTATCCGCGCCGGGGCAGGGCCTATATGGTGCCGGTTGGGCTCGGACTGGCTGCGGCGCTCATCTTTTTCGGACCGACAGTTTCATGGATCGCCACCGCCGCCGCTGTCGGCCTGATGGTCTATGACCGGCTGGAATTCACCAACAAACCCCAGATGACATGAAGTCAAGGAGGAGACCTCACCCATGAATGCCACCAAACTCAGCCGCCGTTCCATACTGGCGGGCACTGCCGCTGCCGCGACCCTTGGCATGCTGCCGCGCGCCGCGCTGGCCAAGGAACTGTTGCGCATGTCCACGCTGGGTCCGGGCACCAGCCCGAATCTCGTGATGACGACCTTTGCCAACATCATCAATCGTGAGCTCCCGGATTACGAGATACAGGTCAACGCCACCGGTGCCGCCACCCGTCATGTGCTCGAAGTGGCGATGGGCAAGACCGCATTCTGCATGTCCTCGCCCGCGATCCACGCCTTGATGACCAATCAGAAAGCCATGTACGAAAAGATCGATCAGGCGCCGGAACTGGTCAAGAAGCTTCGCACCGTTCTGAACTTTCCGATGGGTGTCTACCATATCGCTGTCTACGAGTCCTCGGGCATCACCACGCTGGATCAGGTCAAGGGCAAGCGCGTCTTTCTCGGACCTCCGGGCGGGGCGGCCTATGCCACAATGGCCGGCCTGTTCAAACAGGTTGCCGGACTCGAGGCGGGCACCGACTTCGAGGCGGTCAAGCTTGGCTGGGATGCCGCGGCGGCGGCATTCCAGGACGGCAATCTCGACGTCTATTGCAACCCCACCAATGCGCCCAGCCCGGTGCTGACCCAGATCGCCGTGACCAACGCGATCCGCTTTCTCGGCATCCCGCAAGAGCAGCTTGAAACCGAGGCGGTCAAGGCGCTGGCGGCCCGTCCGGGTTTCGGTTTTGGCACGTTGCCTGCGGGCACCTATGGCGACAACCAGGTGAATGAGAGCGACACCACGACACTGCGGGTGACCGTGGGGATCGTCACCAATGAAACCGCCGACGAAACGATGATCTATGAGATGACAAAGACCTTCTATGACGGTGTGGCCGAGATGCGCGACGGAGCGCCCTGGTTGCAGGCTATCACCCCCGAAGCGGCGGTGGCAGACCTGAACCTGCCACTTCATCCGGGCGCGTTGCGGGCGCTCGAAGAGCTTGGCGTGGAAATCCCGGACGCCGGCCGTTTATAACCCGTCCCCGGCCGGGGCCTGATTGTCCCGGCCAACACTTCAGGTGGTTCATCCAATGCCCAAGAACGTTCTCTTCATCATGTGCGACCAGCTTCGCTGGGATTACCTGTCCTGTACCGGACATCCGCATCTGCATACGCCGAATATCGACCGCCTCGCCGAACGTGGCGTCCTGTTCGATCGCGCCTATGTCCAGTCGCCGATCTGTGGCCCGTCGCGGATGTCTTTCTATACCGGGCGATATGTCAGCTCTCATGGCTCCACCTGGAACGGGATCCCGCTCAAGGTCGGAGAAATGACCCTGGGCGATCATCTGCGGCGCATTGGCGTGCGGACCGCCCTCTGCGGCAAGACCCACATGACGGCGGATGTCGAGGGTATGAAGCGCCTCGGCCTGGCGCCTGACAGCGAAATCGGGGCACTGGTCTCCGAATGCGGGTTCGAACCTTTCGAGCGCGAAGACGGGCTCCACCCCGACGGGCCGCGCTACCCGCGCAACCAGGCTTATGACACCTTCATGAAACAGCACGGCTGGCCGGACGAGAACCCGTGGAACAGCGTTGCCAACAGCGCCGAGGACGAGGATGGCAACATCCTCAGCGGCTGGTTCATGGAAAATGCCGACAAGCCCGCCCGCGCCGCAGACGAAGAGAGCGAAACACCCTATATCACCGGCCGCGCGATGGATTTCATCCGCGAGGCCGGCGACACGCCCTGGTGCCTGCATCTGAGTTTCATCAAGCCGCACTGGCCCTATATCGTTCCGGCACCCTATCATGACATGTATGGTCCCGAGACGCATCTGGACCCGGTGCGCAGCGAGGACGAGCTTGCCGACCCGCACCCCGTCTATGGCGCTTTCATGCAGGAACGGGTCAGCCGGGCATTTTGCGATGCCACTGCCCGGACCCGCGTATTGACGGCCTATATGGGATTGATCAAGCAGATCGACGACCAGATGGGCCGGTTGATGACATTTCTGGACGAACAGGGCCTGACCGATGAAACGATGATCGTTTTCACCTCGGACCACGGAGATTATCTCGGTGATCACTGGATGGGCGAAAAGGAACTGTTTCACGATGCGTCGTCGCGTATTCCCCTCATCATTGTGGATCCGTCTTCCGCAGCGGATGCCACGCGCGGGCTGAAATCCCACGCGCTGGTCGAGGCAATCGATCTCGCACCGACATTCCTGGATTATTTCGGCGGCGACCCGGTACCGCATATCCTCGAGGGGAAATCGCTGCTGCCGATCCTGCACGGGCAGGTCGACAGCCTGCGCGACTTTGTCATTTCCGAATATGATTATTCCATGCGCGATGTCCGGCGGCGGCTTGGCGTGCAGGTCAAGGACGCCAGGCTGACGATGCTGTTCGACGGGCGCTGGAAATTCATCCTTGCCGAAGGATTCCGCCCGATGCTTTTCGACCTGCAGAACGACCCCGACGAATTGGCCGATCTGGGGAACGATCCGGCCCGGTCGGACGAGATCGCCCGGCTGGAAAGATTGTTGTTCGACTGGGCGCGGCGAACGTCGCAGCGCACGACCCGGTCGGACGCGTGGATCGCCGCGCGTGACACGATACGCGGAGAGGCACGGTCCGGCATCCTGATCGGGTATCGAAACGAAGCTGAGCTGCACGAAGTCCTAGGCGCAGCGCAGGCCGACGACACGAAAGATGGCAATACATCCTGATCGCGGCTGACGCTGTAACGACCTTCTGAACCCGGACACAAACCGTGGACGGGCGTGATTTGACGCGATCCGGCATGACGATATGCAAGCGTGCGGAAACCAAGAGCCGTTCTGATCGATGGCGATCAACAAAGCGCGCCGCTCGGTTCATCGACCAAGGCGGCAGCCGCCACAAAACCGACCTGTCTTCCGTTCTGCCAAGCGGTAGTGTCCAGTTCCAATTCAAAGCTAAACTTCAAGCGGTTCAACGGGATTAAACGACAGGCTTGCATACCTGACTAAAATAGTTATGTATCACGCCCTGAACGTAATTGCATCGTTCATGACGTCGCGAGCCTCTCGAGCGCCAGCCAACTTCCGCAAATTCAGCTTTGAGAGACCTCATGTCGAAACCCTCTTGGATGCGCCTGTTTCTGTGCGCAACAACCGCCCTGGTGCCATTTTCCTCTTTCCCGGCAAGCGCGCAGGAGGATGAGAACGTAGCGTTCACACTCGATCCGATCATCGTGAAAGGCAACCGCGAAGAAAGCACGGTTCTCGACGTTCCGGCCAATATCACCGTCATCGAAGGCGAGGAGATCAAGGAACGCGGCATTACGGATTTCGGCGAGTTGACGCGTACGATCCCCGGCGTGACCGCAGGTCGGCAGACGACATCGGCCGATCCCTTCAGCACATTCGGCGGCATCAATATTCGTGGCGTGGGCGGCAATCGGGTGCAATTGCAGGTGGACGGCTCTCGGGTTGCGGAAAGCATCATCGACGGGACGCGCGACTATGTAGACATGAATTTCGTCAAGCAGGTCGAGGTCTTTCGCGGTCCGGCATCGGTCCTTTGGGGGTCTGATGCGCTTGGCGGGGTGGTCGCGTTCGAGACGATCGATCCCGAGGACATCCTCGAGGGTCGCGATCAGGGTCTGGAGGGCCGGCTCGCCTACGATTCGTTTGACTCGGGCGCGTCGATGTCATTCAGCTATGCGCAGCGGTTCTCGCCGACGGTCGAGGTTCTGTTGAGTCTTGCCCATGACGAGGCAAGCGAACCGACCCTGTCCAATGCCGAGGCAGACGGGGGCATCTATGGATGTCCGCGCAATCTGGACTGGGGCGCGACGCCCTGCAACGAATTCGACCCGACCGACACATCCATTGACCGCCTGCTGGCCAAGATGGTCTGGACCCCGGACACCCGGCACCGGTTCGAGTTTACCGCCGATGTGATGCAACGTGAAACCAGCGTTCAGCAGAATTATCTCCTTGGCCCGCAATATTCATCCTTCACGGGTCTGCCGACGGGCGAGATCATTACCAGCAAGAACAGGCTGCTTGATCTGACGCGGGAACGCTACGCGATCGAACACACCTGGACGCCCGATTCCGGTTTTGTCGAGTCCGTCCGGACCGTGCTGGCCTACTCGCCCTATGGCTATGACCGCTCTGGCACCGAATTGTCCCGGTCGCCGGCGGGCGACGACATTCGGACGCAGGATTACCTGAGCTATCAGGAAGATTTCATCGAACTCGATGTGCAGGCTTACTCGACCTTCACGACGGGCCAGACAGAACACAATGTCATCTATGGTTTTGACGGCGATCTTGCCTCGACCGAATATTCCCGCCGCGATGTCGAAACCAACCTGACGACAGGCGTAACAGACGAATCCCGTGCAGGTGGCTTCAACTTTTCCGATTCCGAAACGCGACGGGCCGACCTGTTCCTGCAGGACCGGATCGTGTTTGGCGACGGCCGGTTCGAGCTTACCCCGGGCTTGCGCTATGCGACCTACAAGATCACGCCAAATCCCAACGCCGATTATCAATATGTTCCCGGACTTGAACCCCGCGTGCGAGAAGACAGCAAACTGCTCAAGAGTCTCGGGGCGATCTATCGGTTTAACGACACCTATTCGGTCTGGGGAAAATACGGCGAAGGGTTCAAGATGCCGACGGCGCAGCAGCTTTACACATCGCTGCCCGGTACGTTCTTCGATCTGATCCCGGCACCAAATCTCGAACCGGAGGAAGTGGAAAGCTATGAGATCGGCCTGCGCGGGGAATATGACAGCGGGTTCTTCGCGGTCAACGCGTTCCGGGCGGATTATTCCAACTTCATCCAGAGCTTTTACAACATACCGGGCACAGGGCAGTACACCTACAGAAACCTGTCAACTGTCGATGTCTGGGGGATCGAGGCCGAGGCAGCCTGGGCGTTCTCGGATGATCTGGGTGTGACATTTGCCGCGTCGTGGCAGAAGGGCACCCAACAGGTCTCTCCCGAGTCCGACGAAACGCCTCACACGCTCCCGCCGCTGACCGCCGTCATCAGCCTGCGTCAGGATATTCCGCAATATGATCTGACGCTCGAAGCGGTCGCAACGCTTGCCTCGGCCGTGACGGACACCGCGGACCCGGATGATTTCAAACCGGCCGGTTACGGGCTTCTGGATCTTTACGCAAGTTGGGAGATCGTCCCCAACGGGGTGCTGAACTTTGGTATCCAGAATGTTTTTGACAAGCGGTACTTTACCGCGAACGCGGCCACCTATTCGCAATCCGCATCGGCGGCGGTCGCACGGTCCAATCCAATCGAACTTCAGACCGGGCCGGGTCGTACCTTTACCGTTTCCTTCGACATGGCATTCTGACTCCGGTGCGACGGTTTCTCGGGGCAATAGTCCGGCTGTTCGGACGGGCGGCGTTCGGCCCGCGCAGCTGGAAGGGGTTTGCGCTCTATGCCATCGTGCTCGGGCTCGAGTTCCTCGCCGTCTGGATTTCTGTGCGCATGATTTCCTGGACCAAGGCGTTTTACGACGCGCTGGAACAATTCGATGTATCAGCCGCTATTGCGCAATTGTGGATCTTTGCCGGGCTGGTCGGGGTCTGGGCGGGCACAGCCCTGTTCGGACAGTGGTTTCGCGACAAGTTGCTGTTGTTCTGGCGCGAACGTCTGACCGATACCGCCGTGCGAACCTGGCTGCACAACGCGGCCTACTGGCGGTTGCGACCGGGTCAATCCCCGGCGGCGGTGGATAATCCCGATCAGCGTATCGCCGAGGATTGCCGGAATTTCATCCGCCTCCTGCTGGTGATCTCGGTCGATGTGATCACCAATATCGTGGCGCTCGGTTCCTATGTCACGATCCTGTGGAACCTTTCGGATTTCGCGTTGGAATTTGCGATCTTCGGCAACGACTTTTCCATTCCCCGATACATGGTCTGGCTTGCCTTCATCTATGTCGCCGGATCGACCCTGATCACACATCTGCTGGGCAAGCCGCTCAAGGGGCTGGTGTTCAGACAGGAACGCCGCGAAGCCGATTTTCGGCATGCTCTGGTGCAAATTCGGGACAACGCGACCGAGATTGCCCAGGCCCAAGGAGAGGAGGCCGAGCGGCGGCGTCTTGCCGATCTCTTTGCTGCGATCAGGGGCAACTGGAACCGCCTGATCGGACGGGAATTTGTATTGGGGCTTTTCGTCAAACCCTATTATCGCTCGATCCTGCGCATCCCGCTGTTCTTTGCGTTGCCCGCGTATTTTGCACGCGCGGTGACATTCGGTGGCCTGATGCAACTGGCCTCGGCCTTTTCATCGGTCGCGACGACGCTGAGCTGGTTCATCTTCAACTACAGGGAAATGGCCGAGATTGCCGCCGTGGCGCAGCGTCTTGATGATCTGTTTGTCAATGCCGCCGATCCCGCGCCGATGCCCGGCGTGCCCTGTGCCATTCGACGGGAACACGCACCCGCCAGCGGATTGGACATTCGCGGATTGCGATTGTTTACACCCGACGGCAGACAGCTTGCGCCCGTGCCAGACATCGTGATCAAGTCCGGAGACCGGGTCTGGATCTCCGGTCCGTCCGGGGCGGGCAAGACGACGCTTCTGTCGGCCCTGTCGGGATTGTGGCGATATGGAGAGGGATCGATCGTGAGCCCGGGTCCCGGAATGACCATGCTTCCGCAGGTGTCGCGGGTCTTCGGCGAAAGCCTGACGGCGGCGGCCTGCTACCCAGCCGATCCCGCGGATATTCCCGAAACCCGTTTGCGCGCCGCCCTGACCCAGGTTGGATTGGCGCACCGGCTCGAAGGGCTGAACAAGCCCGGAGCCGAAACCGTCGAAGGCCTGTCGATGGGCGAAAGGCAGCGGTTGGCGATAGCGCGATTGCTGATCCACAAACCTGCATCGGTCGTGTTGGACGAAGCGACCAGCGCGCTTGATCTGCCGGCTGAACGGGCATTGATGACCCTGATCCGGCAGGAATTGCCGGATGCGACGATACTCTGCGTCGCGCATCGTCCACCTGACGCACTGGCACCCTATCGCAGATGGGCGATTGGCCCGCAGGACCGAATGGAAAGGAAAACCGCATGACGCAGACAGAAAGCGGACGCTGGCATCTGAATGGTGTGACGCCGGAAGAACTTCTCCTGAGGCTGCCCGGGATGGGCAGGCTGATGGTGATCTTTCGGGAAAACGGGGTCACGCACGAACGGATCGGGCTGGTCGAAACCGCTGCGGTGCACGATGGTAAAGTGACGCTGGGCGGAGACTGTCACGATGCGAAGATCGAACCGGCCGCCTTGTCAGGCGTGGTGTTTGATACGGGTTCGGAAATGCAGGGCAGGGTATATCCGCGCATCGAATTTATCGCAGACGGCGATGCGCCTGTCGTGGCTGTCGTAGGCATGGACGGTCCGGATCCGTTTGTGAGCGCAGTTGGCGGTGCCGGTCGCAGCACGGCATCGCCGCGCGGATCGCTCCGGCCGTCGGATATGTCGGAACAGTCAGAGCCGGAGACGGATCCGGGCCATATTTTCCTGAACGGGTTGCAGGGTGCGGAGGTCGAGATCACCGCGCGCAGGTCCGGGTTCAGTCAGGCATGGCAAGGGCGCGTCGAAGCGGTCAAACCGTCAATGGGATTCAGCAATATCATGACGTCCGATTTCCATCTTCATCTGAAAGCCGGCTCCGTATCCGACTGGCAGGAGGAGGACGGCGAAACCTTTGCCCTTGACGAAAAGGGCAGGCGCACCGGCCTCGCGATCCGCCGCGTCGGAGTTTCACGATGAAGGCCGGAACATGGGTCTCGCCCGCAGATGGGGCTGTTGTGTCCCATGCCGAGGTGATCAGGCAAGCCAGCCATTCGCGGGTCGTACTGCTGGGAGAGCAGCATGACCGCGCGGACAATCATCGCTGGCAGATGCATGTCGCGGCGGGGTTGCTCGCGCATCGGGCGGACATGGTCATGGGCTTTGAAATGTTCCCCGCCCGTCTGACGCCGGTCCTGATGGAGTGGAGCCGGGGAGATCTGTCCGAGTCCGAGTTTCTTCAACGCAGCGAATGGAACGAGGTGTGGCGCTTTGACCCGGAACTCTACATGCCGCTTTTCCGGTTCTGCCGGGATCACGCGATCCCGATGATCGGGCTGAATTGCCGCAGGGATCTGGTGAGCGAGGTCGGCAAGGACGGCTGGGATGCGATACCGGAACGCTTGCGCGAGGGGCTGACACCGGCGCGGCCAGCGACCCCTGCCTATCGGCGATATCTGTTCGACATTACCGGTGGCCTGCGTCCGGGCAGGGCGGCCCAATCCGCCGAGGATCCTGCCTTTGACCGGTTCGTGCGGGCGCAGCAGACATGGGACAGGGCTTTTGCCTGCCGGATTGCGGACGTCGCCCGGCAGCCAGAGGCGCCCCTTGTTGTTGGAATCATCGGTCGTGGCCACCTGGAGTTCGGGCATGGCACGCCTTTCCAGCTGACCGATCTGGGCATCAGCGAAATCACGACCTTGCTGCCGCAGGATCGTGCCGCCCCGATCGTCCCGAATGTCGCAGAGGCGGTATGCTACATGGCCGGTGAAAGCGTTTCGCCGCCGGCCTGAGACACCTGACGCCGCCTGAATTCGCGCGGTCCCCTCGGCCGGTCCATGAGACCGCACAACCCGGTTGAACAGCGTGTCCGGGTTGCCAGATCGTGGAAACCAAGGCGGTTCAGGCGGCGTTTTCCTTTCTGGTCTGAATGTCGGACCGCAGTGCCGCGCGCTGTTTTTGCACCTTCGCGGCATGGCGGGCGCGGACATGGCCATATCCGCGAATGTGCTCGGGCAGGTCCAGCAGCCTGGTGATCGCGTCCGCATGCGTCTCCGACCAGTTGGCCAGTGCGAAATCGATATCTGCCTGATAGTCGGCCAGAAGCGCGCGGGCGAGCTTTGCCTCGTCATTGTTGCGGAAGGGATCGAACAGGGTGCCGCGCAGGAAGCGCAGGCGATTCATCACGCCGAAGAAGCGCAGAGCCGTCCTGCCCTTGACAGCACCCTTGGTCATCTTGCCGGTCTTTTCGTCCCGGCCGCCATAGGGCCAGGCGCCGAAATAGAAGGTCAGGTCCATGTCGCCCTGGAATGTATCTTCCAGCCCCTGGCGGAAACTCGGCTTGCCGTAGAGGCGCGCGACCTCCCATTCATCCTTTACCGCCATCAATTTGTAGAGCCCGCGCGCGGCGGCCGTCACGGCGTCCTCCGGCAGACCCCTGGCCTGCAATTGCGCGATCCGGTCCTTGTAGGAGGCGGCAAAGGCGGCATCCTTGTAGGCGGTCAGCAGCCCGGCGCGATGCGCGATCACCTCATCGGTCGTCCGGGCACGGTGGGCATCCAGTTCGACCGGCGCGTTATCTCCGGCCAGCGTGCGCGCGGCCTGCGGATCGGCGATGGCGATGCGGCCAAGGTCAAAGGCCTGCCGGTTTCTGGTCACGGCCACCCCGTTGAGTTCGATTGCGCGCTGGATCGCTTCCTGCGACAGCGGTATCCCGCCCTGTTGCCAGGCGGCCCCCATCAGCACCATGTTGGCAAAGACACGGTCGCCCATCACCTTTTCCGCCAGGCCCTGCGCATCAAAGGCGACGGCGGCGTCGCCCAGAACGCGGGTCAGGCGTTCGGCCTGCTCGTCTCCGTTCAGCCGCCAGTCGGGATTGGCTGAAAATTCGGCGGTTGGTACCACGGTCGTATCGGTCACCGCCACGGATTTGCCCGGCGTCAGTTTTGACAGGGCTTCATCCCCCGCCGCCACCACCAGGTCGCATCCGATCAGCGCGTCCGCCTCGCCGCTGGCAATCCGCGTGGCCCGCATGTCGTCGGGGCTGAGCGCGATCTTGATATGGCTGTGGACCGCGCCGTATTTCTGCGCCAGCCCCGTGATGTCGAGATTGGACGAGAAATAGCCGTCGGCATGGGCGGCCACGGCCAGCGTCTGGCCGACGGTCACGACACCCGCACCGCCAATCCCGGACACCAGGATGGACCATGAGCCGTCGATCTGACGTTTTGGCGGTTCCGGCAGATGGCTGGCATCGATGGCCACCTCGGCTGTTGCGGCCTTGCGGGGCGTTGCACCGGTGACCGTCACGAACGAGGGGCAGAAACCTTCGACACAGGAAAAATCCTTGTTGCAGGACGATTGATTGATCTTCCGTTTGCGGCCCAGTTCGGTTTCCAGCGGTTCGATGGCCATGCAGGCCGAGACGGTCGAGCAATCACCGCAGCCTTCGCAGACCTCGGGGTTGATATAGACGCGCTTGTCGGGATCGACCCATTTGCCGCGTTTGCGCAACCGGCGGCGCTCGGTGGCGCAGGGCTGATCGTATATGATGACGCTGACGCCGCTATGTGATGTCATCCCTTTCTGCACCATCTCCATCTCGGTGCGCGGATGCAGGGTAACGCCGGTGCCAAGGGCCTTGCCCTCGTATTTCTCGGGTTCATCGGAAACCAGCGCGATCCGTTCCACCCCTTCGGCGCGCAATTGCTCGATCATCTGGGTCGGGCTGATCTCGCCATCATGCGGCTGCCCGCCGGTCATTGACACAAAGCCATTGTGCAACAGCTTGTAGGTCATCGTCGCCTTGGCCGCGATCGCGGCCCGGATTGCCATCAGGCCGGAATGGAAATAGGTTCCGTCCCCCATATTGGCAAACACGTGCTTTTCGTCGGTAAACGGAAACTGGCCCAGCCACAGGACCCCTTCGCCGCCCATGTGGCTGACCGAGTTCGTCTTCATCGGATCGCGCAGCATCGCCATCGTGTGACAGCCGATCCCGGCCAGCGCACGGGACCCCTCGATGACCTGGGTCGATCGGCCATGCGGGCACCCGGCGCAGAACGAGGGCGGGCGGATTGCGCCGCGCCCGGGCTTGAGCGGTGTCTCGGGCCGGTTCGACAACCGCACGCCGCAGGCGGGGTCGATCTCGTTGGCGACGCGCACCAGCACGCCGGTGACCATGTTCGGGTCGATCTCGCCAAAGTTCGGAAAGGCGCAGTCTTCGGCCTCGGGCGCATAGGCCTGCCCGTGAAAGGTCTTGCCGACGATGCGCGGCGCCGTGTCCGATCCATACAGGATGCTGCGGATCTGATCTTCGAGCAGAGCGCGCTTTTCCTCGACCACGACAATCGCGTCCAGCCCCTGTGCGAATGTGCGGATGGCGTCGGCGTCAAGTGGCCAGACCATGCCGACCTTGAGACGCCGGACGGGCATACTGCCAAGTTTGCCATCCTGATATCCCAGCCCCGCCAGCGCCTGGGTCAGATCCTGCCAAGCCTTGCCCGCCGCGACGATACCGATGCGCGCGTCGGTCGCGCCGTCCTGCTGGTTGAGACCGTTGGCGCGGGCATAGGTCAGCACTTTCTTCAGTTTGATATCCCACAACAAGCGCTCCTGTTCGAGGATCGGCATGAAGGGTTTGATTGTCGTGTCCGGACCGTCGTCGTCCGGTACGGTGATGGCCGGGCTGTCCGGGCCGACATGGACCGAGCCGCCGCCCTCGACCACATCGGTCACGAGTTTCATGCCGACAAGCGTTGAGCTGTAGCGACTCATGGCGATGCCGTGCAAACCCATGTCGAGCACATCCTGCGCATTCGCAGGGGCCAGCAGCGGCATTCCGAGCGATGCGAAATTCAGGTCGGAATAACACGCCAGAGTCGAGGATTTCGCGCCGTGATCGTCGCCCACCAGCAGCAGCGACCCCCCCTTGGGGTTGGTCCCGGCGAGGTTTGCGTGGCGGATCGGATCCATCGAGCGGTCAAGTCCCGGCGCCTTGCCGTACCAGATCGAGAACACGCCATCGACCCGCGCCCCCGGAAACAGCCCGACCTGTTGCGATCCCCAGGCGGCGGTCGCGGCAAGGTCTTCGTTCAGACCGGGCTGAAAATAGATATTGTGCTCTTTCAGCGTGGCCTCTGCCTGCCAGAGGTTCATGTCGTAGGTGCCCACCGGGCTGCCGCGGTAGCCGGAAATATAGCCACCGGTGTTCAGCCCCGCCGCTGCGTCCCGCTTGCGTTGCTGGATCGGCAACCGGACCAGAGCCTGCATGCCGGTCATGTAGACCCAGCCTTCGTCCTGGCTCAACCGGTCCTCAAGCGTCATTTCAAGTCGTTTCGGCGGTGAATGGTGGGTCATTTTGCCTTCCTTTTCTAACAGCTCGACGCGGGACGGTGTCAGGGCAACCGTCCCGGTGGGGTCGTCATCCGGCCATGATGAAATCCGCGCATTTCTCGCCGATCATCAGGGTCGGTGCCGTGGTGTTGCCGCCGGTCAGGCGCGGCATCACCGAAGCGTCCGAGATGCGCAGCCCTTCGACCCCGTTGACCTTGAGCGAGCGGGCATCGACCACGGCATCTTCATCCGTGCCCATACGGCAGGTGCCGACCGGGTGATAATTGGTGTCCGCACGCGAACGAATGACCTCTTCCCAGTCGGCATCCGTCTTGCATTGCGAGGTGAACAGATCCTCTTCGATGACCGGGGCCATCTGGCGCGAGTTGATGATGATGTTATGAACCCGCTTGCTCCCCTCGACCATCCGCTGCACGTCATCTTCGGTATCCAGAAAGTTCGGGTCGATCAGCAGCGAGTCCTTGTGATCGTTCGACTTGAGCTTGACCGTCCCGCGCGAACTCGGACGCAGATCGAGGATGTGACAGGACATGCCGTGGCGGGGTTCCAGCTTGCGGGCATGGTCGATGGCAAGACCGACAACGAATTCATACTGGATCTCGGGGCGGGGGCTGTCGGGCGACAGGCGCATGAAGCCGTTCACCTCGGCAAAGTTGGATGTGAACATTCCCCGCCGCTCTTTCTGATAGCGGCGCCAGTTCCTGTACAGGCTCCAGAGACCCTGGGGCGACATGCCCATCAGGTTCACGCGGTCCTTGATATGATAGGCCAGAATGAAATCCATATGGTCCTGAAGGTCATATCCGACCATCGGCAGGTCATGCACCGTTTCGATGCCATGCTGTTTCAGGTCCGAGGCCCGGCCGATGCCGGACATCATCAGGATCTGCGGCGTACCAAAGGCGCCCGCCGACAGGATGATCTCGCGGTTCACGCGGATCACCCGTTTTGCGCCCTTGTGTTCGACTTCGAGGCCGACGGCCTTCCTGCCTTCAAACACCACCCGGACGGCCTGGGTTTCCAGCAGCACGTTCAGGTTCGGGCGCTTGTCCATCACCGGCACGATAAAGGCATGGGCGGATGAACAGCGCCGGCCTTCCTTCTGCATCACCTGCGCGATGGAATAGCCTTCCTGATGCGCCCCGTTCGGATCCGGGTTGGCCTTGAGTTGCGCCTCATCGAGCATCTGGCTCAGCTTGCCATGCCACGGGTTGTCGGTGCGGATGCGTTCGACATTCAACTCGCCACCCTGACCGTGAAACTCATCGGTGACGGCGGTGTTGTTCTCGGACTTCTTGAAATAGGGAAGAACATCGTCATATCCCCAGCCCGGGCATCCCAGGTCACGCCATTCGTCATAATCACCGCGATGCCCGCGCATGTAGACCAGCGCGTTGATCGCGGTCGATCCGCCAAGCCCGCGCCCGCGCGGCTGATAGCCGACACGCCCCTTCAGACCCTTTTGCGGTACGGTTTCGTACGCGTAGTTGTGCTTGTTCTTTTTCGGCACATTCGCGATCAGCAGCATCGGAACGTCGATCGTCGCCCCGGTGTTCGCGCCGCCGGTCTCGATCACGGCAACCGTGGTCTTGCCGTCGGCGCTCAGCCGGTTGGCCACCGGCGCGCCGCCGGGTCCGCTGCCAACGACGATATAGTCGTAAACTTCAGTCATGGTCGTCCTCCCTGATGCGGCGTCTCCCGTCGCCGCCCGATGATTTCACTGGTCTTGCGGGGATCGGGGCTCTGCGTCGGGCAGCAGCCTCCCCTGTTGCAGGATGCCCCGCGGATCAAAAAGCGTCCGCACCTCGCGCATCAGGGCGATGGCCTCGGGCGAGCGGCTGTAGCCGAGATAGTCCCGCTTCTCGCTGCCCAGTCCGTGTTCTGCCGAAATCGACCCTCCAAGCTTGCCGACCTCGCCATAGATCAGGTGATTGAGCGCTTCCTTGTCGGCGGCATCGGCGGCCCCCAGCGTCACGACGAGATGCAGGTTGTTGTCGCCCATATGTCCGAAGGCGGTCATGCGCATATCCGGCCAGCGTTGCGCAACACCCGCCTCGACGGCGGCGACAAACTGCTCCATCTTGCCGAGCGGTATCGAAACGTCATAGCCTATGGGCGGCATGTAGGCGGCGATGAGGGCGGCAATATTGTTGCGCAGGCTCCACATCCCGTCGCGTTCGGCATTCGAGCGGGCCAGCACCAGATCGTCGACCAGGCCGGCCTCGACGACGGGTTCGAGCGCTTCGATGAACATGTCATCGGTCATGGCGCGCCCGCCTTCAGCTTCGAAAATCACATAGTAGGCGCTGCCCCTTTCGACGGGGAGCGCACCGCCGGCGGCCGACGCCACCGCATCGAAAAAGCCCGGCCACATGATTTCAAAGGCGGTAAGATCATTGCCGAGCGCCTCTTCCACCGCGGATTTCAGCTTCAGCACGGCGTCGAACTGTGACAGTGCGGCAAAGCCCGTTTGACGGCTTGGCAGATGCGGGCGCAGCCGCAACACCGCGCGGGTGACGACGCCCAGCGTTCCTTCGGCCCCGATGAACAACTGCTTGAGGTCATAACCGGTGTTGTTCTTGACCATGCTGTTCATCAGGTCGATCACGCGGCCATCCGGCAGAACGACCTCAAGTCCCAGAACCTGTTCGCGCATCATGCCAAAGCGCAGCGCCTTTTCACCACCCGCATTGCAGGCGATCAGACCGCCGATCGTCGCCGACCCGCGCGAGCCCAGATCGAGGGGAAAGCTCAGCCCCGCTTCGGCGACCCTGTCCTGCACGTCCTGAAGGATCGCGCCCGCGCCCATGGTGGCGACACGGTTGCCGGCATCGATGTCGATCCCGCGCATCGCCTCGAGAGACAGCAGCCACTCGTCCTCTGCCAGAGCCAGCCCGCCGGCGAGCCCGGTTGCGCCGCCCATCACCGTCAGCCGTTGTCCGGCGGCATGGCAGAGGCGCAAGACCGCCGAAACCTCTTGCGTGCTGCGCGGCCGGATCAGCCATGTCGCAGGGGCCTGACGACCGATGGGATCCAGGGCGCGGCCAAGAACGTCATCGGGTGAAACAAGACGATCCCGCCCGATTTCAGCGGCAATCGCATCGACCAGTCCGGTCATGGCACCGCCCTCCGGGAGTCTTCCGCCAGAAGATCGTGTCCGCTCTCATGGACCGGACCCTCCTGCAATGGGATTCGCATTTCCGACATCCTTCTCTCCCTTCCTTTCCTTTTCCAAGGGATTGGCGCGGCGCATCAGGGTCAGTTTTATTCAAAATGGGGTCATTTTCGGCCATTCGGCCAATTATCACCCCCTCCTGCGCGCAAATCCTCCCGATACTCCTGTGGTGTCACCCCGTGAAGGGCGCGAAACGCCCGCCTGAAATTGGCCACATCGCTATATCCGACGGCCAGCGCGACATCCGCGATTGTCATGCGGGTTTCGCCCAGATAACGGCGCGCGATATCGCTCTGCACCGATTGCTTCAACAAGCGGAAAGACAGGCTTTCTTCGGACAGGCGGCGGCGCAGGCTGCGCTCTCCCATCCCGAGACGACGCGCCACAAAGGCCGTGGTCAGCGGCTTTTCGATATTCGCGATCATGACCGCCTGCACCTCGGCCGAAAATTTCGAGGCATTTCGCACGCTCGCAAGCGCATCGCCACAGAGCTTCCTGGCCAGTGCCGCGCCGACCGTGCTCTTGTGGCGCAGCGGAGCGTCCATGGCCCAGGGCTTGAGGACAATTGCATCTCTCAGGGCGCCGGGGATGACGTGCAGTCCCTTGTCGCGCAGCAGATCCTGCGACAGCTTGTCCGCCCTTGCCGACAGCTGGATGGCGGATGTGAAATCGTCCCGACCGATGGCATCGGAAATCAGCGACAGGAACATGCCGACGTTGAAATCCAGCAGTCGCGGATAGATGTCGTGATCCTCGGTGGTGCCGGGCAGGGGGTAAAAGACAAGCCCGCTGTCACCCTCGGCATCCTGCACCTCCAGCCCGATCAGCGGCGACGACAGCGGCCGGTAGCGCATGGTGAACCGCAAGGCCAGCCGCAGGTCCGGCTGGCTCATCACCGCGAGTCCGAAAATGCCGAAATCGGTAAAGCGAAACCTCTGTCCGGCCCGAAACACCGTATCGGCGTTGGCCACATGGGCGACGATCACGCGAAAGATCGCGAGGATCTCATCGAGCGCAAAAAGCCGGTCCACATTCCTGAACTCGTCCGGCCCGATACCGAAGGGCGATAGAAGCTGGCGCAGCGTACCATCCGAGAGGCCCGCTTCATCGACCAGCGCCAGGAGTTTCGCCGAGGTGTGTTTCATGACCCCAGTCTACATCGCGTCCCGCCGCAAACAAAGCTGCGCCGAGCGCTACTTCAGGGAAATCGGCGCGATGTAGGGTGCTTACCGGCGGTGCGATGCCCTTGCGCATCACGCGGGCGTATGGCCGTGGCGTGCAAGGTTCTTTGGGCAAGAAGCGCTTTCAGACCAGCGTGGCTTCCCAAATGCCGCGCTGTACCAATTCGCGCGCCACGTCCAGAGTCAGCTGTTCGACCGCGCGACAGGCACGGGTCATCACCCGTGCCGGATTCGACACGATGTAGACCGGGCGTGTCAGCGTCGGCGCGACGATCGGAGCGCGCAACAGCTCTCCGCGCTCGACGAAGTCCTGAGCCGCGACGGGCGCGAAGATCGTGTAGCCCGATCCGCGCGCCACCAGTTCCTTGATCTGGGTCATCGCATCCATCTCGATCACGACGTTCAGCTTGATGCCGTGGCTGCTGCAATAGCGTTCGATGGTGTTTCGCAGCCCGTTCGATGTCAGGATCATGTCCAGTGGCTGAAGTTCCGCCAGCGGGACGGGCGTGCCCGGCGGGGTGTCCAGAGGCCAGGCGTCGGGCGCGGAAAAGAAGAACAGCTGCTCTTGCATCACCTGCGTCTTGCGCAGATGTCCCGCATCGGTGAGATCATAGAGAAAACCTATGTCGACCGTGCCGTCCTCGATCCAGGTCTTGAGATAACCGCTCATGGACTCGACCGCGCGCAGGCGGACCTCGGGCAGTTCAAGCCGCACGGTTTCCGCCAGCGGGACCGACATGACCATGGAGCAGGACGGGGGCATGCCAAAGGCAACACGTCCCCTGATTGTTCCCCCCAGCTCGCGCATGTCCGCGACACAGCGATCGAGGCTGTCGCAGATCCGGCGGGCGTGTTCCACAAGTTCATGCCCCTCCTGCGTCAGCAACGTGCCACGGGGGGACCGATCCATGAGCTTGACGCCAAGTTCCTCTTCCATGCGCTGCACGTGCTGGGACAGCGAGGGTTGCGCCACGCCGATGGTATGTGCCGCCGCAGAGATCGACGGCGCGTCGGCAATGGCAAGAAAGTAACGCAGCTGCCGGATGTCGATCATCTGTCGAACTCGATCACCTGACGGATCGCGGTGCCCTGGTCGAGCTGGTCCATCGCGCGATTGATATCGGCCAGTTTCACGCGATGGGTCAGCATCTTTTCGACCGGCAGTTTGCCCTGCGCATGAAGCGAGAACATGCGGGGCAGGTCGCGCTGCGGCACGCAGGAGCCGATGTAGCTGCCCTTCAACGTGCGTTCCTCGGCAACAAGCTGCAGCGCGTTCAGTGACATGCGTTCATCCGGATGCGGCAGGCCGGCGGTGACGGTCAGACCACCACGGCAGGTGCAGCTCCAGGCGGTCTCGAGTGCGCGGCTCGACCCGGCCAGTTCGATCGCCACGTCGACGCCCCCGCCGGTGGCCTCCCGGATGGTTTCGATGGTATCGGCATCGGCCTTGATCGCACGTGTCGCACCCATGTCCAGCGCGGTCTGCATCTTTGTTTCGAACGTGTCGATGGCGATGATCTCTCCTGCTCCGGCCGCCGCGGCACCGAGGACGGCCGAAAGACCGACACCGCCCAGCCCGAAGACCGCGACCCTGGACCCGGGCATGACCCGCGCCGTGTTGAATACCGCTCCGGCTCCGGTCAGCATTGCGCAGGAAAAGAGAGCGGAAATATGCGGAGGAAGGTCGATATCGACTTTCACCAGGGACTGACGCGCGACCACCGCATGGCTGGCAAAGGCAGAGACACCGACGTGATGGTTCACAGGGCTGCCATCCATCGCCAGCCGCCGATGCCCAGTCATCAGTTCGCCGATGCCGTGATGCGCGGCGGCGCGCGTGCAAAGTGCCGGGCGACCTTCGGCACAGGGCAGGCAATTGCCGCATCCCGGTGCGAAAATGCACACCACGTGATCACCCGGCGACAGGTCATCGACACCCTGTCCGACCTCCTGCACAAAGCCCGAGGCCTCGTGCCCCAGGACCATGGGCAGCGGTCGGGGCCGTGTGCCGTTGATCACCGAAAGGTCGGAATGACAGACGCCTGCGGCCGCGATCCGGATCAGCACCTCGCCCGGTCCCGGCCCGGCCAGATCGACCTCGCGTACCTCCAGCGCATTGGCGGCTTCGAAATCACGCTCTATCCCTGTGCGCGTCAGCACGGCAGCTTCAATCTTCATGGTGGCATCCTCCCGCTGGCCAATTCGATTCCTCTTCCGGCTAAACTAGGACGCCGGGCGCGATGTGAAACGCAATTTAGCCCGGGACATAGGTTAACGCTATGACCGGAATTGCATCACGGTATTGGCGGCTGATCGCGGTCTGACCTTAGGCTCCTGCACATCTCTAAGCTCTAGGAGGAAGCGATGAGGGTTCAACGGAACATTGGTAGTTGCAATTGCGCCGCCGTCGGAACGACCGCGCGATTGACCGGACTTGCAGCCGTCGCGCTTGCGGCTTCGATCGGAGCGGCAGCAGCACAGGAGACCGCTCCTCCGGAATGGGCAGATCATAGATGGGGAGCCGAGGACGAGCTGGGCGCGGCCAACCACATGACTGCAGAGCGGGTCAAGCTGGCGGCCGAACTGGTCACTGACGGCAAGGTATACAGCCTCGGCATGATCGTCGGCTCGGACACGCCGGCCTTTCCGCCCCGCAGCCTGTCGGTGACCGTCCTGCAACCGGGTCAGAACGGCAACTCGGGTCTGGGCGAAAACAAGTTCACCTACAACGACGACATATTCATGGGCTGGCTGGGCATCGGTCCGCAGATCGACGGGCTGGGTCACGCGGGTGTCGATCACGTCTATTACGGTGGGCGCACCTATGCCGATTTCGCGCCGGCGTCCGGGCTGAGCCAATTGGGTCTTGAAAAGCTGCCGGGTCTGGTCGGGCGCGGTGTCATGCTCGACATGGCCGAATACTTTGGCACCGACATGGTCGAGGAAGGCACGGCCTATACCGCAGAAGACATCAAGGCGGCTGCCGAGGCCCAGTCGGTCGAGTTGCGCGAGGGCGATGTGGTCCTGTTCAATTCCAACTGGATGGACCTGCTGGAAGGTGACAATGCCGACCCGGAACGGTTCGGCGCGGCAGAACCCGGGCTGGGCGTAAGCGGCGCGGAATACCTGGCAGAGATCGGTGTCATGGCCGTCGGCGCGGACACCTGGGGCATGGAAGTCGTGCCCGCCGAGGTCGAGGGAGAGGCCTTTCGCGCACATCAGATCCTGCAACCCGAGAATGGTATCTACATTCTGGAAAACATGGATACGCGCGCCCTTGCAGCGGATGACGTTCACGAATTCATGTTCGTTCTGGGCCAAGCCCGCGTGAAGGGGGCCGTGCAGATGATCATCAACCCCATCGCGATCCGCTGACCGATCTGCACTGAAATCCGGGAGGAAATCCAAGATGAAGAACCTGTTGACGATGACCATGCTTTGCGCCGGGCTGCCGTTTGCGGCTCTCGCCGCTGACAAGCCCGAGACGCTCAAGATCGGCATGACCACCTTTTTGACCGGCCCCGCTTCGGTGTTCGGTGTTCCGGCACGCGATGCAATGAATATCCTGGTCGAGAACATCAATTCAGAAGGCGGCGTCAACGGCGTGCCGATCGAGGTGACCTATATCGACGAGGGGGCCGGCGCCGAAGCCCTGACGTCGGAATACCGCCGGGTCGCCCAGAGCGGTGGCGCCGAGGTCATGCTGGCCTCGATCTCTTCGGGCAACTGCCAGACGCTGGCGCCGCTGGCCGAGGATCTGAAGGTTCCGAACCTGATGTGGGACTGCGGCACGCAGCGCATCTTCGAGGAAAACAGCTATGACTACGTCTTCCGCACGCAAGGGAATGCCACCTCGGAAATGCTGGCGGCGGTGACCTACCTGCTCAAGACCAAGCCTGACTTCAAGACCATTGCCGTGGTCAATCAAGATTACGCCTGGGGCCGTGACAGTTGGGATATCTTCTACACTGCGCTGCAGGTCATGAAGCCGGATGTCGAAGTCGTGGGCGAGTTCTTCCCGAAATTCGGCGCGCCTGACTTCTCAACCGAGATTTCGCGCCTGCAGGCCTTGCGGCCTGACGTTATCCTCTCCACATCCTGGGGTGCGGATCTCGATACCTTCGTGCAGCAGGCGTTCCAACGCGGCCTGATGAACACGTCGACCTTCGTTCTGCCGCTGGCCGAAAGCTCGCTTGAACGGCTGGGCAGCAGCCTGCCTGCCGGGCACATCATCGGCGCCCGCGGGGATCATTATTTCCTGCACCCCGAGCGTCGCGATGACGCGGATTTCAAGAGCTTCATGGAGCAATACAAGCAAGCCACCGGCGATATCCCGGTCTATCCGGTCTTCCACGCCAGTCAGGCGATTGCCGCGCTGACGGCCGCCTATGACAAGGCCATTGCCGAGAATGGCGTCGACTGGCCAAGCAAGGACCAGCTTCTGGCGGCCTTCGAAGGGCTGGAGTTCCAGGGCCTCGGTCGCTCTCTGCACTTGCGCGAGGACAATCAGGGTGTCGAGTCGCAACTCATGGGGACTTCCGTCCAAAATGGCGACTACCCGTTCGCGACCCTCGAGAACATCATGATCTTTGACGGCGAAGACCTTCTGCCGCCGCTGGGTGAGGTCTCTCTGGACTGGATCAAGGGGCTCGATGCGGGCTTCGCCGACAGCCTGACAGTCTCGACATATGAAAAGTGATACCGTCGCGGGTTGTCCACGGATGGCATCATCAGATGCAATGTGAGGACAACCCGCAGGAAATGGCGCTTGGGCAGGGCCGGAGGCATGTCGTGGCGAGGCATCCTGCGCGCCTTTCACCGGGCGGCTTGACGGTCCACCAACGAGAGGCGGTTTCATGAACCTGACGATCTTCCTGCTCGCTCTGTTCGACGGGATCTCCTATGCGGCGCTGGTGTTCATCGTGGCGCTCGGTCTGACCCTGATTTTCGGCGTCATGCGCATCCTGAATGTCGCCCACGGGTCGCTTTACGCGATCGGCGCCTATGTCACGGTGTCCCTGAGCGGCTATTTCCTGGCGCTCGGTTTCGCGCCGGTGTTCGCTTTTCCGCTGATGATTGTCTCGGCCGCCCTCGTGGGGGTGGCCCTCGGGGGGCCGATCGAGTGGCTGTTGTTGCGGCGGATCTATGACAAGCCAGAAGTCCTGCAGCTTCTCGTCACCTTCGCCGTCTTCATGATCCTTGAGGACGTGCAGCGGCTGGTCTGGGGTTCGCAGCCCTATTTCGAGGCCCGCGTCCTGCAGGCCCTGGGAAATGTGACCGTCTTCGGCGTGACATATACGGTCTACCAGTTGATCCTGCTGCCGGTGGTCGCCACCGGCCTGCTGCTCGGGCTGCGCTTCTTTCTGCGCCGGACGGTGATCGGCAAGCTGATCCTGGCCACCACGGAAGACCGCGAGGCGGCGCAATCCATCGGGATAGATGCCGACCGCGTATTCCTGTTTACCTTCATGGTTGGCGCGGTGCTCGCCGGTCTTGGCGGCGCGCTTGCGTCGCCGACCACGTCGATCCTGCCCGGTATGGGCGCCGACATGATCGTGCTGTCGTTCGCCGTGGTCGCCACTGCGGGTCTGGGGCAGATCGGCGGGGCCGCGGTCGCCGCTCTGATGATTGGCCTTGGCCGGTCTTTCGCGGTCTATGTCTGGCCCGAGGTCGCCGTTCTCGTGCCATATCTCATCATGGTGCTGGTCCTGCTCGTGCGCCCCGAGGGACTCTTCGGCAGCCCTGTCGCCCGCAAGATCTGAGGACACCGCATGAGCGATACGACACGACACCCGACATCGGACAGCGCGAAATCCGGTGCCATGCCTTCGATACGCGCGATTCTGACATTGCTGGGAATCCTGTTGCTGGCGGCGGTGCCTTTCATCGCGCCCTCCATGCAGTTGCTGATCAATCTTGCGCTGGCCAAGGGGCTTGCTGTACTGGGGGTCACCGTCCTGCTGCGGGCGGGGCAGGTTTCTTTCGGTCATGCGCTATTCTTCGGCATCTCGGCTTATGTCGGTGCTTTCCTGATGGCGTCGCTGCCCGAGGCGGATCTGATCCTTGTGCTTGTGGCCGGGGTCGGCGGAGCCGCCGTCAGCGGGTTGCTCGTGGGGCTTTTCGTGGTGCGCTACCGGGGGATCTTCTTCGGAATGCTCAACCTGGCCTTCTCGATGATCTTCTGGTCGATTCTCGAAAAGTTCTATCATGTCACCGGCGGGGCCGACGGCATTCGCCTGGCACGCCCGGCGGTCCTTGGGATGGTCATGGAACGCTCCGATTTCGAGGCGGTGATATTCTACCTTTCGATCGTGCTTATGGTTGTGCTCGGCTGGTTTACGCTGCGCTGGTTCGCCTCGCCTGTCGGGCAGATTTTCCAGACCATCAAGACCAACGAAACGCGGCTTGAATATCTCGGTTTGTCGCCAAGGCGCGTATTGTTGTCGGGCTACATGCTGTCTGCGGCGCTCTGCGGTGTCGGCGGGTCGCTCATGGCGTTGACGCAGGGTGTGGTGACACCGGAATATGTCTGGTGGGTGCGTTCTGCGGAAATGGTTTTCATTGCCGTGCTTGGCGGCGCAGGTTCGGTGCGCGGTGCCTTTATCGGCGCGCTGATCTACGAGGTCGTGCGGATCTATGCCTCGGCCTTTGCGGGTGACGTCTGGCAGCTTCTGCTGGGAAGCTTCCTGCTGGTCATCATCCTGTTTGCGCCGGGCGGGATCATGGGTATCGCCGATACCCTGATCGGTCACCGCAAGATGAGCAGCCAGCGACCGGGAACAGCGGAGGAGGCCAAATGAACGCGACACCGAGATCGGGCACGCCGCCGCTGCTGGAAACCCGCGATCTGGTCATCAGGTTCGGTGGCGTGACCGCAGCCAACAATGTCTCGATGCAGATCGAGGCCTGGCGCAACCTTGCCATCATCGGTCCCAACGGGGCGGGCAAGACCACCTTCCTGAACATCTGCACCGGCTGGCTCAAGCCGCAACAGGGCAAGGTCTTTCTGGAAGGCGAGGACATCAGCGCACTGCCGCCGCGCAAGATCGTTCGGCGCGGTGTCGCGCGGGCGTTTCAGATCCCGCAGCTTTTCACCGAGCATACGGCGCTGGAAAACCTGCTGATCTCGGCGGCGGCGCGCGAAGGGCTGCGCAACCCGCTGCAAAGCCTGCACAGGATCAGGCAGCGTGACGAGATGATGCACCTGCTTGATCTGGTAAACTGCGCCGATGTGGCCGACCGCGTGGTGGTCGAGCTGTCCGAAGGGCAGCGCAAGCTGATCGACATTGCCGTTGCTCTGGCCCTGAAGCCGCGGCTTCTGCTGATGGATGAACCCACGTCCGGCGTGGCGTCTTCCCAGAAGCACGAGGTGATGGAAATACTTGTTGGTGCTCTGGCCGAAGCCGGGGTGACGTCGGTTTTCGTCGAACACGACATGGGGATCGTGTCGCGCTATGCCGACGAGGTCGCGGTCTGGAATGCAGGCAATGTGCAGTTGCGCGGCACACCCGAAGAGATGCTCGAACACCCCGACGTCATCCGCGATGTCATTGGCGAGGAAGTGGCCTGATGCTTGAATTTCGCGATGTGAGCGCCTCGATCGGAATCATCGGGATCCTGCGCAACCTGACCTTTCGCGTCGAGGCCGCCGAGACCCTGGCCCTGATCGGGCGCAATGGCGCGGGCAAGACCACGCTTTTGCGCACCATCATGGGCTTTACCAAGATGCAGACGGGCGAAATCCTGTTCGAGGGAAAGTCCCTCGGCTCGGTTGCGCCACCGAAACGGCCCGGTCTCGGCATCGGATATTCACCGGAAGACCGGCGGCTGTTCTCAGCCTTCACGGTCGAAGAGAATATCCTGCTGCCCGCCGATGCCGCCAGGCTTGGTCCGGTCGAGACGCGGCGCAGGCTGGACAGGGTCTATGACATTCTTCCCGAATTGCGGGAAATGGCGAACCGTCCGGCGGGCAACGTATCGGGCGGGCAGGGCAAGATGGTTGCCCTGGCGCGGGCGCTGATGCTGGGGACCAAGCTGGTGATGCTGGACGAGCCGTTCCAAGGCCTCGCGCCGGCGCTGGCCCTGCGCTACGCCGATGCGCTGCGCGCCCTGCGGGACAGCGATCGCAGCATTACCCTTGTCATCACAGAATCCAATCCCTCGCTGTTGCGCGGTTTCGCCAGCCGGACGCTGGTCATCGAACGCGGCGAGGTCTCTGAGGGGTCGCTTGACCCGGAAAGGAAAACGGCATGAAAGATTTCCCAGTCAGCAAGCGCGGCCTTGTGCTGCCCAGGCCCCTGAACCTGATCGGCAACGCCTTTGTGCCGGCTGGCACGGGGGCCGAGTTCGACGTCCTCTCGCCGCTGGACGGTCAGCGGTTCGCGGCGATCGCCGACAGCGGCCCCGAGGATGTCGATGCCGCCGTCGCGGCGGCCCGCGCAGCCTTTGACGGCGGTGCCTGGAGCAAGCTTTCGGCGACCGAGCGCGGGCGCCTCATGCTGCGCCTGTCTGCGCTGATCCTGGAGCATGCCGAAGATCTGGCGCAGCTGGAAAGCGCCGACAATGGCAAACCCATCTTGCAGGCGCGTGCCGACATGCAGGTGACGGCCCGCTATTTCGAGTTTTACGGCGGTGCCGCCGACAAGGTGCATGGAGAGATCATTCCCTTCCTGCCGGGCTACAATGTCGAGGTACAGCGCGAACCTCACGGCGTCACCGGACATATCATTCCCTGGAATTACCCGGCGCAGATGTTCGGCCGCTCGGTCGCCCCGGCACTGGCCATGGGCAATGCGACGGTGCTCAAGCCCGCGGAAGATGCGTGCCTGACGGCCCTGCGCATCGGTGAACTGTCGGTCGAGGCAGGCTTCCCGCCCGGCGCGCTGAACATCGTGACCGGGCGCGGGGATGTGGCGGGCAAGGCGCTATCGGAACATCCGGACATTGATTTCATCTCTTTCACCGGCTCGCCCGAAGTCGGTGTGATGATCCAGATCGCGGCCGCGCGCAATTTCATCGGCTGCACGCTGGAACTGGGCGGCAAGTCGCCGCAGATCCTGTTCGAAGACGCCGATCTCGATGCGGCCATTCCCGTGGTGATCAACGCGCTGATCCAGAACGGCGGGCAGACCTGTTCGGCAGGCACCCGCGTGCTGGTGCATCGCAGCCTCTGGGACCGCGTCGAGACCCGGTTGAAGGCCGCTTTCGAGGGCATCAGCGCCAGTGCGTCGGACGAGGCGGCGGTGCTGGGGCCATTGATTTCCGCCAGGCAGAAACGCCGGGTAGAAGAATATATCGAGACTGCCGATGCACCGCTCATCGCGCGCGGTGGCATCTCTTTCGAGGCGCCCGAGGGCGGTTTTTATGTGGCGCCGGCGGTCTTTGGTCCCTGTGCGCCGGACGCCCGGATCGCGCAGGAAGAGGTATTCGGCCCGGTTCTGGCCATGATCCCCTTTGATGACGAAGCCGACGCAATCCGTATAGCCAATGGCACGGATTACGGTCTGGTGGCCGCGATCTGGACACGGGATGGCGCTCGACAGCAGCGCGTCGCCAAGGCGCTGCGCTGCGGCCAGGTCTTTATCAATGGCTATGGTGCGGGCGGCGGCGTCGAACTGCCTTTCGGCGGTGTCCGCAAGTCCGGGCATGGTCGCGAAAAGGGATTTGCTGCGCTGCTGGAGTTTTCCCACATCAAGACCGTGGTGAACAACCACGGGTGAGCCCCATGCGCGACAGAATGCGATGCGACCCGCGAGGTCGATCCACAACACACTCAGATCAGCACAACGGAGAACGCAGGTGAGACTTCAAGGCAAGACGACAATGGTGACCGGTGCGGCTTCGGGTTTTGGCAAGGGTATTGCCGAAACCTATATTCGCGAAGGGGCGAAGGTCGCGATTTGCGACATCGATGCCGAAGGCGCCCGCGCCGTGGCCGAGGAACTGGGTGAAGATGCCATCGCGGTAACCTGCGACGTGGCGCAGGGTGATCAGGTCGAGGCGGCCGTGGCCCAGGTGACCGACGCGTTCGGCAGCCTCGACATCGTGATCAACAACGCCGGCTGGACCAACGCCAACAAGCCGCTGATGGAAACGGACGAAGCGACGTTTCGCAAGATCTATGATGTCAACGTGCTGTCGATCTTTCACATGACCAAGACCTGTGTGCCGCTCTGGCGCAAGCAAGGGGGCGGGGTGATGATCAATGTCGGCTCAACCGCCGGAATCCGGCCGCGGCCCGGGCTGACCTGGTACAATTCGTCAAAGGGAGCCGTGAACCTGATGACCCGGTCGCTCGCGGTCGAACTGGCACCGGACAATATCCGGGTCTGCGGCATCGCGCCGGTCATGGGCGTGACCGGGCTGTTGGAGAAATTCATGGGTGTGCCGGACACGCCGGAGAACCGGGAAAAATTCATAGCCACCATCCCGCTCGGACGTCTGTCCGAGCCACGCGACATTGCCAATGCGGCGCTCTATCTCGGCTCGGACGAGGCGGATTTCATCACCGGTGTCATCCTCGAAGTCGATGGTGGCCGTACCATCTGACGTTCCGGCGTCCGGTTCAGAAAGAGAGAGAGCAAATGCCAGTCAGCAACACGCGCGGGGCGGCAGGTCGGGGGGTGGTGCGGGAGCCAGACGTCGTCACCGCCCGAATCCTTGCACTTCTCGCGGACGAAGAGGTGCACCGGGTCGTCGATATCGGTTGCGGACGGGGTGGGCTGGCGGCGGCGCTGGTCCGTCGTGGTTACTCGGTGACCGGTGTCGATCCGTCTGACCTGGCGCTGGACGTGGCGCGGGCCCGGGCACCCGGCGCGCGATTCCTTCGGGCCGGCGCCGAAGCCATTCCCGCCAGCGACAGCAGCTTTGGTGCCGCGATTTTCCATAACGCGCTACATCATCTGCCAGAGGGGCGGATGGAGGCGGGCATCGTCGAAGCCTGGCGTCTGTTGCGGTCCGGCGGCGTGCTGGTGGTGGTCGAGCCGCTGGCCTCGGGAAGTTTCTTCGAGGCGATGCGGCGCGTGGACGATGAAACAGCGATCCGTGCGCAGGCACTGGCGGCTCTGACACGCTTTGCCGACCGGCATGACAGCTCGCTGGTCGAGGACAGTCAGCTTGACCGGATCAGCCGTTTTTCATCCGTGGATGAATTCCTGAGCTACCTGTGTGCTGCGGATCCGTCGCGACAGACGGTCATCGATGCCGACCGGGACGCGGTGACACGCGATTTCCTGCACCATGCTGAGGCGGTCGAAGGCGGCTTATCGCTCCTGAGGCAGCCTCATATGATACGGGTGTTGCGCAAGAACGCGGGTTAGCCTGGCCTGCAGGTCTCGGGATTTACCATGTGGCGGTGGCATCCATTGCGATGGGCCCGCCGGGCCGCGCGGTCCAGAGGCGCATACCATCATCCGTTGTTTCGGCATTGAGCACCACATCGCTGGTATCGAACAGCGGTGAAAGGCTGCGAAAGCGGAACTCTTTCGGGACCTCGCCGCGCAGATCCGCTGCGAAATGGACGAGAAGCGTCGCTTGCAGCGGCCCGTGAAAGATCAGGCCCGGATAGCCCTCTTCGGCGGTGACATAGGGCTGGTCATAGTGGATGCGGTGGCCGTTGAACGTCAGCGCCGAGTAGCGGAACAGCAGCACAGGATCGGTCGCGATGACCTTTTGATTTGCACCGGCCCCGGCGATGGCGGGCACATTTCCGACGCCCGCCTGTCCGGTGCCGCGGTAAACGATGTCCTGACGCTCGGTCAGGGCGATGCCCTGCGGGTCGGAAATCCGATGATCGACGGTGACGAAACACAGCGGCCCGCTCCGTCCCTGCTTGAGCACCACGTCACGGATGGTCGAGCGACGGGTGACAAGTGTGCCGACCCGCAGGGCGCGGTGGAAGACAAAGGCGCCGCCCGCCCACATGCGACGGGGCAGGGGGACAGGCGGCAGGAACCCGCCCCGCGCCGGGTGGCCGTCAGGACCGATTTCGCTGGCCGGTACTGCCGGCTGGGTCAGGCAAAGATGGATCAGCGACGGAGCCGCGGCACCCGCGCCGGTGTCTCCCGTGCGACCGAGCGTGGCGTTGAACCGTTCCGCCAGTGCCGGTGTCAGGTCTTCGGAACGGGTTTCGGTCCTGCCGATCCAGCCGCGCAACATCTCGATATCAAGCGCCAGGTCTGCCCCTGTGTCGTCCGATTGGGTCATTGATCCACCTTCGTCTTGATCGCGGGAAGCGCCGGGACGGGACCATAGCGGCGGGTCTCTCCGGCGACGCGTGCGGCGGGCGCAGGATAGGTAACGGGGCCATTGGGGGTGAGGACTTCGATCCGGCGCAGATGCGGATGCGCGGAAAGGCCCGACATGTCGTTGACAGAAGCCATGGCGACATCGGCGTGCCCAAGCGCCTTGATGGCCTGCTCATGGCACATCGAGGCAAAGGCCGCGGCGACAATCCCATCGGTTTCGCTACGGTTGGCAACCCTTGCGACATTGGTGGCAAAGCGCGGATCCAGGCCCAGATCCGGGCGTTGCAGGAAATGTTCGCAGAGCATGCGCCATTCCCGGTCGCTCTGGATCGAAATCAGGATCAACTGGCCGTCGCGGGTGGAAAAGGCACTGTAGGGCGAGATCGAGGGATGCGCCATTCCGACCCGCTTCGGCGATTTGTCGCCTTCGTGATTCAGCAACGGGACCGTCATCCAATCGGCCATCACATCGAACATCGAAATGGTGATCGCTGCGCCCTTGCCGGAAATACCGCGGGCGATCACCGCCTCCAGAATCGCCGCATGAGCGGTCGCGCCGGTGGCGATGTCCACGATCGACATGCCGACGCGGGCAGGTTCGGAAGGTCCGCCGGTGATCGAGCAGAGCCCCGATTCCGCCTGAATGAGCAGGTCATAGGCCTTGCGATCCGCCATCGGTCCGTCTTCGCCATAGCCGGTGATCGAACAGGTGATCAACCTGGGATAGTCGCGCGCCAGCCGCTCGGGTGTGAACCCCAGACGCCCGAGCGCGCCGCGCTTGAGATTTTGCACCAGCACGTCCGCGTCGGCCAGCAGGCGTGCAAGCTCAGCCTTGCCGCTCTCGGAGCGCAGGTCGAGCACAACCGATGTCTTGCCCCTGTTCAGCCAGACGAAATAGCTGGACTGGCCGGCGGCGACATCATCGTAGCCACGTGCAAAATCCCCTTCTGGTCGTTCGATCTTGATCACCTCGGCACCGGCGTCAGCCAGCCGGCAGGTGGCGAAAGGAGCCGCAACCGCCTGTTCGACGGCGACGACCTTGAGGCCTTTCAGCGGCAGCGTCATCAGAAGCTCCGGGGCAGGCCGAGCACATGCTCCGCGATGTAGGACAGGATGAGGTTGGTCGAGATCGGCGCAACCTGATAAAGGCGCGTCTCGCGGAACTTGCGTTCGACATCGTATTCGTGGGCAAAGCCAAAGCCGCCATGAAACTGGATGCAGGCATTCGCGGCTTCCCAACTCGCCTTGGCGGCAAGGTACTTGGCCATGTTCGCCTCGGCGCCGCAGGATTTGCCCGAGTCGAAAAGCGCGCAGGCCTTGTAGCGCATCAGATTGGCGGCCTCGACTTCGATATGGCTTTCGGCAATGGGAAACTGCACGCCCTGGTTCTGTCCGATCGGACGGCCAAAGACGATGCGGTCCCTGACGTATCTTGTCACCCGGTCGATGAACCAATAGCCGTCACCGATACATTCGGCCGCAATCAGCGTGCGCTCGGCGTTCAGACCGGTCAGGATGTAACCAAAGCCCTTGCCCTCTTGGCCGATGAGATTTTCCTCGGGGATTTCAAGGTTGTCGAAGAAAAGTTCGTTGGTCTCGTGGTTGACCATGTTCGGGATCGGCGTCACCTGCATTCCGGATTTCATTGCATCCTTGATGTCGACGAGGAAGATCGACAATCCCTCGGATTTTTTCTTCACCTCGGCAAGTGGTGTGGTGCGGGCCAGAAGGATCATCAGATCCGAATGCTGCACCCGGCTGATCCAGACCTTCTGGCCGTTGATGACATAGCGGTCCCCGGTTTTCACGGCTGTGGTCGTGATCTTCGTGGTATCGGTGCCCGTGGACGGCTCCGTGACACCCATGGATTGAAGGCGCAATTCACCAGAGGCCAGCCTCGGCAGGATGCGCTGTCGCTGTTCCTCGCTGCCGTGACGGACAAGCGTGCTCATGTTGTACATCTGACCGTGGCAGGCACCGGAATTGCCACCGGCCCGATTGATTTCTTCCATGATGACCGAGGCTTCGGTCAGGCCCAATCCGGAGCCGCCATATTCTTCGGGGATCAGGGCGGCCATCCAGCCGGCGCTTGTCAGCGCATCGACGAACTTTTCCGGATAGGCGCGGGCCGCGTCGACTTTTCGGTGGTATTCGTCGGGAAACTGCGCGCAGACCGCACGCACGCCATCGCGAATATCCTGAAAGTCGCTCTCGACGTCTTGAAGCAATGGCCTCTCCTTGTCTTTGCAGCCAATCGACATAGCTGCCGCCCCTCGCGGCACCTCGCTCGCAGACTGACCCATCCGCGTCAGTATACGGAAATACCGCTTTGTCATGGGGGGCATATCGTAAGTCTATGGCCCCGGATTCCGGTGTGGTATTGCGAACCAGGGTGCTGTCACGCGAACCTGCGGCAGTCAACCAAAGCCAGAGTGATTTATCGCCCGTTAACACACGGGTTTACAATGCGCCGGTTTCAAACGCGATACGTGAGGCATCGCTCCGAAAACGGAACCGGGACCCGCGCTGTCGTTCCGGGCTGGAATGACGCGCACCCGGACCGTCCTGAATCCGTCTCTCCAGAATGCCGCGCTCCGGCCAATGGCCGCCAGGCGGTAACATCGTTGACATTGCTCTATTGGATGCTCTACCGCTGACCTCATGATCAGATCGTTCTTCGTATCGCAGGACTATTATCCTCAGCTTCCATAGCTGCGGGTAATTCATCATTGGTTTTCCGCTGCCCCTGTCAGCGGTCAACATGCAATCGACCTTGTGCCGGGCGGCAAGTTCAAAGGTCGAAAGATGAACAACAGAATTCAAAACACCTCGCTTGGCATCGTCGGGTTTGGGGCATTCGGACAACTCGCAGCCCTTCATCTTGGCCAGTATTTCGAAATATCGGCCTATGACCCGTCCGTGGATGTTGCCGAGGCTGCAAAGCAACTCGGAGTGCGGCTGGCATCGCTACAGGACGTATCGCAGGCTGATGTGGTTCTCATTGCGGCCCCGGTGTCCTCATTTGAGCGGGTGGTCAGCGAGATCGCAGTTGCCTGTAAACCCGGCGCGCTGATTGTCGATGTTGGCTCAGTCAAAGTCATTCCCACGGAAATCATGCGGCGACTGTTACCGAACCATGTAGATATCGTGGCGTCTCACCCCTTGTTCGGACCTCAGAGCGCCACGACCGGTATTGAAGGGCTAAAAATCGCGATCTGTCCCATTCGGGGAAAACGACATTTGAGGCTGGGTGCTTTTTTGCGCAGGTCTCTTGGTCTGACCGTTGTCATGACGACACCAGAAGCGCATGACCGAGAAGCAGCCGTCGTACAAGGGCTCACGCATCTTATCGGCAAAGTGCTCCTGAGAATGGGACCGCTGCCGACGCGCATGACCACGAAGAGCTTTGACTTGTTATCCGAGGCGATTTCGATGGTTCAGCACGATGCGCCAGAAGTATTCGAAGCGATTGAGAAGGCCAATCCATACGCCGAGGCTGTGCGACGACGGTTTTTTGATTTGGCTGCAAGTTTGAGCGTCGAATTGGAAACGGCTTTGAGGACACCGCAATATAACGAAAGCGAGCATTGATGGAGCGGTAACCTGATCCCGGTCATTTGTGCGCGGGCAACGCCATCAGCAGTTGATAGACTCCGTTGCGGAGTGTCTGCGACGGGGCCGGTAGAAAACATCATGCCGGAAACATTGCTTGGCGGATGAGCACCTTCTTTTCGTATTCCGGCACCTTCGAAAGTGTCGCGGCATGCAGGATCAGGGCGTTTCGCATCAAACCGAAACGCCCCATCATCCGGTCGTCGGCATCACCCATGTGGCGTTACGGGCATGGTGATGATGTATCGGATTGGCGATATGGAACGGGCCCCGATCATACCGGGGCCCTCGTGTCCGGATCAGTTACCCGCCAGCGCCTTGTCCGTGATGACGGTTGTAAACGCGCCTTCCGGTTCCCTGGTGATCACCGGGTCCGATCCGCCCGCCAGCAGTGTTGCCACCGTGCGCTCGTAATCGGCAGAATCCAGCGCGCCATTCGAGCCGGCGGTCAGCTTGGCGACCTCGGTCATCATGCGCACCTGATGCGCTTCGGTCTGTGCGCCGGTCTCGTCATAATCAAGCACGATCATCGCCGCGTCCTCGGGGTTCTCTTCGGCCCATTTCCAGCCTTTCATCGACGCGGCGACGAATTTCTCCATCCGTTCGACAAAGGCCGGGTCGGACAGGTTTTCTTCCATGACATAAAGCCCGTCCTCGAGCGTCGCGACGCCCTGATCCTCGTATTTGAAGGTGATCAGCTCTTCGGGCGCGACACCGCTGTCGAGTACCTGTCCATATTCATTGTAGGTCATGGTTGAAATGCAATCGGCCTGACGCTGCAGGAGCGGATCAACGTTGAATCCCTGCTTCAGAACCTCGACGCTGTTCTCGCCCTTGCCATCGGTTCCGATGCCCAGATGCGACATCCAGCTGAGAAACGGGTATTCGTTGCCAAAGAACCAGACGCCGAGTGTTCGGTTGACCAGCGTTTCCGGTCCCTCGATTCCCACGTCGCCCCAGCAGGTCAGCATCATCCCAGATGATTTGAATGGCTGCGCGATATTGACCAGCGGCAATCCGTTTTCGCGTGCCGCCAATGCGGCGGGCATCCACTCGACGATGACATCCGCCCCGCCTCCGGCGATCACCTGCGTCGGCGCGATGTCCGGCCCACCGGGCAGGACGGTGACATCAAGCCCGGCCTCTTCGTAATACCCGTTCTCAAGAGCCACATAGTACCCCGCGAATTGCGCCTGCGTGACCCATTTCAATTGCAACGTGACGTCGTCGGCAAAGGCCGGAACGGTCAGCGCGGTCGACGCGAGCGCCGCGATCAGCATGGATTTTGTCATGATAGTCTCCTGTTGGTTTTGGTCCTTGGTTTGTTGTTGTCTGCGGTTCTCAGCCGCGCTGTGACGGGTGCCAGAAGGTGAGCCATTTTTCGATCAGTGCCGCCAGCCCGTAGGCCAGCGTGCCGGTGATCGCCGCAACCAGAATGGCGGACCAGACGAGGCCAAGATCAAGCTGACCGATCGACGTCGATATCCGGAACCCCAGCCCCTGGGTCGGAGAGCCGAAAAACTCCGCGACGATGGCGCCGATCAGGGCGAGCGTCGTGCAGACCTTGAGCCCGTTGAAAATGAATGGCAACGCTGCCGGCAGGCGCAGTTTCAGCAGGGTCTCGCCCCAGCTCGCCGCATAGGTCCGCATCAGGTCGCGCTGCATCGCGGATGTTTCCGACAGGCCGGCAACCGTGTTCACCAGCATCGGAAAGAACACCATCAACACCACGACCGCCGCCTTGGACTGCCAGCCGAAGCCGAACCACATCACCAGAATGGGTGCGGTGCCGACGATGGGCAGCGCGGCCATGAAATTGCCAAGCGGCAACAGGCCCTCGCGCAGATAGGCATAGCGGTCAACCAGCAGCGCGGTCAGGAAAGCGGCGGCGCAACCGATGACATATCCGGCAAGCGCGCCCTTGAGAATGGTCTGCACGAAATCGCCCCACAACATCGCGCCGTTGCTGGCAAAGGTGGCTGCAATGACGCTGGGCGGGGGCAGGATGACCTGCGGGACATCGAGGCCACGCACGATCAGCTCCCACATCGCCAGTACGGTCGCGCCGAATATCAGCGGAACCGCCAGCCGCGCCGCGCGTCCCTGTGCGCGCGCCGAAGACGCGAGCCAGAGGTTCAGCGCGAAACCCGCCGCCCAGATCAGCAAGGCAAGGATCACGAGATTCATGGCTGCCCCCCCATCGCGCGCAGCGTGCGCCGCTCCAGCCAACCGGTCAGCCAGACCAGCAGCGCCGCCAGCGCCGCCGCCATGATAAGCGCGGCCCAGACCTGCGACGTCTGACCATAATAGCTACCCGCCAGCATCCGTGCACCCAGACCGCCTTTCTGTACCGGCAATTCGCCGACGATGGCCCCGACCAGGCTGGCGGCGATGGCGATTTTCAGCGAGGCAAAGAGATAGGGCACCGACGCAGGCAGACGCAGCTTGGTCAGGACGGTCATGTCGCTGGCATTATAGGTGCGCATCAGGTCGAGCTGCATCGCATCGGGCGAGCGCAGACCCTTCACCATGCCGACGACCACGGGGAAAAACGACAGGTAGGCCGAGATCACCGCCTTGGGAATCAACCCCTGTATGCCGATGGAATAGAGCACCACGATGATCATCGGTGCCAGCGCAACAATCGGTATCGTCTGGCTGACGATGGCCCAGGGCATGATCGACATGTCCATGACGCGCGAATGCACGATACCGACGGCCAGCGCGATCCCCAACGCGGTGCCGATCACGAACCCGAGAAATGTCGCGCCCAGTGTGATGCCCCCGTGATAGACAAGCGAACGATTGGACAGGCTGCCCGACCTGACAAAGCCGCGCCGTCCGTTGATCTCTTCGTCTATGGTTGAACGATACAGTTCCCCGGCGACCTGATGCGGCGCGGGCAGGCGGGGCCGGTCCAGGCTCCAGCTTTCGCCCAGCAGGCCGGGATTGCGCATCACAAGGGTCCAGGCGCCCATATCGCGCCGTTCGACCGCTGTCGGCGGCGAAACGGATTCCCCTGCACGCTCTGCACGGGTCAGCACGTCCTGCACGTTCATCGGCACGACCGCGAGATACCAGATCGCCAGGACCGCCAGGACCATCGCCAGAACCGGCGGCAACCGCCAGCGGCCGGATCCGGTGCCGGCGCTCACTCTTCGTACCCCGCGCGCAGCCCGTCGCGCACCCGGTGGGCGATCTCGATGAACTCGGGCGTGTCCCGAATATCGAGCGGCCGTTCCTTCGGCAGCGGGCTTTCGATCACATCGCTGATGCGACCCGGGCGCGGGGACATCACCACGATATGCGTGGACAGGTAGACCGCCTCGGGGATCGAATGGGTGACGAAACAGATGGTTTTCCGTGTCCGGTCCCACAGGCGCAACAGTTCTTCGTTCAACCGGTCGCGCACGATTTCATCCAGAGCGCCAAAAGGTTCGTCCATCAGCAAAATTTCGGCATCAAAAGCCAGCGCCCGCGCGATGGATGCGCGTTGCTGCATGCCGCCGGACAATTGCCACGGGAATTTCTTTTCAAAGCTGCTCAACTCCACGAGTTCGAGCACCCGCGCGACGCGCTCGGCCTGTTCCGCCCTGGAGAAGCCCATGATTTCCAGCGGCAGGCGGATATTTCCGCCGATACTGCGCCACGGATACAGCCCCGCCGCCTGAAACACATAGCCATAGGCCCGTGCCCGCCGCGCCTCGTCCGCCGTCATGCCGTTGACCGTCAGGCTGCCGCCCGTCGGCGTTTCCAGTCCGGCGATACAACGCAGCAGGGTGGTCTTGCCACAGCCTGACGGACCGATGAAGCTGACGAAACTGCCGTTGGGCACATCGAGCGACACGTTTCTGAGGGCATGGACCGGACCGTCGGCCGTCTCAAAGGTCAGGTCCAGCGCGTTGGCCGCGATCACTGGCGTTGCAGCGTCCGGGGCCGGTGCGGAGTCGAGAGCGGAGACGCTCATGCGCAGGTCTTTGCAGTGCAAACCGATGCCATCAGACCCCCGTTGCGGGAATGCCGCTGCGCTCGACCGGGCGCGGCGCGGTCAGTTCTTTCCAGGTCGACAGCGCTTTGTTCACCGTGGTGTTGGCCGCGCGGCTGACGAATTCGCCATGGCCTTCCTCGGTGCGGATTTCCCCGTCCATCACCGCAACCTGTCCGCGGGTCAGCGTATAGCGCGGCAATCCCTTCACGGCCTGCCCCTCGAACACGTTGTAGTCGATGGCGCTCTGCTGGTTTGCGGCGGAAATCGTCTTTTCCTTTTTCGGATCCCAGACCACGATATCTGCATCCGAACCGACCATGATCGCCCCCTTGCGTGGATAGCAGTTGAGGATCTTGGCGATATTGGTGGACGTCACCGCAACGAATTCCTCGGGTGTCAGCCGCCCGGTTTCCACCCCCCGCGTCCACAGCATCGGCATCCGGTCCTCCAGCCCGCCGGTACCGTTGGGGATCTTGGTGAAATCGCCGACGCCATAGCGTTTCTGCTCGGTGGTAAAGGCACAATGATCGGTTGCCACCACGCTGAGCGACCCCGATTGCAGCCCGGCCCAGAGACTGTCCTGATGCTGCTTGTTGCGGAACGGGGGCGACATGACGCGACGGGCAGCGTGATCCCAATCGGCGTTGAAATACTCGCTCTCATCCAGCGTCAGATGCTGAATCAGCGGCTCGCCCCAGACCCGTTTGCCCTGCATCCGGGCGCGGCGGATGGCCTCGTGACTGTCTTCACAGCTGGTATGCACCACGTAAAGCGGCACACCCGCCATGTCCGCGATCATGATCGCGCGGTTGGTTGCCTCGCCCTCGACCTGCGGCGGGCGGGAATAGGCGTGGGCCTCGGGGCCGGTATTGCCCTCGGCCAGCAGCCTGGCGGAGAGTTCGGCGACCACGTCGCCGTTTTCCGCGTGCACCATCGCGATTCCGCCCAGCTCGGCCAGTCGCTGGAATGACGCGTACATCTCGTCGTCGTTGACCATCAACGCGCCCTTGTAGGCCATGAAATGCTTGAACGTGTTGATGCCGCGATCCTCGACCACGGTTTTCATCTCGTCAAACACCTGTTCGCCCCACCAGGTCACCGCCATGTGAAAGGAATAGTCGCAATTCGCACGGGTCGATTTGTTGTCCCACATTTGCAGGGCATCCAGCAGCCCCTGACCCGGCGAAGGCAGCGCGAAATCAACCACCATCGTGGTGCCACCGGCAAGTGCCGCGCGGGTGCCGCTTTCGAAATCATCGGTCGAATAGGTGCCCATGAACGGCATTTCCAGATGCGTATGCGGATCGATCCCGCCGGGCATCACGTAGCAGCCGGTCGCGTCCAGCACGTCGTCACCGGTCAGGTCGAGGCCGATCTCGGTGATCTTTCCGCCCTCGACCCTGACGTCTGACTTGTAGGTCAGATCGGCGGTGACGATGGTTCCGTTCCTGATGACGGTGCTCATTGATTGTTCTCCCCGTGTCGTGGGCACCTCGTTTCGGTGCCTGATTGTTCTTGTTCCCAGGTGGGATCAGGTGACGATCTCCGCCGTTTCGGCAACCGCGTGCAACAGCACATCCGCCCCGGCGCGCGCCCACTCGCGGGTGATCTCTTCGGCCTCGTTATGCGACAGCCCGTCGACACAGGGGCACATCACCATCGCGGTCGGTGCGACCTGATTGATCCAGCAGGCGTCGTGACCGGCCCCCGAAATCAGATCGCGATGCGAATAACCCAGACGCTCGGCGGCGTTGCGCACGGCGCTGACGCATCCCGCGTCGAACTCCACCGGATCGAACCCGCCGACCTTTTCGAATGCAACCTCAAGCTCCATGTCGTCGCAGATTTTCTGCGCCTCGGCCTTCAGGCGCGTCTCCATGTCCTGAATCACCGCCAGGTCGGGCGAGCGGAAATCGACCGTGAACACCGCGCGGCCCGGTATCACGTTGCGCGAATTGGGAAAGACCTCGATATGGCCCGCCGCACCTACCGCGTGGGGTTTGTGCGACCATGCGATCTCTTCGACCTTTTCCAGTATCCGCGCCATGCCAAGACCGGCATTCCTGCGCATCGGCATGGGGGTCGAGCCGGTATGGGCGTCCTTGCCGGTGACGGTGACCTGTGTCCATGACAGGCCCTGACCATGGGTCACGACCCCGATATCCTTGCCCTCGGCTTCGAGAATGGGGCCCTGTTCGATGTGCAGCTCAAAGAAAGCGTGCATCTTGCGTGCGCCGACTTCTTCCTCACCGCGCCAGCCTATGCGTTCGAGTTCATCACCGAACCTCTTGCCATCGTGATCCTCGCGATCATAGGCCCAGTCCTGGGTATGCACGCCCGCAAATACTCCCGACGCCAGCATCGCCGGCGCATAGCGCGTGCCCTCTTCGTTGGTCCAGTTGGTGGCGACAATTGGATGTTTGGTCTTGATGCCAAGGTCGTTGAGCGTGCGGATGATCTCGAGCCCGCCCAGCACGCCAAGCACGCCGTCATACTTGCCCCCGGTCGGTTGGGTATCGAGATGGCTGCCGACATAAACCGGCAGCGCGTCCGGATCCGTGCCTTCGCGCCGGGCAAACATGTTGCCCATCTGGTCGAGACCCATCGTGCAGCCGGCCTCTTCGCACCAGCGCTGAAACAGGGCGCGGCCCTCGGCGTCTTCGTCGGTCAGCGTCTGGCGGTTGTTCCCCCCCGCGACGCCCGGCCCGATTTTGGCCATTTCCATGAGAGAGTCCCAGAGCCTGTCGGCATTGACTGTCAGGTTCGCTGATGGTGCGGTCATATCATCCCCGATCTTGCTAGCAACTGCTGGCCATTTCATGATTTGACCAACCGGTCAAAGTCACGCTACCACGGAGCCAAGGTCAGTCAAGTCCGCCGCAAGCAAAAGCGGCGATCGCGTGAAAAATCGGCAGGGAATGTCAGGCAATGACGAAAAGATCGGCGCGACCGCATCCCCGCGACGGCAGCAAACCCAGAACCCGCATCCAGAAGCGCAACCGCGAGCTGATCCTCGGCGCGGCGCTCGAAGTATTTTCGAAACATGGCTATCGCGGCGCGACGCTGGATCAGATTTCCACCGAAGCGGGTCTGAGCAAACCCAACCTGCTATATTACTACCCGTCGAAAGAAGCCATTCACCGCGAGCTTTTGCACGGACTGCTCGACACCTGGCTGGACCCGCTCAAGGAACTTGATCATGGGGGCGAGCCACTGGACGAGATCCTGGAATACGTGCAGCGCAAACTCCAGCTGGCCCGCGATTACCCGCGTGAGAGTCGCATCTTCGCCAACGAGATCCTGCAGGGTGCTCCGACGATCCTGCCCGATCTTGAAGGCGATCTGAAAGCGCTTGTCGATCGCACGTCTGAAACCATCCGGCGCTGGATCGCGACGGGGAAGCTGGCACCGGTCGATCCCGTGCACCTGATTTTCTCGATCTGGGCGCTGACGCAGCATTATGCGGATTTCGATATCCAGGTCCGGGCCGTCAATGGCGGCGTCGATCCTTTTCCCGGTGCGGAACAGCATCTGAAAACGCTGTTCCGCCGCATGCTTACACCCGATTAATGCGTTTTGCGATTGACTTGAAACATCTGGTATCACCTGACGCGTTGAAATCTCTGATTTCAGGCAGCATCAGGTGATGCAGGTTTATCGCGAAATGCGATAGAGTTCATTCCGCCGCACGCGCCATCGGATTGTTGGGATGCGAGGTCCAATCCGCATGCTCGGCCGACACGACACGGCCGGTGCGCGGATCGGTCACGCCGGGTTCCAGCCGCTCCATGGTGATGCAGCCCTCGACCGGACAGACATCGAGACACAGGTTGCAGGCGACGCATTCGCTGTCGTCCACATCGAACACCCGGTCCGGGCTCATGGTGATGGCCTGATGCGACGTGTCCTCGCAGGCGGCATAGCAGCGGCCACATTTGATGCAGGCACTCTGGTCGATCCGGGCCTTGGTGACGAAATTCAGGTTGAGATACTGCCAGTCCGTCACGTTCGGAGCCGCGCGGCCCTGGAAATCGGCGATCGAGGCATAGCCCTTTTCATCCATCCACTGCGACAGGCCGCGTTTCATTTCCTCGACCACACGGAACCCGTAGGTCATCGCGGCGGTGCAGACCTGGACGGTTCCACATCCGAGCGCGATGAATTCCGCCGCATCCCGCCAGGTGGTGACGCCGCCAATGCCCGAAATCGGGAGGCCGTGTGTTTCGGGATCGCGGGCGATCTCGGCCACCATGTTCAGAGCGATGGGTTTGACTGCAGGGCCGCAATAGCCGCCGTGACTGCCCTTGCCATCGATGCTCGGCTCGGGGCTGAAGGTATCGAGGTTGACCGAAGTGATCGACGACACCGTATTGATCAGGCTGACCGCATCGGCTCCGCCGGCACGGGCCGCCCGCGCCGGATAGCGGATATCGGTGATATTCGGCGTCAGCTTCACGATGACGGGCCTGTCGTAATATTGCTTGCACCACTCGGTGACCATCTGGATATAGTCCGGCACCTGGCCGACCGCCGCGCCCATGCCGCGTTCGCTCATCCCGTGCGGGCAACCGAAGTTCAGTTCGATCCCGTCGGCCCCAGTTTCGGCGACACGGGGCAGGATGGCTTTCCACGACGCCTCTTCGCAGGGCACCATGATCGACGCGATCAGCGCCCGGTCCGGATAGTCGCGTTTCACCCGAGTCATTTCCTCAAGGTTCACGTCCAGCGGCCGGTCGGTGATCAGCTCGATGTTGTTCAGCCCCAGAAGTCTGCGGTCTGCGCCCCAGATCGCGCCGTATCGCGGACCGTTGACGTTCACCACCGGCGGTCCGGCTTCGCCCAGGGTTTTCCACACCACACCACCCCAACCGGCCTCAAAGGCGCGGCGCACGTTGTACTCCTTGTCCGTTGGCGGCGCCGAGGCGAGCCAGAAGGGGTTGGGGCTTTTGATGCCCAGGAAGTCGGTCGTCAGATCTGCCATTGTCTTGATCCTTTCCGGGCCGTCGCCCGTCATGATGTGGGGCGCGTCACTCTGAAAGTGCGGCGTGAATATCCTCGGCAGCGTCACGGCCCTCGGCCACGGCGACCACCGTGAGGTCCTCGCCCGGCGTGCAATCGCCTCCGGCCCAGACACCGGCAAGACTGGTACGCCCCGCGCCGGATACGGCGATCTTGCCACGTTTGGTCGCAAGCCCGGCGTCCTCGGCCAGGTTCTGCCCGATGGCCAGCAACACCTGGTCGGCGCGCAGCCGGATGCGTTCACCCGTCGCTTGCAGCGTGCCGTTGCCAGCCTGGGTGTATTCCAGTTCGATTTCCTGCGCCGCGCCATCGCCATGCACGGCAACCGGCGTGACATTGGTCATCAGCTGGACGCCGTGTGTGGCCGCAAGATCCTGCTCGTATCCGCTCGCTCCCATCGCCGAACGATCGCGCCGGTAGGCAAGCGTTACGCTCTGCGCCCCGAGCAACCGCGATTGCACCGCGGCGTCAATGGCTGTCATGCCGCCGCCGATGACCACGACATTGCGACCCACGGCGAGGCTGGACTTGTCATCCGCCTGCCGCAGTTCGGCGATGAAATCCACTGCGTTGCGCACACCCGCGAGGTCGAAACCCGGCAGGTCGAGCAGGTTGACGCCGCCAAGGCCGACCCCAAGGAACACCGCGTCATGATCGGCCTGCACCGTCGCAAGATCGACATTTTCGCCGAGAACCTGCCCGTGAACCACCTTGATGCCGCCGATACCCAGAAGCCAGCCGATTTCGCGCTCGGCGAAATTGTCGGCGGTCTTGTACGCGGCGAGACCGTATTCATTGAGACCGCCCGCCCGTTCGCGCGCCTCGTAGATGGTGACATCGTGCCCTTTCATGGCGAGGCGATGGGCACAAGCCAGACCGGCCGGTCCGGATCCCACGACACCGATGCTCTTGCCGGTACTGGGCGCCCGCAGAAACGGGTGCCCCTGCCGGGCCATCGCGGCGTCGGTCGCATAACGCTGCAGGCGGCCGATCTCGACCGGCTTGCCCTCGGCGGCCTCGCGCACGCAGGCTTCTTCGCAGAGTGTCTCGGTCGGGCAGACGCGGGCACACATGCCGCCCAGAATATTCTGCTCGAAGATCGTCCGCGCCGCAGCTTCGGGCTGCGCGGTCGCGATCTGGCGGATGAAAAGCGGAATGTCGATATCCGTCGGACAGGCCGTGACACAGGGCGCATCGTGGCAAAAGTAACATCGGTCGGCGGCAACGGCGGCTTCGTGAGGATCATAAGCCGGGTGCAGATCGGCAAAATTCACGGCGATCTCGTCGGCATCAAGGCGTCCGGCAACAAGGCCTGGGGTGTACGAGTTGGTCATTGAGTCTCCCTGGGCATTTTTACCGAGCCTGCCACAAGTCAGAATTTTATCAAACGGTAAAATTTTGGCAGCGCATGAATTCGCGCGTGTTTTTTCCGTGAAAAACTTGCCCAGAGGTCACACGCGCAAGGACTATCCTGCCGTCCGGGCAATCGGGGCGAGGCGCGGCAAACCGTCTTTTGCGAGTAATCGGTATTTTATTTACCAATTGTGTTCGCTACAAACCGGGCGGCGGCATTAATAAAGGTCGGAACAATGCAACTTCGGAACTCAGACGGAACAACATTCAATTCCGTGCGCCCTGATCTGACCCGGAACCTGATGGAGGAAACCGGTCTCGACAACGCGCAACTGTCCGTTCTTGTGGAAGAGTTCTACTCCAGGGTACAAACCGATCCTCTGCTGGGGCCGATCTTTGCCGCGCGCGTCACCGACTGGCCCGCGCATATGGAACGCCTGACCGCGTTCTGGTCTTCCGTGGCGCTGATGACCGGGCAATACCACGGCGCGCCGGTTCCGGCGCATGCGGATCTGCCGGTCGCATGGGCGCATTTCGAACGCTGGCTGATGCTGTTTCGTGAAACCGCAAACCGGGTCTGCTCGCCGGACGGAGCGGCGCATGTGATCGAGCGGGCGGAACGCATTGCGCGCTCACTGCACATCGCGGTTCAGGATGCGGCGGCCACCGCACCGGGCACGATTCCCAACCTGCGCTGAGCGTCGGATACTCGCTGACCGGGCAAAAAAACAGACCGCCGGAAAACTCCGGCGGCCCCGGCGAAAACCAATCCGCCCTGTTCGTTCGGTCAGACCCGCGGGCGGGCCGGCCTGATGCGTTTACCCGACCAGCGCGTTGTCGTTGCGCTTGATTGCCACGATGGTCGAGCGGGGCAAACCCTCGCCCGGGAAACCTGCATCGGGATGCTGGATCCCGACAAACATCGTGCGCTTGTCCGCCGACCAGCAGAGCCCGGTGACTTCGGACCCGTAGGGACCGGTCATGAAACGCTGGATTTCACCGGTTGCCGGGTCACCCGCCAGCATCTGGTTGTTTCCCATGCCCTCGAAGTCGCCTTCGTTGCTGAAGTCGCCATCGGTCTGAATCCAGATCAGGCCTGTCGAGTCGATGGCCATGCCATCGGGCGAATTGAACATGTTGCCTGCCGTGACGTTGCGCGAACCGGAATAGACGTCATCGTGCTTTTCCGGGTTACCCGCCATCACATAGAGATCCCAGGTAAAGGCCGGATCGGTGTGATCCTCGTTGGCCGGGTACCAGCGCACGATCTGGCCATAGCGGTTCTCGGCACGCGGGTTCGGGCCACCAACCGGCGTTTCGTCACCACCCGCGTTGGTCTTGATACCGCGGTTCTTGTTGTTGGTGAGTGCGCAATAGGCCGCAACCTCGTTCGGGCTGACGGCAACCCATTCCGGGCGATCCATCGTCGTTGCGCCAACCTTGGAAGCGGCGATCCGGGCAAAGACAAGAATCTCGTCCATTGCCATATCCGTCGTTTCCGGGGTCAGCGGCAACCATTGCCCCGAACCGTTCTCGAGGAATTTGGCGACATAGAGGGTCCCGTTGTCGAGCAGGGTCGAGGTGTCACCACCCGGAACGTAAACGTCATCGGATACGTATTTGTACAGGAACTCTCCGCGCTCGTCGTCGCCCATATAGACCGCGACACGGCCATCGGGCGCGATCGCGCAGGCGGCGTTCTCGTGCTTGAACCGTCCAAGCGCGGTACGCTTGTTGGGCACGGATTCCGGGTCGGTCGGATCGATCTCGACAACCCAGCCCTGCGTGTTCGGTTCGTTCGGGTCCTTGGAAATGTCAAAACGCTCTTCGAAATTCTCGTAGCCATAACGGCCCGTCAGACCGACGCCGTAACGCATCTGCTCGGGGGTACGCTCGAGCGTCTCGTCGGTCGAGCCGAAGTAACCGTTGAAGTTCTCTTCACAGGTCAGATAGGTGCCCCAGGGGGTCTTGCCCGCGCCACAGTTGTTCATGGTGCCGCGCGCCGTCATGCCCTGCGGGTCGGACACCGTCTTGAGCAGGTCGGAACCCGCAGCAGGTCCGGTCAGGTTGATCACGGTGTCCTGGGTGATACGGCGGTTGTAAGGGCTGTCGACCACCACGGCCCAGCCATCTTCTCCCTCTGCCACCTCGATCACGGCGACGCCCTGCAGGTTGCGCAGGAGCTGCGCGTCCTGTGCCGAGCCTGCCTTGCCCTCCACATGGGTATCGGGCAGGTTCACCTTGTTGTTGGTGTATTCGTGGTTCACCGCGATGATCTGGCGATTGCCCACGAGGAAAAGCTCCATGCCATCCGTGTTCTCGCCAAAGACACGCGTGGCAGAGGTGTGGGTCACGCCGTTTTCCGGGTCAAAGGGTTCGGCATCCGAGAACAGCGCGTCACCCCAGCTGACCATCGACTGCCAGGTATAGCCCTCGGGGACATGCACGGTGCCGTCGGTCGAGATCGGAACCGGTTTGAAGGCAAAGCGCGCTGCGTCCTGTGCCTGCGCCGAGGTGCCATTCAACAGCCCGGTTCCAAGCGCCGCTGCGCCCGAGCCGAAAGCCACGAGACCCGAGAGAAAACCACGGCGCGACAGGCTTGCTTCGACCACGCGGTCGAACTCGGTGACTTCCGGACGGGGATCGTTCGCTTCGTCCCACTCGTCCCAGCTCATTGCGCTTGCGTCAGAATTGTTCATTTTCCTGGCTCCAGTATGTTGCTGTGGCGGTAACTAGTCAGGATTTGAAACCAATATGTGACAGCCTGGCAGCAATGAGAAGAACATAAAGATTACAATGTCCTACCTGGTTTCCACTGAGACAATCCCCTGAATTGACATGCCGAGGGACGCAGCGGGCAAAACCGCAACGTATTGCGCCCACGCGTCCTGTCGGGAAGAACCGTTCGGCGCGCGTTATTCGGCCGACGCGACGGGCGCATCTCAAATGCACTCATCAACTGTGCTGGCGAAGCGCGTAGTGCGTCCGGTGGTGAATGCCATGCGTCAAAGATCTGTTGGAGTGTGACGCATCACGCACGAAATCCGCCCGAATGGTCTCTTTTCTCTGTGCTGTTCGGAAAGTTGGCTGGGGTGGTAGGATTCGAACCTACGATACACGGTACCAAAAACCGCTGCCTTACCACTTGGCTACACCCCAACGGTGAGCGGCTAATTAAGCTGCCGAGGCGGGCGGTGCAAGACCCGATTTGTCAAAATGCATCTATTCTTCGGGCGCTTCGGTTGTCAGCAGGTCGGCGGCTTGCAGGGAAAGGCGTTCTTCGGTGACGATTTGGTCGAGATCGCTGTCGGCTGTCGTCGCGACGTCCTGCGTCCCGGGGTCAGCCAGCGTGACGGCCTTTTGCGGGCGATCCTGCTGCGAATCGCCACCGGTATCCGGGAGCAGTACGCGCATTCCCGGTTCCGGCATCGATATTCCTGCGGCGTCGAAGGCCAGCATGGTCTTTCGGATCGCTTCTCCGCGGGCGAGCGCGAAGGAGGCATCGTTTTGCAGGATCCACGCGGTGATCTGCAGGATGATCGTACTGTCGCCCACGGTCTCGATCCAGACCGAAGCGGCGGGGGTCTCCAGCACGAAAGGCAGCGACTTGACGGTTTCGAGGGCGAGTTGACAGGCCTGCGCCAGATCGGTGTCGGGTGCGACACCGAGTTCGAAGAGAAATCTGCGTTCGTCGTTGCGCGTGTAGTTCACGATCCGGCTCTTGAACACGGTCGCATTGGGAATGCGGATATGATTGCCGTCAAAGCTGAGCAGGATCGTCGCGCGGCTGGTCAGCCGGATCACCTTGCCGATGTCGCCCTCGATCTCGACGGTGTCGTTGGGGCGGAAAGGTTGGCGTATCGACAGCAGGATAGATGCGATGAAATTCTCGACCGTGTCCCGCACTGCGAAACCGATGGCCAGACCGACGATCCCGGCCGCGCCGAGGATCGTCGACAAGAGTGCTGCCGCGCCCATGATATCGAGCGCGATCACGAGCCCTGCCACAGCGAACACGAGCCGCACGATCTGTCGGTAGATATCCGCGATGAAGGCGTTTGGCGCCAACCGGTCCCAGGGTTGTCGCATACGCGCAAGGAGGATACCCACCAGAAACACGAGGGCAAACACCCCGATGGCGATCACCAGCAGGGGCAGGAAGGCGATCGCCTGTTGCAGGCGCTCCTTGAAACGCAGGAGGGCCGGGTTCAGGCGTTCGACGACATCGGTTGTCTCGGTGATGTCATTTTCGATCGCGACAACCCCGTCAACGCGACTGACCAGCGTCGTGAGGCGTTGGGCGGCGTCGCTGTCCAGCGTATTTCCGCGCAAGGTGACGATCCCCGACGTGACCGTCACCGTGACATCTTCGAAACCATCCAGTTCCGCGAAGATGGTGCGAATGCGATTGGCGATGGCGGCGTCTTGCGCCGCACTGTTTTCGATCGGGATCGGGCCGTTCGGTTGATCGGTCTGCGCCACGAGCAGATCGGGAAGCAGCACGACAAGGCAGAGCATCAGAACGCGCATGGGCATGTCCTTTGGTTGATCTCAGGCAAGGTGGCGCACCCGATGGAAAATGCCAACCTCGCTTTGTGATTGCTTTGTGATTCAGGGGCACGGATCAGGACGGGCCGGAGCAGGGACCGCATCGGACAGGGGCACGCTCACTGTCCGCGCCCCAGGCAATGTCCGAGAGAAGACAGACATGATTCGCAGGCAACGGCCTATCTCGCCGCGCATGACGCATTCCGTTGGGTAAATCCCACTCACGGAACTCGGCTTTTTGCGAAAGCACGTTTCAATTCGGTCACAAATCCGCGCCATTCCGGATTGAGCGCTTGAAAAACCACTTGAAAAGCATCATCTAGCCGCACGCCCTGCCTTTTGGCGGGACCCATCACTATGGAGACAACATGGCCAAGGAAGATATCCTCGAATTCCCCGGTGTCGTGAAGGAACTCCTGCCAAATGCGACATTTCGGGTCGAACTTGAGAACGGCCATGAAATCATCGCACATACGGCGGGAAAGATGCGCAAGAACCGCATCCGTGTCCTTGCCGGCGACAAGGTGCAGGTCGAGATGACGCCCTATGATCTGACCAAGGGTCGGATCAACTATCGCTTTAAGTAACGCCAGATTAATGGCGTTCATTCTCGGATCGGGCAGCCCCCGGAGGCTGGACCTGCTGGCGCAGCTTGGGTTGACACCGGATGCGATACGCCCGCCCGAGATCGACGAAGACCCGCGCAGGGGCGAGCTGCCTCGTCCTTACTGTGCGCGTATCGCCCGGGAAAAGGTCGCTGCCGTATCGGCCGAAGCAGACGATGTCGTGCTCTGTGCCGATACGACCGTGGCGCTCGGGCGTCGCATATTGGGCAAGCCTGCAAACGCAGGTGAGGCGGCCGAGTTTCTGCTGGCCCTTTCCGGCCGACGGCATCGCGTCATCACCGCGGTCGCCGTGCGCCGGGGTGATGAAATCCGCGAAACCGACGTGGTCAGCACGGTGCGAATGAAGCGCCTGTCGGATGGTGATCTCAATGCCTATCTCGCGACCAATGATTGGCAAGGCAAGGCCGGCGCATACGGCATCCAGGGGCCTGCGGGGGCTTTTATCCCGTGGATCAGCGGGTCGTTCACAGGGATCGTAGGCCTGCCGCTCGCTGAGACCGCAGGGCTTCTGCAAAGCATGGGCGTCATGCGGGGTGCGGATCCGACATGAAGCGGCGTTGTATCATTCTGGACCATCTGGAAGGCCGGGAAGCCGCCGCGCTCATGGTCGACGGACAGCTTGACGATCTGCTGATCGAAAGCGACGCGCCCGCACCGGGAACAATCTATCGCGCCCGCGCGGATCGCCCGGTCAAGGGGCAGGGTGGCATGTTCCTGACAACGCCGGACGGCTCTGCCTTTCTGCGTCAGGTCAGGGGGCTCGCGCCGGGGCAGTCGCTGCTGGTGCAGGTGACGGGCTATGCCGAACCGGGCAAGGCGATTCCGGTGACGCAGAAGCTGCTTTTCAAGAGCCGCTACGCGATCATTACCCCCGACGCGCCGGGTCTGAACCTTTCACGCAGCATTCGTGACGAAGCGGAGCGCGACCGTCTGCTCGAAATCGCGCATGACACGCTCGGCGACGCGTCTTATGGGCTGATTCTGCGGTCGTCCTGCGCCGGAGCAAACGAGGACGAAATCGCCGATGACATCGCGCGCATGGCGGGCCTCGCTCAGGATGTGCTCCGCGACACCGGAAGCGAGGCCGAAACCCTGCTCGACGGCGATGGTCCGCATCTGCTCGCTTGGCGCGACTGGACCGATTCGGCCGAGATTATCACCGAGTCAGAGGGATTTGCAGCGCACGGCGTGCTTGACGCGATTGATCTCGCAAGGGGAACGGCAGAGCCGTTGCCAGGCGGTGGCCGCATGTTCATCGAGCCGACACGCGCGCTGATTGCCGTCGATGTGAATACCGGTCCCGACACGTCGCTCGCCGCTGGCATCAAGGCCAACCTGGCCTGCGCCAAGGCCCTGCCGCGTGCCTTGCGCCTGCGCGGGCTCGGTGGACAGATCACGCTCGATCTCGCCCCGATGCCCAAGAAGGATCGGCGGGGGTTTGAAACGGCCCTGCGCGCCGCCTTTCGCAGCGACAGCGAAGAAACCGCGCTGGTCGGCTGGACACCGCTTGGACATTATGAGTTGCAGCGTAAAAGAGGCCGGGCACCGCTCTGTCAGATGTTTGACCCTGCCGTTTGATGATGTGAGCCTTTCTCCATCGCCCTCGACGCGACTGGTATCGGCTGGATTCGTATGCTGAGCCAAGCTCGTGACAAGCCGTGACGAACTGGGTGCAATTGAATATACCTATGGGCGAAATTCGCGTGATCAATACCGTAATGGAGGTCATGCGCCATTGTCGCTGGCCCGCTGAAACACGCAATAATACCCGGAGTTCAAAATGAACGATCACCCCGAGAACCGGAATGACGAAGTCTATGGTTCAAATCTCCTGTCACAGACGTTGCCGAAGTCGGAATTTCCGTCGGCGGAAAATGATCCCGGTCGGGTATTTGCGGCAATCCGCGACGAGCTGATGCTGGACGGGAATTCGCGGCAGAATCTCGCGACATTTTGCCAGACGTGGGAAGAGCCGGAAATCCACAAGCTGATGGATGCCTGCATCGACAAGAACATGATCGACAAGGACGAGTATCCGCAGACCGCCGAGATCGAGGCGCGTTGCGTTCGGATGCTGGCCGACCTGTGGCATGCGCCGGCGGGAAACCCGACCGGATGTTCAACCACCGGGTCAAGCGAGGCCGCGATGCTGGGCGGGCTGGCGATGAAGCGCCGCTGGGAAGCCCGGCGCAAGGCCGAGGGAAAACCGATCGACAAACCCAACCTCGTGACCGGACCGGTTCAGGTCTGCTGGCACAAATTCACCCGCTATTGGGATGTCGAACATCGCGAGATCCCGATGGAAAACGGCCGTTTGCTGATGACACCGGAAGAGGCGCTGAAATATTGCGATGAAAACACCATCGGCGTCGTGCCGACACTCGGTGTGACCTTTACCGGCGAATACGAACCGGTGAAGGCGGTCAGTGACGCGCTGGATCGGTTTGAACAGGACACCGGGCTCGACATACCGATCCATGTCGATGGTGCAAGCGGGGGGTTTCTCGCTCCGTTTTGTGCGCCCGATCTGGAATGGGACTTTCGCCTGCCGCGCGTCCGCTCGATCAATGCGTCCGGTCACAAATTCGGGCTGGCGCCGCTCGGGGTTGGCTGGGTCATGTGGCGCGAGGAGCGTGACCTGCCCGAGAACATGATTTTCTGGGTGAATTACCTTGGTGGAAACATGAAGGACATCGCGCTGAACTTCTCGCGACCGGGCGGTCAGATCGCCTGCCAATACTACAATTTCCTGCGTCTTGGACGCGAAGGATACCGCAAGGTTCATGGCGCCTGCTACGACTCGGCCCGCTTTCTCGCGAATGAGATCAGCGCGATGGGTCCGTTCGAGATCGTGTTCGACGGTGATCGTGGCCGGGGTATTCCGGCGGTGTCGTGGAAACTGAAAGACGGCATCGACCACGGCTTCAGCCTGTTTGATCTGGCCGATCGTCTGCGCGTGCGGGGATGGCAGGTGCCAGCCTATACCCTGCCCGCGCATTGCGAGGAACAGGCGATCCAGCGCATTCTCGTCCGCAACGGCGTCAGCCGCGACCTCTGCGCACTGCTGATCGCGGATATGAAACGCGCGCTCGCTCATCTGGACAAGCATCCCGCCCGGGTTCCATTGGGTGGTGACGAAGCCAGCGGGTTCCACCATTGATCCGTCCCGTGCGCGTCCCGAACCCGGGTGTGGGATGACCGATCGTGAAACCTTGCCCGGCGAAACGGCCAAGGGCGCGGGGCCTTTCATCACCCTGCGCACCTACCGGCACCACGGGGCAGGTGTGCGCTGGCGGGCAAGGCAGCACCGCAAGGGCCTGTCTCGCCATCCGGATCAGACAGATGTGCCGGTCTGGCAACGGGCCGCGTATAACTGGTGGACCGGGCTGTGTTTCAGTGTGGGCTCGCTCCTGTTCATGTTGGGGGCGCTGTTGTCTGTCTTGCCGTATTCACTCGCTCCGGTGCAGATTGCGCGCATGTTCTTCCTCGGGTCGATTCCGTTCACGATTGCTGGTTTCCTGCAGAACTTTCAGGCCGCAAACGCGACAGAGTTTTCAAAAGACGCACCCGGGCCGCCGCGTCGCGTGCACCTGCTGGGCTGGCGTCCGCATGATCCGGGCTGGCTCAGCACAATTACCCAGTTTGCCGGTACGATTGCGTTCAACTTCAATACCTTCGACGCGATCAACCCGGTGGATGGCTGGTATCTTCAGGATTTGACGATATGGCTTCCGGGCATGATCGGATCGGTGCTGTTCCTGTTATCCGGCTATCTGGCCTTCGTGGAAACCGGCCATGCCTACTGGTCGTGGAGACCGCGTGACCTCGACTGGCAGATCGTGTTCATCAATCTCCTGGGTTGCATCTTTTTCATGGTGGCGGGGCTGCTGGCATATATCCCCAAGGGACCCGAGCCCGGCTGGGTTGCAGACCTTGCCAACATTCACCTGTTCTTCGGCGCGCTCTGCTTCCTGACCGGCGCCCTGCTGATGATGCGCGAAAGCCGCCAGGTCGAAACGCTCGGCTCAAACGCCTAAATGAAAACGCGATTGCCCAAGCCACTCTCGGTAACGGACTCGCGGATCAGCGCCCTACCGTCCATGAATGGCGCGGCCAGTGGTTGCGGGTCCACGAGACTCAGAACCCTGTGCTATGTATGTAACAACGGGTCTTCCTGACGCCATGCGGCCACACCCGTTCCTCTACGTAATCGTAGGCGGCGTACTCATCGTGGAACTCTTTGCGGGACAAGATCGACATGACCTTTTCCTCGTCTCACCAACCAACATATGGATCGAAGTGGGTTACGGAAAATATAATAATATCTCGGCAAGGGCACTTCTAATTTCTCTCAGGTCCGGCGTCTGGCGGTCGTGCGAGCGGCGAAGCTCATCAGGCGCTTGAACTTGGGGCAGTCCATGTGGTTTTCGGCAGGGCAATCCGCCACGTGCCGCAGGGCGTCGCGCAAGCGTGTAAGATCGCGGATCTTCTGCTCGAGCGCGTCGGCGCGCAGAAGCAACTCGGTGCGCGGCAATCGGGGCGTTCCGTCGCTGGCGAACATGCCCTTGATATCCTCGAGCGAGAACCCGGCCATCTTGCCCAGTGAGATCAGCGCGAGTTGCATGACCGCCTGCGTATCGAATTGCCGTCGCAAACCGTGCCGGCCGACCGACTGGATCAGTCCGATTTCCTCGTAATAGCGCAGCGTCGAGGGGGCGACACCGCTTTGTTCCGACAGGACCCCGATATCGAGCAATTTCATGGTTGACCTCAAGCTAACTTGAAGTGGCAGGCTATCTGCCACTGACCACGAAGGCAAGAGATCTACCATGTCTGCAATATCCGAGGCGCGCGCGCCGTTTCCCGTCCTGTTGGCGCTGGCCGCCGCGTCGCTGACCGCATCTCTCGGGATCAGCGTCGCGTCCGTGCTGCTGCCCACCCTGACACGCCATTTTGGTGTGTCCGTATCGGAGGCCCAGTGGGTTGTGCTGGCCTATCTGATGGCGGTGACGGTCACCATCGTCTCGGCCGGACGTCTTGGCGACCTGTTCGGCCACCGCCGGGTGATGATCCTGGGACTGATCGTCTTTGTTGCCGGGTCAATACTGAGCGCGACGGCCCCGAGCCTAGCGTTGCTGATCCTGTGGCGGGCGATTCAGGGGATTGGCGGGGCGATCCTGATCGCGCTGCCCTTGTCAATCACGCGCGACATGGTGCCTCCCGGCAGGCTTGGAAGGGTCATGGGCCTGTTGGGGACAACGTCCGCCGTCGGTACCGCACTCGGCCCCTCTCTGGGTGGTCTCGTGCTGGCGTGGAGCGATTGGCGGCTGGCGTTCTGGCTTCTCGCGGGGTTCTCCGGGCTGACCCTTGTTCTGGCGCTCCTCACGATCCGGCGTGATGATGAGCGTCCCCGCGCATCGGTGAGGTCACTGGACCTTGCCGGAACCTTCCTTTTGATCATCGCGCTTGCGACCTATTCCCTTGCCACCAGCGGCGGCGTGGCGGGTATTCCGGGTTCCGTGGTCGTACTTGCCTTGGCCACGGTGATCGCGACGGCGCTCTTCGTGGTTGTCGAGACCCGCGTGATCATGCCGCTTGTTCCAATGACCGTGCTGCTGGACCGGGTCGCGGGGTCCGGATTTGCCATGAATATACTCGTTGGCACCGTCATGATGGCAACGCTGGTCATCGGTCCGTTCTTCCTGACGTTCTCGCTTGGGCTGGATGAGGCCGTTGTCGGGCTGGTTCTGGCGGTCGGGCCGGTCGTTTCCGCAGTCTCGGGCGTGCCCGCGGGGCGGTTGACCGACCGCTTCGGGCCGCGTCGGGTGATGCGAACGGGTTTGTTGCAGACCATGATTGGTCTGCTCTGCCTGGCCTATTTGCCGCGCTATTTCGGTGTGGGTGGATACATAGCCGCGTTGATCTTACTGACGCCGGCTTTTCAGCTGTTTCTCGCGGCCAACAACACCGCGGTCATGTCCGGCGCCGGAAGGGATGAGCGCGGGCGGCTGGCCGGTCTGCTCGGGCTGTCGCGCAACCTTGGATTGATGACGGGTGCCGCCGCGATGTCCACGCTGTTCGTCATCTTCATGGGAACGGGTGAGGCGGCGGAAGCGCCAATCGCGGATATTTCGCGTGCCTTTTCGGCGACCTTTTCCGCTGCGGCCGGCCTGATCGCGATTGCCCTGGGAATGGCAATCTGGAGCCAGCCCACGCGGCGCTCGCTGTCTTGACCTTGCGCTTATGACCCTGGCTGAGCGAGGGCACAGCATGACTGTGGCTGCGGGCACGCGCGCGCCGTCGCTGCAACGCAGGTCGCAGATCAAACACTCCTGTCGCGCAGCAAGGTCGGTTGGCGCAATCATCGCTGCGTTTCGAACGGTCGAATGCGTTTCGCCGATGACAACTCTTGGATGACATGACGGATGTCGGAGGCTAGGCTTCTTGCGAGGAGACTATCCACGGAGGACTTCCTTATGAAACTCACGATCTTATTTGCAGTTGGTTCACTGACCTTCGGCATCGCCGCAAGTTCAGCGTTCGCGCAGGAGAGCGCGCCGCCGAACATCCTGGCCATCATGGTCGATGACGTGGCCCAGACGAGCCTCAGCGCCTACAGCCACGGGATGCAATATCCGACGCCGAATATCGACCGGATCGCGGCCGAGGGTGCATTGTTCACCGATCACTATGCCCAGCCAAGTTGTACAGCCGGTCGTGCCGCCTTCCTGATGGGGCAACTGCCGGTGCGCACCGGTCTGACGACGGTTGGCCAGCCCGGCAACCCGCTCGGCATTCAGCCCGAGGACCCGACGCTTGCCGAAGTCCTGAAAGAGCAAGGGTACATGACGGGGCAGTTCGGCAAGAACCACCTTGGCGATCTTGACGAGCACCTGCCCACGAAACATGGCTTTGATGAGTTTTTTGGAAATCTCTACCACCTGAACGTGTCCGAAGAGCCGGAGCAGGCGGATTATCCCAATACCCCCGAGTTTCTCGAGAAGTTCGGTCCGAGAGGGGTGATCGAGTCCTTCGCGGATGGCGAAATCAACGATACCGGTCCATTGACCAAGAAACGCATGGAAACCTTTGATGAAGAGGTGCTCGCCCGCAGTATCGACTTCATGGAGCGGGCCGTCGATCAGCAAAAGCCGTTCTTTATCTGGCATGCGCCCAGCCGGATGCATGTTTACACGCATCTCAAGGACGAGAGCCGCAATCTCGCTACCGACATCAGTTCGGAAGAGGACCTGTTCGGAAGCGGCCTGATCGAGCATGACGGTCATGTCGGCTCGCTGCTCGACAAGATCGACGAACTGGGTATCGCTGACAACACCATCGTTCTCTACACGACGGACAATGGCCCCGAAAGCGGCACCTGGCCCGATGGCGGCGTCACCAAATTCCGCGGTGAAAAAATGACCACATGGGAAGGCGGCGTTCGGGTGCCCTTCCTGGTCCGCTGGCCGGATCAGATTCCTGCGGGGCTGAAGCTCAACGGGATTTCCTCGCACGAGGATGTTCTGCCGACGCTCGCCGCCGCCGCAGGCCGGCCCAACGTGTCCGAAGAGTTGCGCGAGAGCCATAAGGTGATGATCGACGGGATCAACAATCTCGATTACTGGACCGGTAATGCCGAGGAATCGGCCCGCAACCACTTCTTCTATTACTACGAAACCAACCTGTCTGCGGTGCGCGTGGGGCCCTGGAAACTGCACTTTGCAAGCAAGCCCGGGGGCAAATATTACGAGGATATGGTTCAGCACACGATGCCCAAGCTGTTCAACCTGCGCAAGGATCCGTATGAATATTACGATGGCGACATCGGTTTTCAGCAGATGATGCGCAAAAGCTGGGTGATGCAGCCGATTATCGCCCTGCTGACCGAACATGTCGCGACCTTTGCCGAATTCCCGCCACGGCAGGAAGCGGCGTCTCTGAATATCAATGAGGCGATCGAAAAGGCCAAGTCGGCGACCGGCACGCGGTAAGGCAGTCCGGTGGCCTAAATTTGCGCGACAGGCCGGGAACCCCCGGCCTGTTTGCTTTGAACCGGCTGCTGAAATCTCATCAGATAACACCGGACGGCACATTCACACACAGGATCCGGCCCGCCTGGCCGGCGGCTCAGGTCTGGCCCGCGCGGTTCAGTCTGCGGCCATCGGTATCAAAGACATGGATCGACGAGGACCGTGCCGCCAAGGCAATATCTGCACCGCGCCGCAAGTCCAGATCGCCGGGCAGTTTCGCGATGATCGGTTTGTCGGCCATGCCGACATCCGTGTGGACCAACTGCAATTCTCCCAGATGCTCGATGTGGTCGATCCTGCCCCGGAACAAGGGGGCGGCATCACCGGCCAGCGCAAGGTCTACGGGTCGCACGCCCATCTGAACCGGGCCGGCACCGAATGCACCGGCACTGCCGAGCACGCATTCGCCGCTTGCGGCATGGGTGATGCTGACCCCGCCATCCCGGTGATGCAATTGCGCCGGCAGGACGTTCATCGCGGGCGAGCCGATGAACTGCGCCACAAAGACGTTTCGGGGGGTTCGGTAAAGCTCTTGCGGCGTGCCCACCTGCTCGATTTCGCCGTCGCGCAAGACAACGATCCGGTCCGCCAGCGTCATCGCCTCGACCTGGTCGTGGGTGACATAGATCATTGTCGTATCGGGCATGGATTGCTTCAATTTGGCAATCTCGATCCGGGTCGCCACCCGCAGCGCGGCGTCGAGATTGGACAGCGGTTCATCGAAGAGAAAGACCCGCGGATCCCGAACGATGGCGCGCCCGATTGCGACCCTCTGGCGCTGCCCGCCCGACAACGCCTTGGGATAGCGCCCGAGCAGCGGCGTGAGTTGCAGGATGTCCGCAGCGCGGTGAACCCGCTCGCGTATCTCGTTCTTTTTCATGCCGGCGATCTTCAGTCCGAACGCCATGTTGTCAAACAGGGTCATGTGCGGATAGAGCGCGTAGCTTTGGAACACCATTGAAATCCCGCGCCGCGAAGGTGGCACGTCGTTCATCAGTGCACCGCCGATCCGCAGTTCGCCGCTGCTTATTTCCTCAAGCCCGGCAATACAGCGCAGCAAAGTGGACTTTCCGCAGCCGGATGGGCCGACGAAAACCATGAATTCGCCCTTTTCGCATTCAAGATCGATGCCGTGCAGGACTTCGAGCCCGCCATAGGTCTTGCGGATTTGGTGAAGCGTCATCTCTGCCATGGCGGTTGCCTCCTGGATTGGGGGATAGCGGCGTCAGCCGTTGCCCGGTGTGAGGTCCGAAAGAAATCGGGTGAGCCGTCCGGGACGGTGTCCGGCGATCTCTGCCGCGTTTCGGCGGCGCACCGCGGCCCGTATGATACGCGCGCCGCAATACCGGATCGGTTCGGGCGGCAGCACCTTGCGACGAGCGAGACCCACGAGCCCGCTTTGCGCCCATTCATCCGCACGCCCCAGCACGAGGCTGGCCAGAATACGTCCGGCAACAGGGGTCTGCGCGATGCCGGTGCCGTTGAATCCGAGACCGAAAAAGATATTCGGATGGCCGGGAAGACGATCAAAGATTGGCATGTGATCAGAGGTGCAATCCACCGGGCCGGCCCAGTCATGGGTGATCCGGGCGTCGCCGAGCATGGGGTAGACCCGCGCCAGTTCGGTACGATTGACCTGCCCCCGGTCCCGGCTTCGGTTGAACTCAGTGCCGAAATCGTCGCGAAAGGCGATCTTGCCGCTGCCATGTCCGAAGATCACCCGCCCGGCGGAACTGCGTTGATAATACAAGACCTGCCGCTGTGAATCGCAGATTGCGGCCCCGTCCTTCCAACCGATTGCATCGAGCCTGTCTGGCAAGGGTTCGGTGGCGATGATCTGGCTCTGCACCACGAACATGTACCGGCGCAACGCGGGGATACCGGCAAGCCAGGCATTCGCAGCCAGAACCACCTTTGGCGTCCGCAGTGCGCCCCGGTCGGTCTCGACGGAACAGCGCGCGCCCGGCACGATCCGGCGTACCGGCGATTCCTCGAACACCCTGACGCCATTGGCGATGGCCAGATCGCGCAGACCCATTGCAAGCTTGGCGGGATGTACGCTCCCGGCGCGGTCTTCGGCAATGCCTGCGTAAGAGGCTGACGATCCTGTGCGTCTCGCGATTTCTCCGGCACTCAGGCTCCGGAACCGCCGCACTCCGGCAGCGGCGGTTGCGGCGGCGGCCCGTGTCCACGCGCCCTCCTGAGCCTTGGAGCTGGCAGTCCAGAGCCAGCCATCGAGCCTCAGATCCATATCAATCGCTCCGGAGATCTGAAGCGTTGCCAATTCCTCGATCGCCTCTGCAGACGCGGCGCAGAGCCGACGGGCTTCGGCGTCTCCGACCACCTCGGCCAGCGTGTCGATCTCGGCGTACCAGCTGTGCACCTGTCCGCCGTTTCGACCCGACGCGCCCGACCCGCAGCACCCGGCCTCGATCACGCAGACGCGGGTATCGGGCGCCATCTCAACCAGACGGAGTGCGGTCCAGAGCCCGGTATATCCGCCACCGACGATCACGACGTCGGCGTCTATGTCGCCGTCCAGCGGTTTGGTGGCCGCGGTCGCCTCGATGTCCTGCAACCAGAAGGACCGATCTTCCGGCGCCGCCTGAATGGGTCGCCGCATGGTGATCGCGGACATCAGAAACTCTCCTTCGTGGCATTGATCGTGTCGGCGTATTTCGCGCGGATCCAATCCGGAGCCGCACGCAGATCCTGTGGAAAGCCGCCTTTGTGCTGGCAGGTATCTGCGGCGGCTTGGGTGGCGGCGGTCATGGCGTCTAGAGGGTCATGGCCGTCGATGCAGAATGCGTCGATGAAGCGCGCTATGAAACTGTCGCCAGCACCACAGGTATCAAGGACCGGGATCCGGCGCGCGGGAACGGCATGAAATGCGGTGCCGTCGCCATAGAACGCGCCGCGCCCTCCACAGGTCACAACGGCGCGCTGCGCGCCGGCCGCCAGCAGTGCCTCGACCAGAGGCGCGACCGGACGGGCGGTGTCTTCTGGGCCGGAGGCAAAGACCAGCCGCGCGCCTCGCAATTCGAGATCCAAGGGGCGGGTCGAAACATCTATGCTAAAGGGGATTCGGTTCGAGACCAGCCGACGCACCAGTTCCGGATTGGAATGCGTGCCCAGATGAACCCAGTCGGCCCCCGCAAGCGCGGTGAAACGCTCGTCAGAGGGCAGATAATCCTGACCGACACCGAGATCCTCGAGCAGGAAGTGACGGTCCCCGTTGGTCTCGCGCAGCAGGGTGACGGCGGTTTTGCCGGCGCGGCGCTCGACATCCTCTACCGGCAATCCGGCGCGCGCCACCTCGTCGAGCAGGATGTCGGCCTCTGCATCGTCTCCGACGGCACCGAAATAGCGCGCATTGCGACCTGCGCGATGCCATTGCACCGCCACGTTGAGCGCGTTGCCGCCAACCGCCATCGTATTCTTGTCGATGTAGACATCCAGGCAATTGTCGCCGACGGCGATCAGGCGCGGACTTTCTCCTGCGCTCATGCCGAGGCCCCTGATGCGCCGGGATTTGGTGCGATTGGCCAAAGCATGATCTTGCCCGGTCCCGGGGGCAGGGAACAATTCAGCCGGCACTGCGTGACCGCGAAATCCGCGCCAGCCAGCCGCGACGCAACGCGCGCCGCCAAATCATTACTTGCGGTGGGTTTCATTTGCCGATGCCTTCTGTGAGACCGCGGACGAAATAGCGCTGCATTGCAAAGAACAGCAGCACGATCGGCAGCGCCGAAATGGTCATGGCGGCAAAGACCTGAGCATAGTCTGTCCCATGTTTGGCCATCAGCGAGGTGAGGCCCACCGGCAGGGTCTGTACCTCTTGCGCGTTGGTAAAGATCATTGCGAAGAGGTATTCGTTCCATGCGAAGAGGATGTGGAGGATCACGCTTGAGACAATGATCGGCCTGCACAGCGGCAGCATGATGCGCCAGAAGATCTGCCCTTCCGAAGCGCCATCCATGCGGGCGGCTTCATCGAGATCAGAAGGCAGTTCCAGCATGTAAGCGCGGATCAGGAAGGTCGTGAACGGAATGCGAAAGGCGGTGTAGAGCAGGATCAGCGCCCAATGCGTGTTGTAGAGACCCACCGATTGCATCATGCGCACCAGCGGGATCAGCGCGACGGTCGGGCTGAGCATGAGACCGCCGAGAATAAAAGCGGTGATCAGCGGCTTGCCGGGCATCCGCGTGCGGGTCAGGCCATAGGCTGTCCATGCGCTGATCATCACAGTGCAGAACGCCGAGGTGGCGGTAACGATCAGGCTGGAAACGAGAAAACTGCGCACGCCCTCATTCCACGCGCCGATATAGTTTTCCAGGCTCCAACTCAGGGGCATGGCAAAGGGCGCGTTGAAAATCTGTGTGTTGGTCTTGAAGCCGCTCGCCGCCATCCACAACAGGGGATAGAGCACGATGACGCCGAGGCAGACCAGCAACGAATAGACAAAGGATTTGCTGATCGCGCTCCAGAAAAGGGCGGACTCGCTCGGAGGGTTGCCGGTTCCGACGGTCATAATTTTACCCTTCGTTTCGCGGTGTACCAGACCTGCGCAGCGCCGGTGAGCATGGTGACCACGAAAATCACCGCGGCAATTGCCGCGCCATAGCCGAATTCGTTCTGAATGAACGCCTGCTGGTAGAGCCACGTGCCGAGCACCTGGCTGCTGTTATTCGGCCCGCCCGCGGTCATCACCATGATTTCGTTGAAGACCTGAAATGCCCCTGTGATCGTGACGATCACCATCAGGCCGGTCATCTCGCGCGACATCGGAAAGGTGATGCTCCACAACCGTCTGATCGGGCCGGCCCCGTCCATGATTGCCGCGTCATAAAGTTCGCGCGGAATTTTCTGAATGGCGATCGAAAAGAGAAGGGTGGAATATCCGAACCCTTGCCACTGGCTCATCGCGATGATCCCGAAGATTGCGGTTTCCTCGAGCGCGAGCCACGGTCTGGTCCAGTCCCCGAGACCGATCGCGCGGAGCCCGGCGTCAAGCAGCCCCACGTCAGGCTGGTAGATGAAGTAAAAGAGCAACCCGGTCACGGTGGTCGAAATTGCCGAGGGTATGAAGTACATGGCACGCCAGAAATTGCGCGCCCGTTTGCTCCTGAGGCCCTCGATCATCGCTGCCAGAAGGAAAGCGCCGAACACCTGGAAAATGATCGACAGCAGCGCGTAGAGCGTATTGTTCAGCAGCGCGCGCCAGACGACGGGATCCTGCAGCAGGCGCTCGTAATTGGCGAGGCCGACATTGGTGGTCTCGCCGGTGAAGATGTCGCGATTGGTGGTGCTGACACGGAAATTGTCAACGATGGGCACGTAGATCAGCACCCCGATCAGCAGCACCGCGAGCAGGACCCAGCGTAGCGATATCAGCCCGGCGATGCGGCGCCGCAATCCGGAGCGGCGCAACTCCCCGCTCGTGGCACGGTCGGTCGCGGCGCCACGGGTCGGATGCTCTGCTGTAGTGACCATCGCGGGAACCGATCAGCCGCCGACGGCTTCGGCGGTTTCGCGGACCGAGATGATGACCTCTTCGGGAGATTTGGAGCCACCGACGAGCGCCTGAAGGCCAGCCAGCCATGCCGCCGCGACACGCGGATGATTTACCGTGTCCAGCCATGGCATCAGGTAACTGGCCGAGTCGATATCGGCCATGCCGGCGACGACGTTGGCGTTCATCGCGTCCGGGTCGGAGCCGCCGATGACGGCGCTTGGCTGTCCATAGGGCGATGCGGAAAGCACCTTGCCCACCTCTTGTGAGGTAAGGAATTTCAGAAAGTCGATTGCCAGCGGTATCTGCGCCGAAGACGCGCTCACCATGTAGCCCTCGGGCGCCCCCTCGATGGCATTGGTATCGCCCTTGGCACCTTCCGGCGTGGGCAGGATGAAATATCCGAAATCCTCGGGTTTCAGGGTTGTCTCATCGTTCGCGGATCCGTCAAATTCGAGAATTTCCTGATAGTACATCGCCGAGCGTTCGTCGCTGAACGCCTGAATTGCCGCCTGATAGGACATCCCGTTGGGGGCGTCGCGCATGCAGCGGTTTTGAAGTTCCGAAAATTGCGTCAGTGCGGTGACATAGCCGAGATCGGTGAATTCGGCGGTTTTGGGATCGAAATCCTTTTCCAACGTGGCGACCGGCACGTTGTATACCAGCAGTTGACCGGCATAATGCACGGCTGGCCAAGCGTTCTTGTTGCCGAAGGAAATCGGTGTCATGCCGCTTTCCGAGATCGTGTCGCAAGCCGCGAGCAACTGTTCCAGGGTCTCGGGCTTTTCGATGTTGAGATCGGAAAAGATGCGTTTGTTATATCCCATGAACTTGGCGTCCAGATAGAGAGGCACACCGAAGTTCCGGTCGTTCCAGACAAAGGCTTCGAGCGCGGCAGGACTGAAGGTCTTGCCCCAGTCGGTGCCCTTGCCGATCACCGGAGTCAGATCGACGGCGCGATTGCCGCGAACGAAGTTGTGTCCCCAGGTCCCGGTCCAGCTGAAGAAGATGTCGGGCAGGGAGTTGGTCGCCACCAGGGTTTTGGTCTTGCCCTTCACGCTGTCGTCGGTTTCCTGGATGAGTTCGAAGGAAACCTCGGGATGCAGTTTCTGATAATCCTCGACGATGTCGCGAAAGAAGGGCGACAGATGCTGCGACCCGAATTTCGTCATGATTGACAAGGTGCCGCTGTATTCAACCGGAGCCGTCGGATCGGCCTTGACCAGGTCGCCCGCGGCTGCGGTCTGCGCTGTGGCAAGGGCCATCGCACCTGTCCACAGCGCTGCTGTCATTTTCGATGTATTGTTCATTGTCTGACTCCCTGTTGATGCTTGGTCGATGAAAGGTCAGTACTCGACACGCTTGTAATAACGCCGCGTTGTCAGCGGATGCTCCCGGAGCACTTCGAGATGCGCGCTCAGTCGTTCGAGCAGGCTCGCAAGCACCACCGGCGATATCATCGCACGCACCGTATTGCTGATGCCGGGCAGGTCGGTCTTTGCGGTGTCGATCACCCGCAGCCGGTCGGTGTAGCGGGGAACGAATTTCTCAACCCGCTCGGCAAGGGGGCGGTACGGGTCTTCGCCTTTCAGCAAGAACACGCTGACGCCCGGTTCAACCAGTTCCAGTGTCCCGTGAAAGAAATCCGAGGCGTGCACCGGTCGCGTGCGGATCCATTGCATCTCTTCGAGGATGCACATGCCGTAATAATGTGCCGCAGGCCAGGCGGAACCGGCGCCGGTGAAGATGTGATAGGTTTCATCCCTGATCGTTTCGGCGAGGGTTGCGGCCTCGTCTTCGAACGCGGCTTTCGCATCGGCCAGCAGCCCGGGCAAGCGTTGCAGTTCGGCGACGATTTCGTTGTAATTTCCGATCTCGCCGCGCGCGTCTAGGATGCTCAGCACCAGCAGAAGCGATTGCAGATGGAACATCTCGGAGGAGGTGTCGTCTTCGGCGAAATTCGTGAAATTGTAATCCGCGCCCTGCGCCAAGGGTGTGTTGGCATGACCGGTAAGAGACAGGGTACGCGCGCCGACCGACTTGAGATAACTCAGCAATTCGACGCTTTCCTTGGTGGTGCCCGACAGCGATGGCAGCACGACAAGCGCGCGCTCGTTCAATCCGGCCGGCGGAGCCAGCACAACCTGTGCCGGCATCTGCCCGCTGACCGGAAAGGTCGAATAGCGTGTCGCCAGTTCAATGGCCGGCTGTGTCAGGAATTGCACACCGCCAGTGCCCATGAAGAACACCCGCTCGACCCCCGAAGACAGCAATTCGCCCACGAGGCCATGCAGTTCGTCGGCAATCCGAAGTGCGCCGCTCTGAATGGACAGGTATCGGTCGCGGTCAAAATTCAACATGTTCTTACGATTCCTTCTTGGTGACTCTTTCCCGTGTCCGCGCCTTTTCAACGGCGTGCGCCGGGCGATGTTCCGGTCCGTATTCACTGAATGAGACCGATCTCATATCAATCTCAAAAAAGACGGCATCGCTGCGACTCGCATGTGATACCGATCTCATATATATACGCTGCCATATCGCACAAAACCTGGCAAGAAAAATTCGTTTCGGAAGTTTTCTTTTATGCACAGTGGGATAAGAGATATGGGTTGAGTGTATGGACAGGCACTGCCAAGCGCCACACAAATCGGCAGTTGCCACGATTCGCGGCGCTTTTGCTTGGCACTTTTGCTGTGGGCGTGCCAGTACGTGCTGGGAAACGCTGCTCCAAGTGAAAGGTCCCGTCCGTGTCACGCAAGACTGTTACCATCAAGGATGTTGCCGCCGAGGCCAAGGTGTCGCGCGCGACGGCGGCGCGGGCGTTGAACAATTATGGCTATGTCGGCGGGGCGGTATCCGAGCGGGTGCGCGAGGCGGCCCAACGTCTCGGTTATCGGCACAACAGGGTGGCACAGGCGCTGAGGCGCGGAGAACTCCCCCTTGTCGGGTTCATCCCCGGCGACGTGCAGAATCCCTTCTTCGCCCAGATTGCCCATGACCTGGATCGGAGCCTCAGACCCCAGGGCCACAACCTGCTGATCGCCTGCAGCGAGGAAGATCTCGAGCAGGAGCGGGCGGTGCTGGAGAACCTTCGCAGCCTGAGCGTTCGCGGTTTCATCGTGGCACCGACGTCGGAGCAGGAGACGCAGCACTTCCGGGAATTGGCCGCGGCAGGCACGCCGATCGTCATGATCGACCGGCGCGCGGGGACAATCGGGTGCGACAGCATCGTGGTCGACAACAACGGCGGTGCCCGCGAAGCCGTGAACTATCTTGTCGCCAACGGACATCGCAGGATCGCGTTCCTGGGAGATGAAGCGCGGATATTCACAGCGCGCGAGCGGTTGGCCGGATATCGCCAGGCACTTCAGGAGAACGAGATCGAAAGCGATGAGAGTCTGATTGCCGTCTCCTCTTCGACGACCAAACATGCCGTCGAGACCGCGATCAGGCTGTTCAGACAGACGCCGGCTCCGACGGCGTTGTTCACGGTTGACAGCCTGATGACCACGGGGGCTCTGATTGCCCTGCGCAGCATGGGGTTGAGCGTGCCGAGAGATGTCTCGCTCGTGGGGTTCGACGATTTCGATTTCGCGACCTTCACCGACCCCCAGATCACGGTAGTCGCACAACCGATTGACCGGATCGGCCCGCTGGCGGCGAAAATTCTGCTGCAACGGATAGGCGGCGACCAATCCGAGCCGCAGCACCATGTCTTTCCGACCAAACTGATCGTTCGGGGATCCGTTTCAGCCATATGAACCGGCGCGCCGGCTACCCGCGGGTCAGCCGCCGATTGCGACAACGCCTTGAACCCGGCGTTTCAGCGCGTGAACCGTTCCGGCCTGAAGGGCTCCAGGAGTTCGTGGCGCAGGCCGAGCGCCATTTCTTCGGCCAGAAGCTCGCCGGCGATCAGCCCGAGCGTGGCGCCGCTGTGCGAGAAGGCAAGGTAGCAGCCGGGCAGGGAGGTCACCTCGCCAAAAACCGGCTCGCCGTCACCTGGAATTGGCTTGGGTCCGTAATGTACTGCCGCGACTTCGAGCGCAGGCACGGGATCCAGCACCTTTTTCGCTTCCTCGATCAACCCGTCAATGACCCATTGCTCGACCTGATAACTGCCATCGGGCTGCTGACGAACTTCGTCCTCGGGCCAGGCCGAGTCGAGAAAGAATGCGCCTGTCGCGGTCGGACGCACGGCCACGCGCGGGGTATTCAGAACAGCGCGCAAAGGGTGATCCACCGGGTGCGTCTCGACCAGGACCGCGACGGGCGTCGCATCATCCACCTGAATCCCCAACTCGGCGGCCATGACCGGCACCGCAGGGCCGGTGGCAACAAGTGTGACGTCCGCGTCAAAGCTGCGCCCGTCAGATGTTTTGGCGCCCCGCGCGCGCCCGTTGCGGACCTGAACTTCGGCGGGGCCGGCGTCGGTCACGATCTCGCCGCCCTTGGCGCGCAGTTCCTCGGCCAGCAGCGCGATCAGCGCCGGCAGTTCGACCCAGCCCTCGTTCGGGTTGAGAATCGCCCCCGGCTCGGTAACCGCCGCGCCGTTCACCCCCGGCACGCATGTCGCGACGTCCGCGCCGCCGAGCAACACGGCTTCGTAGCCCAGATTGCGCTCATACCGATAGATATCGGCGATCTCGTTCCCGTCGTCCGCCGCATCCCATGTCAGACCGCCATCGAAACGCAGCCAGTCGGGACCACGATGCCGGTCGGACAGGCTGCGATAGCGTTCCATGCCGGCCTGCCGCAGTCGGTGATAGGGAATGGACCGGCGGCGGGACGAGTTCAGCCAGGCCAGCGAGCGCCCCGAGGCGCCATTGGCCAGTGGCCCGTCATTGATGAGAGTCACGGCGACCCCCATGCGGGCCAGCTGCACGGCGGTCGATACACCAAAGATACCTCCGCCGATGATCACGGCGCTTTCGATTTGAAGGTTGGAAGAAGACATCAGGCAACTCCTGCGATGGGTTTCGTTTCTGCAACCGGTTCCCAGACCCCGGTTCGTGCGGCGCGCGTTGTGGCTTCAAGGGCCGCTGCATTTCCGCGTATCTCGTCCAGGGCAGCCGCCCAGCCATCGCGCGCGCGTACCTGCCGGACAAATGCTTCGGCCTGTAGCCGGTATTGGTCTGCGGGTGGCATGGTCTGAATCTCGCGGCCGGTGCCCAGCAGGTCGGTGCCCGGATCGATGGCGAGCCGCGCGCGATGATCGCCGGGGCAATTGAATGGGGCGTCAAACACCAGATAGCCGTCCGTGCCCAGCAGCGTCAGCTGCTGCACCAGCGCGGATTGCGTGCTCACGGTAAAGCCGAGCTGTCCACCGCCCGCGAAACGCGCTGCCCCGGTTGTAATCCGGTCCGTGCCGAACACGGCATCGCGCTCCATTATGGCGGCGACGCTCTCCGGTGCCTGTTCAAAGAAAAATCGCGCGGTATCCAGCGCGTAACAGCCGATGTCATAAAGACCGCCGCCGCCGATATCCGCCTGATTGCGCACATTTTCCGGATCGTGATTGGCGTAGGAAAACAACGCCTGAACCGCAGTGAGGTGGCCGATCCTGCCGGCGCGGACGAGTTTTCTTGCACTTGTCCATTGCGGATGGTGGTGCGTCATGAAGGCTTCGGCCACGAACCTGTCCGCCTGTCGTGCGGTCTCGGCAACCTGTTCCGCGTCGGCGAGGGTGAGGGCCAGCGGTTTTTCACAAAGCACGTGTTTGCCGGCCCTGAGCGCCTGCAGGGTCAGGGGAACGTGCAGGTGATTGGGCAGCGGGATATAAACCGCGTCGATCTCGGGAGAGGCGAGCAGCGCCTCGTAACTTGCATGATATCGGGGAATATCGAAATCCCGGGCGAAAGCCTGCGCACGCGCGGCGTCGCGTGATGCGATCGCCACGACGCGGCAGCCTTCGGCAGATTGAAGAGCCGGCAACATGGCCTTGCGGGCGATGCCCGCCGTGCCGAGAATGCCCCACGAGAGATTGGTCATCGATGCGTTTCCTGAAATTGTCAGTTTAGAGAACTTCGGCGAAGAACTTTTTCAGCCGGTCGGTCCTGGGATTGGTGAACAGCTCTTCGGGTGGACCCTGTTCGACAATCTGACCCTCGTCCATGAAAACGATCTGGTCAGCGACCTGCCGGGCAAAACCCATCTCGTGTGTCACGACAACCATGGTCATGCCGCGGCGTCCAAGGTCCGCCATCAGGTTGAGTACCCCCTTGACCAGTTCCGGGTCGAGCGCGCTGGTCACTTCGTCGAACAGCACGACCTCCGGATCCATCGCGAGGGCCCGGGCGATGGCGACGCGTTGCTGCTGCCCGCCCGACAGGCTGCTCGGACGATGATCGCCCCGCCCCTGAAGACCGACATCGGCGAGGCGGGCTTCGGCGATCCGCCGCGCCTCGTCTTTGCTCATCCCCTTGATCCTGGTCAGCGACAGCATGATGTTGCCCAGTGCCGTGTGATCGGGGAACAGGTTGAAATGCTGAAACACCATCCCGACCCGCGCGCGCAGGCGTTCCGGTTTCATGCTGCGGATGTCGACGCCGTCGAGCCGTACTTCGCCCGCATTCATGTCGACCAGTCGGTTGAGGCTGCGCAGCAAGGTGGATTTGCCTGAACCTGACGGCCCGATGACGCAGGTGACAGAGCCTTGCGGGATCTCGAGATCAATCCCGCGCAACACCTCGAGTTGCCCGTAGGAGAGCCGGAGCCCCTTGATCGACAGGCTGCCACCATCGAACCGCGTCGCGTCATTGTTCTCGTGACGGACGTTGCTCAGTTCCTCGACCTCCTCAAGTCCGCTGGTCGGTTGCACGCGCCGCGGCGATTTCCCGGTGCGCAGACGGTGGTCGAAATAATTCACCAGATGGGTCAGCGGGACCGTTATCGCGAGATAGAAGATACCCGCCAGCAGCAGCGGAGAGAGGTTGCCTGTCACCACGGCGGCGTCCTGACCGACGCGGAAGATTTCCCGCTCGGACGCCAGCAGCCCCAGGAAATAGATCAGGCTGGAATCCTTCACGTTTGCGATGAACTGGTTGACCATGGCCGGCAACACGCGCCGGATGCCCTGCGGAATCACGATCAGCCGCATTCCCTGCCCGTAGCTCATGGACAGCGCGCGGCATGCCTCCATCTGTCCGGTGGGCACGCTCTGGATGCCGGCGCGAAATATCTCGCCCAGATAGGCGCCTGCGATCAGGCTCAGGGCCAGGATGCCGAGGGGATAGGGAGAGGGCCCAAACAGGTCCCGGCCCAGTCCGGCCAGTCCCTGGCCAATCAGCAGGATGGTGACGATGGCGGGGAGACCCCGGAAGATGTCGGTATAGATCCGGGCTGGCACGCGCAGCCAGAGTGACCGTGAAATGCCCATGACCGCCAGAATGATGCCGATCAGAATACCGATCACCGTCGAAGCAAAGGCGAGGATCAGCGTGTTCTTCAGGCCGGTCGTCATCATGATCGGCAGGATTTCGGCCATCGCCTCCCAGTCAAGGAAGGTTCGGCGGAGGTTTTCTAGCCACATGCGGAAGGTCTCCTCGGGCGCTTTGCCCGGTCACGAATTCAAGGGTGCGGCCGCCGGGGAGGGTGGCGACCGCGAGAACGACCGCGTCAGCCGTCCTTGGGGAGATATTGTTCCGGCATGGGCGAACCGGGGAACCATTGCTGGTAGAGCTCTCGCCAGGTGCCATCGTTCATGGCCGCCTGCATCGCTTCGTTCAGCGCATCGCGCAGGGCGTCATTGCCAGGCTGCACCGCAAAGCCGGCCGGCGCATCGAATGAGGGAATGTTGATCTTGAGCGCGAGATCATAGCGTTCGCCATAGGTCTTCGCCGCCTCGTAATCGAGAAAATGGGCGTCTATCGTCCCATTGTTGAGCGCCGCAACGCCGGTGTTGTTGTCAGGGAACTGCACGATGGCGGCGCCGTCGAAGTTCTTTTTGGCATAGAGTTCCTGCAACGTGCCCTGCACCACGCCAAGGCGCTTGCCCTCAAGCGTTGCCACGTCCTCGCCGATGTCATCGTCGGCGGACAGGACCGTCAGATAGCCCGCCAGGTAGCCATTGGTGAAATCGACCACCTTGGCGCGTTGTTCAGTGATACCGATGGCGGCCGCGGCAATATCGAAGCGCCCGTTGGCCACCGAAGGCAGCAGGGCAGCGAATTCCTGCCCCGTGAACAGAATTTGATCTTCTTCGAAGCCCAACCGTCCGAGCACGTTCTTGAGGAATTCCACGTCAAAGCCGGAGAACTCGCCGGTGGCGCTGGTAAAGGCGTAGGGCTTTGCGTCGCCGAGCGACCCCACGCTGACCGTGCCGGGTGTGATCAGGTTATACGGGTTCTCGTCGGCCCGGGAGCCCGTCGCGGAAAGAAGTGCCGCGGCGCAGAATGTCGCGACTGCGGTCTTCGCGGCATGAGAAATAAATGGGGGCATCATGTCGATAAGTCTCCACTGTTGTTGCTGTCAGGGCGCGTCTGTGAGCTGCGCGAACCGACCTATTATGATACCGGTGTCAATGCATTCTGAAGATCATGAGACCGGTCTCAATAGATGTATTTGTCAGGAATGTTTTGATTCGCGTCAACGATTTTGTTACAGATGCGGAAAAGCGAGCAGATGATCCCGGGATGAAGTCTAACACTGGCTCTGTGACGGTCGCAGACGTGGCGCGCGCCGCGAAAGTATCGAAAGCAACTGCGGCGCGGGTGCTGGGCGGCTATGGCGTGGCCAGCGAGAGTACCCGCGAAGCGGTGAACCGTGCCGCGGCGCAACTGGGGTACGTGGGCAACGATCTTGCGCGTTCGATGAGCACCGGTCGCACGGGTCTGATCGGCGTCGTCGTCGGCGATATCGAGAACGCATTTTTCAGCAAGGCGGTGCGAGGCATATCCGATACCGCCAGGGCGGCGGGCCTGAATGTCATCATCACGAATTCGAGCGAAGCCGTGGAACAGGAGCGGGAAATGGTTGGCGTGCTCCTTCGCCAGCGCGTGGCGGGACTCATCGTTGCGCCGACGGATTCCCGGGTTGTCGATCATCTCGAGACCGCAATCGCTTCGGGCACGCCCGTCGTGACGCTTGATCGTGATCTTGCTGCTCTCGATGCCGATGCGGTCTACGGCGCGGATTACGACGCGGCGCGGCATGTGATGCGACGGTTGCAGGATCACGGGCACCGCGAAATCGCCTATGTCACCGCCTTGACCGATCCGGTCCTGCAGGGTGACAATCTGGGCGGTGTTCCCATTTCGGCGGTTCGCGAACGTCTGCGTGGCTTTGTAGACGCGTCGCGAGAGGCGGGGGTCGCGCAGCCGGAGCAGCTGATCTTTACCAATGCCGTCGACGAAGACAGGATCTTCGGCATCGTTGCCACGCTCTTGAAGCGGCAGCCACGTATCACCGCCGTCCTCGCTTCCGACAGCATCATTGGTGCGGATGTATTCCGCGCGCTCGCCAGCGCCGGTATCAGAATACCGCGGGACCTGTCTTTTGTTTCGTGGTTTGACGCGGATTGGACGAGAATTGCCTCGCCCTCCGTATCCGTGGTGGATCAGCCGACCTATCGCTTCGGTGCGCGGGCGACGGAGTGCCTGATCGAACGGCTGAACGGCAGCACGAGCGCGCCGCGCAAGCTGCAGATCCCGACGAACCTCATCGAACGTGAGTCGATCGGAGCGGCGCCGGGCAGCTGACGATACGATCTGCCCGAGCCACGCCTTTCCGGCAGTTTTGCCTGCGGTGCCGGCTCCGGATGCCGCCCGATCTGCCTTGGTCGAGAACTGGTGGTTTTCCGGCCGACTCCTGCGGGCACAACTGTTTTTCGCATCGCTGCCGGGTGCATTTGCTTTTGATTGTGAAAATAAATCAAACCGATAAGCTGCGGCATAAAGGAAGGGCAGCATGCAACATCACGACATCGCGGATGCGCGTTTCGGCCAAGAGGATTTCGCGCGGTTTGCGGCCTGTATCAATGCGGTCGGCACCGAGCGATTTCCCGAGTTGATCTGCCAATTGTGCATGGAACTTGTCGGGGCCGAAAAAGTCTACCTGACCGCGTTTTTCGACCGTGACCCGATTGTCGAACTCTATTCGAACCATTCAAGCGAACGCCATCTCAAGGCGCTGGAGATGTATCTGAAGGTCGCGTATTTTCTCGATCCTTTCTTTCAGCGGTTCAGGGAACATCGCGGCGACGAACTCTTGCTGCTGGGCGATATCGCGCCGGACAACTTCAAGACGAGCGAGTATTATCAGCTTTTTTACAGGGATATGGGGCTTCAGGATGAATGTGGCATTCTGGTCCATATCGGCGAGAGTTCCGCGATCTGCATTTCCATGGGCGCAGAGGAAACCGGGCATGGCACCAACCCTTGGCGTCTTTCCCTGGCACTGCCGGCGATCTACGCGCTGATAAAGCGGCACTGGACGCGCCTGACACCGGTCCAGACCGACGGTACGGGGCGTCTGGCCGCGCAGCTGGAAGCGGCCTTCAAGGCGTTCGGCAAGAGCGTTCTCAGCCCGCGCGAATCCGATATCGTGCGCCTCATCCTGCAGGGTCATTCCAGCAAATCCATCGCACGGGAATTCGATAACAGCCCCGAAACCATAAAGGTTCACCGTCGTCGGGTTTACCAGAAGCTCAACATCGCCTCGCAGGGCGAGCTTCTCTCTTTGTTTCTTTCTGCGGTGATGGCGGCCCCGCCGACAAGTTCCGAAGATCCGCTTTATCACTATTTCGCGTCGAAAACCTCTACGTCGGGCTGAGTCCGAGGATGTTACAGGCCGCACTCAAGAGAACGTTGGCGCCCGCCTCGACCTGGTACGGTTCGGTATGCTCGGCCTCGTTATGGCTGAGCCCGTCGCGGCACGGGATGAAGATCATCGTGGTCGGAACCTTCCGCGCCACCATCAGGGCATCATGTCCGGCGCCGGACACGAGATCCAGATGGCTGTAGCCATGACCGGCGACCCCTTTGCGAACGGCGTCGATCAATGTGGGGTCAAAGGCGACGACAGGCGAGTGCCAGATCAGGTTCGATCGGATGTCGAGTTCCGCAAGATCCCTCTGAAGCCGTTCGAGCAGAGCCTCAAGGCTGCTGTGCATTTCGGTCAATGTGTCTTCGTTCGGATGGCGCAGATCGACGGTCAGCGAAACCTCACCGGGCACCACATTCCTGCTGCCGGGGGATGCGTTCAGCTGCCCGATCGTGGCCCTTGCGTGCGTGTCGATCGTGCCGATGTCCCGGACGCCCTGCAACAGGGCGGGCAGGGCGGCAACCGGGTCGCGCCGCATCGCCATCGGGAACGGACCTGCATGCACCTCCTGACCGGAAATCGATATGTCATACCACCGGATGCCCTGCGCACCGGTGACGATACCGATGGTCTTGTCTTCCCGTTCGAGCACCGGCCCCTGTTCGATGTGCAGTTCAAGGTAGGAGTGTATGATCTTGTCGGTCGGATGCGGCATGCCGGCGTAACCGTGGCGATCCAATTCCTCACCCACCGAAACCTTGTCGTGATCTTTCGATGCGCGGATCTCCTCGAGGCCAACCATGCCCGAATAGACACCGGATCCCATCATAGCCGGGGCAAATCGCGCGCCTTCTTCATTCATCCAGCAGGCCACCTCGACCGGACGTTCCGGCACGAGATCGTTTTCCGAAAGAACCCGCATGACCTCAAGCCCGGCAAGCACTCCCAGCACCCCGTCGAACTTGCCGCCGGTCGGCTGCGTGTCAAGATGGCTGCCGATGACCAGCGGCGGCAAGGTGTCGTCGCGGCCTTTCATCCGCGCAAACATGTTGCCGACCGCATCGTAGGTGATGTCAAAACCGCAGGGCGTGCACCAGGACGCGAACAGGGTGCGCCCTTTAATGTCCAGATCGGTGAGCGCCTGCCGGTTGCATCCACCCCTGGTGGTGCCCCCGATCTGTGCAATGTCCATGAGATTTTGCCAGAGGCGATCCGCATTGATGTGAAGCTGCATGTGACGGGCCTTGATGAACTGTAAATTCGGGGAAACGGGGTTCGGTTTTGCAGAGGATGCGCCCGCCCGGAGAGATCAGCCAGGGCGGCAGTTTCGTGACAACGTTTATGATGCCGAAAAGAAATACTTGCGGAACCGGCCCCTGGTTTCCCAATATCCGGTGAAGCCGCGACGAAACAGAAAGCTGTCTCCGGGTCCGTAGGTCTCGGACGCGCCATCGTCGGTCGAAAGCGTGACTTCGCCCGACAGGACAACGCACATCTCTTCGATCGGGCGGTTTTCGATGCGTTCCTTGTAGGCTCCGCATTCCCAGACGCCGGCCGTCACGCCCTTCTTGCTGAAGAACAGCGCGGCGCGCTCATCGGGATCGCCCGAGACGACGTTCGCGCGGTCAACCAGGCTGACCTGTTCCAGTGTTCCGTCCGGACCATCGGGCAGCATTTTTTGCATGAATTTCGCCATGTGTGTCTTCCTTTCATTTTGCAGAGATCGCGTATGCGCAGGCCGAGCCGGTTCACTCTTTCAGTCGGTCGCGCATCATGTAGTATTGATATGTCACCTCGGCTCCGATCTTTCCCAAGGGGCCGAAGGTCGAGGTCAGGCCGAACCGGTCCGCCAGCTTGCGATACCGCTGGTCGTTTTCGGCAATCGCCGCGGCCAGCATGTCACCTGTCACGTTCGTTGCCGCGACACCGTGGCCGCCAAAGGCTTGCGCGTACCAGACTCCGGGTCGCTCTTCGCCGATCTGAGGCATCTTGTGGGCCGACCAGCTCATCCAACCTTGCCAGGCGTAGTCGACTTTTACGCCTTCCATCTGCGGATAGACTTTGAGCAAATCCTGATACAGCAGATCCCTGAGGTTCTTCGGTTCGGTCAGGTTCGTGGCCACGCGCCCGCCCCACATGATCCGGCCGTCCACCAGCGGGCGATAATAATCAAAGGCAAAGCGCGTATCGTAGATCGCGTGTTGGCAGGTAAAGGCGTCATCCCGGCGCGCGCCGAGCGGTTCGGTCACCATCACATAGGTCGAGATCGGCAACGATGCTCGCGCCAGAGGTTTGTAGAGGCCCTCAAGATATCCGCCACAAGCAATCACGATGCGTTTTGCCCGGATCGTGCCGTTCGGGGTGTGCACCTCCTTGATCGGTCCGTCGGCCTTGATCTGCGTTGCGGGGGTATTCGAATATAGGCGCGCACCCTGCTTTGCGGCCTCTGCGGCAAGGGCCAGAGCATATTTCAGCGGATGGAAGTGAAAGGCGTTCTTTTCGACCAGCGCGCCGTTATAGCGGTGGGATTTCACGGTCTCGCGCAGTTCATCCGGCGCGATGTAATCCAGTTCGACGCCGAAACTGTCCGCCATGAAACGCCGATGATCGGTCAGTATGGATTCGTCCTTGAACCAGTTGCACAGCAATACGCCGTCCCATATCGCATCGCAGTCTATGTCGTATTTCCCGATGCGGTGCCGGATGAGTTCGATCCCCTCGGTGGTAAAGCCGTAAAGCTCACGTGCCTTTTCCTTGCCGACAGCCTTGATCAGGCCGTGCTCATGCAGCGAGAACCCGCCAAAAGCAAACCCGCCGTTCCGTCCCGAACACCCGAACCCGATACCTTCCGCATCGATCAGGACCACATCCTTGTGCCCGCGTTCTACCAGTCCAAGCGCCGTCGAGAGGCCGGCATAACCACCGCCGATGATGCAGGTTTCGACCTCGGTGCTTTCTGTCAAAGGCGGAAACGCGTCGGCACCGCTTGCGGTGGCTGCGTAATATGAATCCGGATATCCCATCTCGTCTCCTCCTCTTGTCAGGCAAATCGCTGTCCTGGGCACAATCTAGGTCAGGGCGGGTTGCCTGAAACAGTCACCAGAACGGAGTACAGCGACGGTCACGGCGACATCCGTCGCGAAATCACGTAAACGCGCGGGCGGCCGGAACGTTGCAGATCACTGCCGAACCAGCCCGCCCCGCAACCGATGGCGGCGGCAGCGCGCGGTCTGCGTGTACCCCTAAAGAAGTATCCCTAACCCCAACAGGTCACTGAATTTTCATTGGCCGCTTCGCTAGGCTGATGCAGGAAGGCAGGCGTAAACGACGCCCCGTTCCGGCCTGAGACAAGAGACCAGGACGAAAATAAAGGAGGAGGAGAACGTGGAAGATCCCGGAATTCTGGCATTGGTGCCCACATTGGTGGTGATCGTGCTCGCGGTTTGGTCGCGGCGGTCGCTGGAGCCGTTGATCGCAGGCGTGATCGTCGGATATGCGATGATCGCCACCAGCGATGTCATGTCGAAAACGCTGGAAAGCGCGCAATCGGTGCTCGCCGATGGCACGATGATTTGGATATTGCTGGCGGTCAGCCTGTTTGGCGCGCTGACGCATCTGATCGTGCATTCCGGCGGTGCGCAGGCCTTTAGCGGCAAGCTGGTGAAGTTTGTTCGCAGCCGCAAGTCGGCGCTGATGACCACATGGGTGCTCGGGCTTGTCATCTTCATCGACGATTACCTGAACGCACTGACGGTCGGGTCGTCGATGAAGGGCCTCACGGATAAACACAAGGTGTCGCGCCAGATGCTGGCCTATATCGTCGATACGACCGCCGCGCCGATCTGCGTGTTGATCCCGCTGTCGACATGGGCAGTCTATGTCTCCGGTCTGCTGGAAGCCAACGGCGTTGCGGGCGATGGCGAAGGGTTCCGCACCTATATCGGGGCGATCCCCTACATGCTCTATCCCATTGCCGCCGCTCTGCTTGTACCGCTTGTCGCTCTTGGCGTCGTGCCGGCAATCGGTCTGATGAAAAAGGCCGAGGACAAGGCCGCACGTGGCGAAAGCACGATCACCGCGCGGGGCGGAGCACTGACGATCGACCACGAGTTCAAGGGCGACCCGAACATCTGGAACTTTGTCGTCCCCATTGCAAGCCTGCTGTTCTTCACGTGGTGGTTCGGCATCGATATTCTGATGGGGGTCTCTGCGGCGCTTGTCATCACGCTGGTTTTCTATGGTATTCAGCGCGTTCTGACGTTCAACCAGATGTTCGACTATGCCATGGAGGGCATCAAGGGAATGCTCCCTGCCATTGCCATCATCGTCGTGTCTTTCATGCTCAAGGACGTGAACGATACGCTCAGGTTGACCGATCTCGTGATCGAAAGCGTGCGTCCCTTCATGTCTGCCGCCCTGCTGCCGTCGATCTGCTTTGGCGCGCTCGCCCTGATCGCCTTCGCGACCGGCAGTTTCTGGGGCATGTACGCCATCGCGCTGCCGATCGTGCTGCCGCTCGGCGCTGAACTGGGGGTCGATCCGGCCCTGACGATTGGCGCGGTGGTTTCCGCCGGCGCATTTGGCAGCCACGCGTGTTTCTACGGCGATTCGACCGTGCTTTCTGCGACCGCCACGGATGTCGAGCCGATGGATCACGCGTTGACTCAACTGCCCTATATCCTGATTGCCGCCGCAATTGCGCTTTTGGGTTTCGCTTTGCTGTGACGCAGTTGCTGCGGAAAAACTGCGGGCGCCTTTGTCGGGCGTCCGCAGTTCAAGATCGGTGAACGGCCCGGTTGCGCGTGGCAACCGGCCATCACAATACCCCAATTGTTATTCTCCAGGACGTTGCACGTACCGTGCTCGTCCTTTTCCGGCTTTCAAATCCGTGCGTGAAAAGCCGAGATATTCCACAAATCCTGCGTGTTGCCGCATCGTTGGAATATCGCTGTCGAAGGGGCTTGCTATATCTGACTTTTGTTGTCAAGAAAGGCGTGCCCAGTCACATTTGCAAGCAAATCCGCCCGGCATTTCACTAACACCCGACATCCGGAGCCTGCATGAGACATTCCCGCAAACTCAACGACACCCCCTGCATGCGCCAACTTTCAGACAAGGAAAGCCTGGTCATTCACGCCGACCTTGAACCGGATGACCTGAACTGCCTGATCGTCATCCGAAAGTTCTGCCAGAGCTTTGCGCCGACCGGGAATGGCGCATGGATTGATGGCTTCGTGACGGCAGAGGATATGTGGGGCGAAAAGGATGGCGTGCGGATCGCCCACCGTCTGATGCATGTCCTGCAGGCGATGCGGGAAAGCCGGTCATCGGTGTTTTCGTTCAGTTCACCAACCTGTCCCGTGTGCTCGCAGATACTGACGGAACACGAACGGCGGCTGATCACCGCAATCCGTTCTGCGCGGCAGGGTCGGCCGGAGCGGGCGGGTCTGCAACTTCTCATGCTGTGCGAAGGCAATCCGACCGACGATGTGATGGAGCAGCTGAAAAGCCTCGCCACCGTGTTTTCAGAAAAAGATGGGAGCGGCCCGAGCGAACGGGCGAGACCGGCGGCGCTCTGATGAATACGCTCAGGTTCCTGCTTGCGACCGACGATCAGGCGCAACGTGCCGGAAGCGGTCTGAATCCTGTTCTGAGACGCGCAATCGAGGCTCAGTTGCGGTTCCCGTCCACAGCGGCTGGTCCCTCTCTCACTGTCGAACTGTCAGAGGCCGCGCTGCCTGCAAACGTAACCCGATTGTTTCCCATCCCTCTGCAACCAGAACGGCGAAATGCATGAGCAGGTTATCCATGACAACGTGCCCCAACGTTCTGCACATCAGCCAGTTGCAATGCGACGATTTCGAGCGGGCGGTCTTGCCGATGGCACGTCATCTCGTGCTGTCTCTCACTCAGCCGGAACATCACTGCTGGCACCGGGCATTCGTGATCGCGGTGGAGCAATGGGACGAATCCGTTGGTCTGAGTGTCGCGTATCATCTGCAAAAGCTTGTCAGGGCATTGTTGCATTGCCGCACCGAGGGGCTGACCTTTCAGGATCCGCTGTGCATCGACGACAAGCACACGGTGACCCGAGACGAGTGGCTGCTGATCGGCATGATTCACAACATGCGCCGCGATCAGACGCCGGAGGCGCGGGACTGTGTGTATCAAATCACCCGGGGCAGAATGGACCCGGTCGTGATCCGCACCGCCCTGCAATTCGCCACGCGCTTCTCCTGCGGAGTGGGTGGCGCCATACGGCAGACAGCCGCCGCGCCCGTGTTGCGGGTTGTGCAATGATCGGGCACCGGACACGCTCTGTTCCGTCGCGCTGACAGGCAAATCGGCACCTGACGCTTTTGCAGGTAGCCTTCGGTATCCGAAAGCCAGTGGCGGGATCATTTGTTTTTGAGTTTGATAATTTTAAGAACAAATGTAACATGGCCATACATGACCGCCCGAAAGGGAGCGATTCGATGGCGGATGGACGATCCATCACTGATCTTGTGTCCGCACGGTATGGCGAACTTACCGAGGGTTTGCAGCAAGCTGCGGATTACGTCGTCGCCAACCCGATTGACGTGGCAACGCAAAGCCTGCGCTCGGTCGCGGCCTCCAGCGGGATGTCTCCCACGACCTTTTCGCGCTTGAGCCGTGCGCTTGGCCTCAGAAATCATGACGAAGTGCGCGCGCTGTGCCGCGTGGCGCTGACGACGCCCAGGGCGAGTTTTGCCGACAAGGCCCGCGATTTGCAGTGCGAAACCCTCGGGGCTGACGGTCCGGGTGCGCTGTTTGTCCAGCAGGCCGAGGCAAATCTGAGGAATATCTCCGAGCTGGTCAATTCGATCAACATGCAAAAGACCGTGCGCGTGGTCGAAAAACTGGCCGGCGCGCGGCGGGTGTGGCTTCTGGCGGGTGCAATGTCCCAGGCGCTCGCGAGGTATCTCGACGAAATGGCCGTATGGATCACCGACAACTGGCGGCTTGTTGCAGATGATGGAACGTCGATGTCGCGCGCTGTGTCCACGGCGACGGCGGACGACGTTGTCATCCTGATTTCCAAGTCGCTGTTTACCGCCGCGCCCATCAGGGCGGCGGAACTGGCGGCAGGGCGTGGGGCCCATGTCGTGCTGATTACCGACTCGCATACCTGCCCGGCCCTTGCATTTGCCAGCGACTATTTCGTCTTGCCCGCAGACAGTCCGCATTTCTTCCCGTCCTATGCGCCCGCTGTCGTGCTGCTGGAAGCGATGATGAGCATGCTGGCTGCGCATCTGGGCGACGCGGCCGAGGAGCGGATCAAGCAGACCGAAGCGATCCGGCGCGACCTCGGGGTCTATTGGGAGTAGCCGAGACCGTGCGGCCATCACCCCACGGTATATTTTTGACAGTTCGACAGGAGAATTTCGATGAAAACCCATGCGCAGGCCGTTGTGATCGGTGGCGGGCTTGTCGGTTGCTCGATCCTTTATCACCTCGCGAAACTCGGTTGGACCGATGTTGTCCTGCTGGAGCGGAACGAATTGACCTCCGGCTCGACCTGGCACGCCGCGGCCAATATCCATGGGCTGCATGACAACAACAACATCACCCGCATCCAGCACTATACGATGAACCTCTACAAGGAACTCGAGCAGGCAACCGGGCAGGGCTGTGGCGTGTTCCAGCCCGGTTCGCTCTATCTGGCCCAGACCAGGGAGCGGGAACACCAGTTGCGGTTGCAGGCGGCCAAGGCAAAATTCTACGGGCTGAATTTCTACGAAGTCAGTCGCGAAGAGGCAAAAGAGCTTCATCCGCTGGCGCGGTTCGACGACGTGCGTTGCATCATGTTCGAACCCGAAGGCGGCAATGTCGATCCCTCGGGCGTGACCATGGCCTATGCGGCGGGCGCCCGCGCGATGGGGGCCGAGATCGAGCGGTTCTGCCCGGTGATCGGTACCGATCAGCAACCGGACGGCAGCTGGATCGTGCGCACCGAAAAGGGCGATATCCACGCTCAGTGGGTCGTCAATGCGGCGGGGCTGTGGGGGCGCGAGGTCGCGGCACTCGCCGGTCTCACCTTGCCTCTGCAACCGACCGAACACCAGTATTTCGTGACCGAGACCATTGCCGAGGTCGCCCGGCTGGGTCGCCGTCTGCCGTCTATTGCCGATCGCGACGGTGAATATTACTTCCGCCAGGAAGGCAATGGTTTCCTGATCGGCGCCTATGAGCGCGACATGCGGTTTTGGGCGCAAGAGGGCACGCCGCTGGATTTTGCCCATGACCTGTTCCCCGACGATCTCGACCGGATCATGGACAACGTCATCCGTGCAACCGAACGTGTCCCCTGCGCCGAAACCGCAGGTGTCAAGCGGGTGATCAACGGCCCGATGATCTGGTCGCCCGATTCCAATGCGCTCTGGGGTCCGGTGCCCGAATTGCGGAACTACTTCCTGTGTGGTGGCATCATCCCCGGCTTTTCCCAGTCCGGCGGCCTGGGCCTGCTATCGGCGCAATGGATGATCGATGGCGAGCCGCAATACGACATGTTTGCCTGGGATCTCGCCCGCTTTGGCGACTGGGCGGACAAGGCATTCACCACGGCCCGCGTAAAGGATCAGTACGCCAACCGCTTTGCCATCCACTTCCCGAACGAGGAACGCAGCGCGGGCCGTCCCGCGCGGGTGCGCCCGGCCCATGAGATGCAGAAAGAGATGGGCTGCGTCTTTGGCATGAATTGCGGTTGGGAACATCCGCTGTGGTTTGCAGACAGACCCGGCGTCACCGACAGCAACAGCTTTACCCGCCAGAACTGGTGGGAACCGGTGGGGCGAGAGGCGAGGATGTTGCGCGAGAATGTCGGGATCATCGACATTTCGAATTTTGCCAATTACGTGGTGAAGGGGCCGGGCGCGCGAAGCTGGCTTGACGCGCTGGTCGCCAACCGGGTGCCGACCGAAATCGGTCGGTCCTGCCTGACACCGCTGATCTCGGTGCGCGGCGGGATCGCTGGCGATTTCACCATCACCATGACGGGCGATGACAGTTACATGATGATCGGCTCCGGTATGGCCGAGCGGTATCATCAGCGTTTTTTCAACATGGTCGAACTTCCCGAAGCGACGACGTTCGAGGTGGCCACGAACCGCATCGCGGGCTTCAACGTCGCGGGACCCCGGTCGCGCGAGATGTTGCAGCGCCTGACCAATGCAGACCTGACCAATGACGCCTTCCGTTTCATGCGGTCGCGCACCATCGAGGTTGGCGGGGTGGAATGCCTCGCGATGCGCGTGTCCTTTACCGGCGATCTGGGTTGGGAACTTCACTGTGCCGAGGCGGATCAGGTAAAGCTCTACGCCGCGTTGCTGGCGGCGGCCCGGGAATGCGGTGGCGGCCCGGTAGGCGGCCGTGCACTGGCGGCGCTGCGGATCGAAAAGGGTTATGGATCATGGGGGCGCGAATACAGCCAGGAATACTGGCCGCAGGAGGTCGGGCTGGACGGTCTGATCAGGCTGGACAAGGATTTTCTGCACAAGGCGGCCTATCTGTCGATCAGGGAGAATGCCCCGCGCGAGTGCCTGAGCTTTTTCGAAATCGACGCCACGCATGATGCCGATGCGAGCGGGGGCGAACCGGTTTTCACGCCGGATGGCCGATCCGTTGGCCGGGTGACGTCGGGTGCCTATGGCTATTCGGTCGGCAAGTCGCTCGCCATCGGCTATGCAAATCCGCAGATCGCCGGACCCGGGGACGAGGTCAACGTGATGATACTGGGCATCCCGCACAGCGCCCGCATCCTCGCCGCGCCCGCCTTCGATCCCAAGGGCGCGCGTCTGAGAGCGTGACCCCGGACATTTCGGGAATTGAATGGACATTCGATCGGAACAGGGGTACCAGCATCCCGTTTTTTGACGAGTTGCAAGGTGATGACGATGGGCGGACTTTCCGAAGGGATTGGCGAGGGGAATATCTGCTATTGCGTGATCGAGACGGATCTCCCGAAATATCCGGCCAAGATCGACTTTACCACGCAGTCCGATGCGGGCAGCATCGAATATGCGTATATCGGCACATTCCAGAATGCGTTCGATATCACCGGGTTCGGACTTGAGGGGCATGACGGCTGGCTCCGGGCCGGCGTGTATCTCACCGGCCAAAAGGGCTTTCAGTTCGAGTCAGTCACGCTGGACGGTGAAGTGCTCCAACGCGAATATCTGCGTGAGATCCTCAATACCGGGACGATAAGCGGCAGAGAGTATTCCATATTCAGTGCAAGCCAGATCGAAACGCTGATCCGCAACGAGGGTGAACTGATCGGCGATGTCGTGCTTGGCGACGGTATCGACCAGCTGATTAACACCGGCAGGATCTCCGGTTCGGTCTTCACTGGAAACGAAGGTGCTCTTTCATCCAGTGACCATGACCTTATCGAGAACCACGGTGTAATTACCGGCCCCGTGAACCTGGGCTGGGGCGATGACGTGTTTACTTCTGTCGGTGACGGGCGCGTGGGCAGCGAGAGCAGGCCATTCGCTGTCCGGGGGATGGACGGGGACGACATGCTGAAAGGCGGGGCGCGTGATGACAAGTTTCTTGGTGGCCGGGGACAAGACACGCTGTCGGCCGCAAGGGAGATGACAGGCTTTTCGGAAATGCCGACGATGATGTTCTGCGGGGCGGTGCGGGCGACGATCTGATCTCTGGCGGTCGCGGAAGCGATCTCCTCTTCGGTGGCGCGGGAAGTGACGTCTTTCAGTTCCGCAGCGCCGATGCCTCCGAGCGCGGCGCGCTGGCCGACCGGATCAAGGATTTCCAGCAGGGCGAGGATCGGATCGATCTGTCCTCGGTGGCCGATGAAATCGACTTTATCGGATCAGGGGCGTTTTCCGGCGCGGGCAATGCCGAGTTGCGTTTCGTGGCGGCCGGTAATGGCACCGCGCGGGTGCTTGTCGATGTGGATGGCGACGGCACGATCGACATGCGCATCAATCTCAGCAACACCCCTGACCTTCTGGAAACGGATTTCATCCTCTGACCTTTCCGGAACGGCGCATTGTGCCGGCACCTCCGCCAAAACCAGCAGCGGTGTTTTTCACCATGGGTTCCATTTGCCGCTTCATGTGGTTGCGAACGCCGTCATGCAGGGTGCGTACCGTACAGATGAGTGTCACATCCTGCGGCACCACATTGAATGCCTGGCCGGCATGTGAACAGGCCGTTATCGATCATCGCCTTGGCACCTGCTCCTCCCTCTTCGGGTGGTTGGAAGATGAAGATCACCGTCCCGTCGAAACGCGGTCAGGCTCTCCACCTCTTTGGAGACCTGGTTTTCGATGGCCATATGTCAGGCGTCCTTCTTCATCCGATAACGGAAATCGCAATGCGACGCGCCCTTCATGATCGTTTGCGTCCGGGTCAGCTCGATTTCGGGATTGTAGCCGATACAGAAATCGCCATCGCGGTTGCAGGACAGCAGATGGCCGATGTCCCCCAGCCCCATTTCGCGATACATCTCGGAATAGCGACACCGGGTGACGTTGAAATCCATCCTGGTTTCGCTCGCCTCGACCATCTCGATCCGAAGCGCATCCTCGCGCGTCCAGTTGGGCATGATATCGGCAAAATCCCCGAGATCGGGTGCATGCCCAAGTGCCTGGGCAAGCTGTTCGCCCTGTTCGATTGCCGAGCGCGAGCAGGTTTCACCGATCACCGCTTCGCCCTCTTCGCGACCCGAGCGTTCGGTGATCACATCAAGCACATGCTTCAGGATCATCGCCTCGATCCTGCGTCGCAACAGGATCGGGATGTCGTTGATATCCATGCCCTCCGGCACGGTGGTTTCAGTCGGGCTCATCGCATCCTCCTTACAGGTCGGGTTCGCGCAGGTCCTGGCGTTTCAGCCAGGCGAGATAGGCAGGGGCCACGCGCCTCACGATCGCGTGAAGCGGGAAGGGTTGCGGCTCGGTCAATGGTAAGGCCAGTTCCGCTTCGGGCCAACCCAGGGCGGCACGTGCCCCCACGGTCCCATCGGGCGTTTCAATCACCCATTCCGCACCGTCCCGCCTGTAAGCGGTCGCCGGGATGGCTTCGTGGATCACCGCGCCCAAGTCCTCGGTCTGCATGTCGAACTCACGGACCAGAGCAAAGAGCGTATTGGCGGTGACCTGCCACGGGATTTTTCCTCCATCTGGAATTAGAGACCGGCCTAACGAAGGGACGGAGAATGAAGCGATCAGGATAGACAGAAGAGCAGATGATCGGGATTCTGACCGAACATGAGGCGGGCGCGAAGAGCGCCGACCTGTGCCGCAAACACGGGATGTCGGAAGGCACCTTTACGTCTGGAAGGCCAAGTTCGGTGGCATGACGGTGCCAGATATGGCCGCTTATGATGCGGTTTACAAAAGGATGATCGAACGCCTCGATTTCTCGCATGTGAACTCGATGATCTCGATGGAAGAGCTGAAATTCACCACCGCGATCCCGACGAAATATCTTTGAGCGGATCGGTCGGGATTTGGAGCCCGACCGATCCCGTCAGCGCAGTTGCTCCCCGCACGCCTTGCTGAATTCTAGCCCGCAGGAATGTCGCCCACGGCTCTGGGCACGTGATATCCCTTTCTCACCGCATCGCGGGCCAGAAGCCGTTGATACCAGGCGCGGACATGCGGATAGTCTTTCAGGTCGATTTCCTGCCATTCATGGCGCGAGACCCAGGGCCAGATCGCCATGTCGGCGATGCTGTAGTCGTCGCAGACATGCTCGCGCCCCTCCAGCCGCGTGTTCAATACCTTGTAGAGCCGCCGCACCTCGTTGCGAAAGCGGGTTTCCGCATACTCGGCCTTGCCGGGATTGAAATGCAGGAAATGATGCGCCTGACCCGCCATGGGGCCGAAGCCGCCCATCTGCCACATCAGCCATTCCAGCACACGGGCGCGTCCTTCGGGGTCGTCGGGAATGAACCTGCGGTATTTGTCCGCCAGATAAACCATGATCGCGCCGGATTCCATCAGGTGCAGACCGTTCTCTTGGTCGACGATCGCAGGGATCTTGTTGTTGGGGCTGATGGCCAGGAATTCCGGCGTCATCTGTTCGTCCTTGCCGATATCGATTGCGTGGGCGGTATAGGGCACCCCCAGTTCCTCGAGCAGGATGGAGACCTTGCGCCCGTTGGGTGTGGTCCATGTATACAGGTCGATCATGCTATGGTGCTCTTTATTTTACGGCGTGGATACCGGGACAAGCCGGTGTACATTTATCCGGGTTATTATATTAGCATAACTCACTGAGAGCAAAGCAGGGGAACCTATCTGATGGTCGGGAAATTCGGGTTGATCACAGGCGCGGGCAGCGGCGTGGGGCGCGCCTGTGCCGAGGCGCTGGCGCAGGATGGATTCACGCTGGCCCTGACCGGACGGCGGTCCGAACCACTGGAGCAGACGCGCGAGGCCCTGGCGGGGCAAGGGCATCTGGTTGTTCCGGCCGATATTGGCAAGGAAGAGGAAGTAGACCGCGTGTTCGCACAGATTGAGGGGACTTTCGGGCGACTGGACCTGCTGTTCAACAACGCCGGCCGAAATACGCCTGCCGTCGAACTTGACGAGTTGCCGGTGGATACGTGGCACGAGATCATGGCCACAAATGTCACGGGTGCGTTCCTGTGCGCGCGGGCCGCGTTCGGCTTGATGCGCCGGCAGTCTCCGCGCGGCGGCCGCATCATCAACAACGGTTCGATCTCGGCATCGGTACCGCGACCACTGTCGCTCCCTTACACGGCGAGCAAGCACGCCATTACCGGCATGACGAAATCGCTGGCGCTGGACGGTCGCAAGTTCGACATCGCCTGCGGCCAGATCGACATCGGCAACGCCGCCAGCGAAATGACGGAACGCATGGCCGAGGGTGTCCTGCAACCTGATGGATCGATGCAGGCGGAACCGCGCATGGATGTGCGGGACGTCGCGCGCACATTGTCCTATATGGCCTGTCTGCCGGCGGGGTCCAACGCGCTGTTCGTGACGGTGATGGCGACCAAGATGCCCTTTGTCGGGCGCGGCTGAGGCGTTTCGCGCTAGAACAGCTTGCCTGGGTTCATCAGCCCGTCCGGATCCAGCGTGGTCTTGATCTGTTGCATTACGGCCAGCGCCACCGGATCCTTGTAGCGTTTCAATTCCGCGCGCTTGACCTGCCCGATCCCGTGCTCTGCCGAAATGGATCCGCCCATCTCGTGCACGATGTCATGCACGATGCGGTTGAAATTAGGGTATTCCTTCAGGAATGTGGCATCTTCCATATCCTGCGGGCGGGTCAGGTTGAAGTGCAGGTTGCCATCGCCGAAATGGCCGAAGGGGCAGGGGCGCAGCCCGGGCATGTAATCCTTGCAGGCAGCCGTCGCGGTTTCGATGAAATCGGCCACGCGCGACACCGGCACCGCCACATCGTGTTTGATGGATGCGCCTTCGGACTTCTGCGCCTCCGAGAGTTCCTCGCGCATGCGCCACAGGGCGTCCTTGCGGGCTTCGGACGTCCCGATCACCGCATCCGAGATGACCTCCTGTTCGAACGCTGCGGCAAGGGCGGTTTCAAGTCGCGCATCCAGGTCATCTGCCGGATTGGCGCTGGTCAGTTCCACAAGGCAATAGGCGGGGTGGATTTCCGTCATCGGGTCGGTGCATCCGGCATGGCGGATTACGGTTTGCAGCGCGAAACGGTCGATATATTCGAAGGTGGACAATGTATCGGCATTTTCGCGGCGCAGCTTGTCATAGAGGGCAAGCGCGGGGTACGGTCCGGCGCAGGCGACCATCGCCGTTGCACGTCGAACCGGCTTCGGGAAAAGCTTGAGCACTGCCGCGGTGATGATTCCGAGAGTCCCCTCCGAACCGATGAAAAGGTTGCGCAGATCATAGCCCATGTTGTTTTTGCGCAACCCGTTCAGGTCGCTCAGAATGCGCCCGTCCGGCAGCACCGCTTCGATCCCCAGAACCAGCTCGCGGGCATTTCCATAACGCAGAACCGCGGTGCCACCCGCGTTGGTGGCCAGGTTGCCGCCGATCTGGCAGGATCCTTCCGAGGCCAGCGAAAGCGGGAACAGGGCGTCCGCTTCGGCGGCGGCCTCCTGGATGTTGGCGAGGACACAGCCCGCGCCGACGGTCATTGTCGCGTTGAGCGGGTCGATGTCGATAATCCGGTTGAGGCGCTCGGTGCTGAGGATCACTGCACCATAGGGCGTCCCACCGCCGACCAGACCGGTATTGCCGCCTTGTGGCACGATGGCCACGCCTGCCGCACGACACAGACGCACCGCCAGCGACACCTGTTCGGTATCGGCAGGACGGATCAGCGCCAGCGCATGGCCCTGATAAAGGCCCCGATCCTCGACAAGGCGGCCGGCGAAATCCGCAGGATCAGTCAGGACATGCGCCATGCCGAGCACCGTTTTAAGGTTCTCGAGAAGCAGGGTCAGATCGGTTCCGGCAACCTGACCTGCCGGAGAAGCGACGTCCTGTGGCATGTCTGTCCTCTTATGCGGTTTCCTTTGACCGCGCGGCCTCGCGCAGGCGAGAGATCGTCGTTCGGGTCGAGATTTGTTCGGGGTTGGTCACGAGCTCGATGACGGCGGGCCGGCCCGATGCGCGGGCGCGCTCAAAGGCTGCGGCAAAATCTTCGGTGCGCGTCACCCGTTCGGCATAGGCGCCGAGCCCTTCGGCCATCTTGACGAAATCCTGGTTTTGCAGGGTTGTTCCAGAGACACGTGCGGGGTGTTCCCGTTCCTGATGCATCCGGATCGTGCCATAGATGCCGTTGTTGAACAGCAGCACGACAGGGCAGGCGCCATATTGCGCGGCGGTGGCAAGCTCGTTGCCGCTCATCATGAACCCGCCATCTCCGACGAATGACAGCGCCAGTCGTCCAGGCTGCGTGATCGCGGCGGATACAGCGGCCGGTACGGAATAACCCATGGCGCCACAGGTCGATCCGACAATTCGGCCCGGCCTGCCGAAACGCAGATAGCGCTGCGCCCAGCCGGTGTGATTGCCCGCGTCCAGCGTCACGATCATGTCCTCGGGCAGGCTGTCACGAATCTGGCACAGGGCCACCCCCATATCCAGTTCCCATTCCTCGCCATTCGGACTTTCGCTATCGTTCAGGTAATCCCCATGCAGTTTCCCGCACCAGGCCGCCCAGTCCTTCGCGCGCCCCAGATCCAGTGCGGCCAGACCTTCGGCTGCGGCGGCAGAGCTGGAGGCCAGTCCCAGGTCTGGCGCGTAAACGCGCCCGATCTCGTCGGGATCGGGATGCAGGTGGATCATCCGGACCGCCGGATTGGGCGGGGTGAGCGTGGTGTAGGTCCTGGTGGTCATCTCGCCAAGCCGTGCCCCGATCACGATCAGCAGATCGGCGTCGCGCTGGTTGGCGTATAGGCTGGGTGCGGTCGAGGTGCCGAAATCACCTGCATAGACCGGGGACAGATTGGGCACGATGTCCTGACGCCGGAAGGAACAGCTGACCGGAATGTTGTTGGCCTCGGCAAAACGCGTGATGTGCCGCGCCGCCGCACTGTCCCAACCCGAGCCGCCCAGCAGCAACAGGGGCCGGTCCGCCGCACTGATTTCGGCCCTGATCGCTTCGATTTGCGCCGTCGACAGGCTGGCTTGCGTCGGCTGATAGGGGCGGGCATCGGCGACCGAGACGACATCGGTCAGCATATCCTCAGGCAGGGCAATGACCACCGGTCCGGGGCGGCCCGATGTGGCAACCCGAAAGGCACGCGCCATGTATTCCGGAATGCGCCTAGCATCGTCGATCTGCGTGACCCATTTGGCGATGGGGCCGAACATGGCGCGATAGTCGACCTCCTGGAACGCCTCGCGGTCGGTGGTGTCGCGGGCAATCTGCCCCACCAGCAAGATCATCGGCGTGCTGTCCTGCTGCGCGATGTGGACGCCGATGGACGCATGGCAGGCACCGGGGCCACGGGTGACCATGCAAATGCCGGGCTTGCCGGTCAATTTGCCATGCGCTTCGGCCATGTTTGCCGCACCTGCTTCGTGCCGCGCATTGATCAGGCTGAACCGGTCGCTGACATCATGCAGCGCGTCCAGAACCTCGAGATAGCTCTCCCCCGGCACACAAAAGGCCGTATCGGCACCATGGATCAGCAGTTGATCCACCAGGATCTGGCCACCGGATCGCGATCGGAGGGCGTTGGGGTCTTGCAGCATGGTTCAGGCTCCGTTTCTTCGACTAGTGGCCGGTATCACCAACCGGCGTGGGCTGATCGCGCCTGCCCAGCTTTTGCATCGCAAGGATTGCCCCCGCGATACCGAGGCCCAGCAGCGTCACTCGCAAATCGGGGTAAATCAGACAGATCGAAGCTGCAAACAAAAGTACGGCCTTCCAGCCCTGCAGGCGGCCAAAGAAGTAACGTTGGAGCGCCGCAGCCAGCAAGATGACGCCGATGGTCGCCTGGGCAATCACGATAGCCACGTTCACCCGGTTGCCCTGCATCAGGATCGCGGGCTCCAAGCATGCGTAATTGGCCTGTCACTTCGGAATCTAGTCCCGCAGCGTCGAATACCGACGTCATCAAGCTGGCCGGTGTCGTGTCGGGTGATGAGATCACGCGGTTATCCGCGACAGCAGCCGGGCTGTTACGGTAGTTTTCGGCTCCTCCGTATCCGGGCGGCGATACGGTAAAGGTAGAGAGTGACGATCTGGCGACAGCGCAATCGCTGTCCCAACGGCGCGCGATGGCGGCGCGGGGACAAGCGGACTGATGCGCAATTTCCGCCCTGCCTGATTACAGAAGGGTGCGTTGTTCGTGATGGGTCTTGCGGCTCTTTTCTCGGCGCAAAACTTGGCCGGCATATTGAAGCCGATCACGAGCGAATGACGGCGCGCAATCCCCGAATGGATCAACAGATCTCGTTCTGAATGAGTGAGAAGCGACCTTCACAACGCGGATCGCGAACTGGTAAGGTGCGGACATGCCTATGCCATGGACATATAGACACGCGTCAAAAGAATGGCGGGCGTTTCTCGATGATGCGAAAGAGCGCATGTGTCTGGAGTCGGACAACATGACCTACACCGCTGTTGATGCAGTGCTTCAGGTGTTTCGCCGCCGCTTGACCGCGCAGCAGGGCTTGGATTTCGCGACGGTTCTTCCGACTGTGCTTCGTGCAATTTTCGTGAACAACTGGGATCTTACGGCCTCTCCTGCTCCCTTTTCCAGTCGGCTTGAACTGCTTTCTGAAGTGAAGCAGGTTCGCGTGAACCACAGCTTGACCCCGGATAACGCGATCGAAGCGACCGCATGGGCGATCCGGCGATGCACCAACAAAAGAGACTTCGAACGCGTGCTACAGAAAATGCCCGATGGATCAGACGCATTCTGGCACGTCGATGTCGATGACCCCGCAGAACTTGAACAACGGATAATCTAAAGCGTTTCGCGATTGACTTGAAACATCTGGTATCACTTAACGCGTTGAAACCTTTGATTTCAGGCAGCTTTAGGTGCTTCAGGTTTATCGCGAAACGCTATAGCTGCGACGCAGCGTCAGCAAGTTTGCTCCCTCGATTCGATTTCGTGGCGGGTCGGTCAAGTGCCACATGCGGATACCCGATTGTAGCTGTGCCGGTTCAATCGGGGCACGTGAACACGATCATTGCTCGCCGGGTTCACGTGACAGGGCGATGATGCGCGCCAGCTGTGCGTCCGTGGGCGCGGTGTTGTCGCCATTGGTCCAGTCATAGAAGCCGCGCCCGGATTTTCGGCCCAGATCGCCCTGTTCGACTTTGTCCCGCAGCAGTTTTGACGGACTGTCCTGCGCGGCGAGGTCGGGATAGAGATAGTCTGCGATGGCGAGATGCGTATCCAGCCCGTTCAGATCGCGCTGTTTCATCGGCCCGCTCAACGCGAGACGTATGCCGATGGACCAGCGGATGATGTCATCCAGACCGGCGGCATCTACCACACCCTGTTCTATCAGCGAGAGGGCTTCGCGCATGATCGCATGTTGTATGCGATTGGCGACGAAACCCGGCACTTCCTTGGTCAGCAGCGCAGGGAATTTGCCAAGTTCGGTCAGCCAGTCGCAGACCTGCCGGGTCAGGGTGTCCGGCGTAGTTTCATGGGGCAGGATTTCCACGGCCGGGATCACATCTGCGGGGTTGAAGAAATGCGTGATCAGAAAACGCCCGGGATGTGCCATGTCCGCGGTAAGCGCGGCAAGCGTCAGTCCTGATGTGTTCGACAGGATCGGCGTTTCAGGGGGCAGGACATGCTCGAGCCCGGCGATGACCTGCTTCTTGATCTCCAGGTTTTCGGGCACGGCTTCGATGATGGCGGCGGCCTCTGTCGCGTTTCCCAGTCGGGTGCAGTGCCGGATGTGCGGGTGGTCGGGGTTGTGGGCCAGTGCCTCCGGATTCGGATCGATCAGGCTCACCTGCCAGCCGCCATGTGCAAAGAGCCGTGCCAGCGCGCGTCCCATGATACCCGCACCCAGGATCGCGAATGTTCGGTTGCCACCGCTGTCGGTCATGGCCGGGGTCTCTCATCCTAAGGCGCGGAACATGGCCTGCCAGCAGATTGATATATTGGCTTGGCAGTCTGGGGAAGCCACAACCCGATGCAATGGCGCAGTGTCGGTCCGGGGTAGATCAGACGAGCGGGAGCGCCTTCACGACGGTGTCGTCAAGCCCCGCGCCGCCGGCCTCGGCATAGGCGCGCAGCTGCTCGCGCATCCGCGGTTCCCAGAAATCCGAGATATGCGCCGCGATTTTTGCGGGGGCGTCTTCTCCGGGCTGGGTCTTGAAAAAAGTGGCAATCTGGTTTGCCATGCGGATCATCTTGTCAGGCGACATGCGCGGCCTCGTTGCTGATACGGTGGGGGTGGGTGTAAATGTCGAATCCGCCGCTGCGGGCAAAGGCGACAAGGGTGATGCCGGCGCTGTCGGCCAGGCGCATGGCGGCTCCGGTGGGGGCCGAGACGGCGATCAGAACCGGGATGCCCGCGAGCGCGCATTTCTGCACCAGTTCCACCGACAGCCGCGATGTCATGACCGCAGCACCGGTCGCCGGACCGGTTCCCCGCAGCAGCAAAGCGCCGATGAGCTTGTCCAGCGCGTTGTGGCGACCCACATCTTCGCGTGCGAGGGTCACGCCGGCACCCGGCACGAGAAACCCGGCCGCATGGGTCGCACGGGTCAGGTGATGCAGGCGCTGACAGTCGCGCAACCCCTCGGTTGCCTGCGAAATCTCTGCGGGAGACAGGTACAGATCGGCGACGACCCTGGGCACCGTGCGCAGCGCCTGTTCGAGGCTGTCGATGCCGCAGAGACCACAGCCGACCGGTCCGGCCATGCTGCGGCGCCGCTCGGACAGGGCCTCGGCCCGGTCCACGCGCAACCAGAACCGCGCCTCGATGCCCTGTGCGTGTTCCGCGATCTCAAAGGCCTCGATCTGGGCGGTATCAGTGACAATGCCCTCGGTCAGGGCAAAGCCATGGGCAAAATCCTCGACGTCGGAGGGAGTCGCCATCATCACCGCCTGCGTCGTGCCGTTGAAAACAAGGGCAACGGGTACTTCCTCGGGCAGCGCGCGGTGAATGACGCGCGCCCCGTCGGCGCGGTGGGCGCGGCCCGGAACGCTGACATGCGTCTGCATGGCGCTACTCTGCTGCCGGCAGGATACGGCGCGAGCGTTCGGCCTGTGCGGCATAGTCTTCCTGCCAGTCGGTAGGCCCGTTCGAAGAGGATACCTGTACCGCCGTCACCTTGTACTCCGGACAGTTCGTCGCCCAGTCGGAATAATCCGTGGTGATCACGTTCGCCTGCGTGTCGGGATGATGGAAGGTTGTATAGACCACGCCGGGACTGACACGATCCGTGACCTTGGCTCTGAGCGTCGTCTCGCCCGAGCGCGAGGCCAGCCGCACCCAATCGCCGTCGATCAGGCCCCGGTTCTCCGCATCATGCGGATGGATCTCGAGCACATCGCGCTCGTGCCAGACCACGTTCTCGGTGCGCCGCGTCTGGGCGCCCACATTGTATTGCGACAGGATGCGCCCGGTTGTCAGCAACAGCGGAAAGCGCGGGCCGGTCTTTTCATCCGTTGCCACGTATTCGGTGACGATGAACCGCCCCTTGCCGCGAACGAAGCCGTCGACATGCATGAGGGGCGCGCCCTCCGGATGCGCCTCGTTGCAGGGCCATTGCACCGACCCTTTTTCCTCCAGCAGGTCATAGGTGACGTTGGCAAAGCTGGGCGTCGTGGCGGCGATTTCCGCCATGATCTGCGACGGATGGGTATAGGTCCAGCCCGCGCCCATCGCGTTCGCCAGCAACTGCGTCACCTGCCAGTCGGCATAACCGTTCTTTGGCGCCATGACACGCCGCACGCGGTTGATGCGCCGTTCGGCATTGGTAAAGGTGCCGTCCTTTTCCAGAAAGGTCGAGCCGGGCAGGAAGACATGGGCATAATTCGCCGTCTCGTTCAGGAAGAGGTCATGAACGATGACACAGTCCATCGCCGCCAGACCTGCCGCGACATGCTTGGTGTCGGGATCGGATTGCAGGATGTCTTCGCCCTGGCAATACAGTCCCTTGAAGCTGCCCTCGACCGCGGCATCCAGCATGTTGGGAATCCGCAGGCCGGGTTCCGGATCGATCTCGACGCCCCATGCGGATTCAAACATCGCGCGCACCTCGGGCAGCTTCACATGACGATAGCCGGGCAATTCGTGCGGAAAAGAGCCCATGTCGCAGGATCCCTGAACGTTGTTCTGCCCGCGCAGCGGGTTCACGCCCACGCCCGGGCGGCCGATATTGCCGGTCAGCATGGCAAGGTTGGCAATGCCCATGACGGTGGTCGATCCCTGGCTGTGCTCGGTTACGCCCAGCCCGTAATAGATCGCGCCGTTGCCGCCCCGCGCAAATGTCCGGGCCGCCGCGCGCAGCTCTTCGGCGGGCACGCCGGTCAAAAGCTGCGTTGCTTCGGGACTGTGGCGTGGGTCGCTGACGAACTCGGCATAGATCTGGAACTCGTCCCAGTCGCAGCGCTCGCGGATAAAGGACTCGTCCATCAACCCCTCGGTCACGATCACATGGGCCAGCGCCGTGACCACGGCGACGTTGGTGCCCGGTTGCAGGGCGAGGTGATGCGCGGCCTGCACATGCGGCGACTTGACCAGATCGATCCGGCGCGGGTCGATCACGATCAGCTTTGCCCCCGCGCGCAGACGTTTCTTCAACCGGCTGGCAAAGACCGGGTGGCCATCGGTCGGGTTGGCGCCGATGACGATCACCACGTCGGTCTGTTCGACACTGTCGAAATCCTGCGTGCCGGCGCTGGTGCCAAAGGTCTGGCCCAGCCCATAGCCGGTGGGCGAATGGCAGACGCGGGCACAGGTATCGGTGTTGTTGTTGCCGAATACTGCACGGGTCAGTTTCTGCACCAGATAGGTTTCCTCGTTGGTGCAGCGGCTTGACGTGATGACACCGATGGATTTCCTGCCATACCTGTCCTGAAGCCCGCGCAGCCGGCTGGCGGCGAAATTCAGCGCTTCGTCCCAGCTGACTTCGCGCCAGGGTTCGTCGATCGTATCGCGGATCATCGGGTTCAGGATGCGGTCCTTGTGGTTCGCATAGCCATAGGCAAACCGCCCCTTGACACAGCTGTGGCCCCGATTTGCCTTGCCGTGCTTGTAAGGCACCATACGCACCAGATCGTCACCCTGCAGTTCCGCCTTGAACGAACAGCCCACGCCGCAATAGGCGCAGGTGGTGATGACCGAGCGGTCGGGTGTGCCCATCTCGATGATGGATTTCTCTTGCAGGGTTGCGGTCGGGCAGGCCTGCACGCAGGCACCGCAGGACACGCAGTCGGAGGACAGGAAGTCGTCCCCGGCGCCGCCCGCTGCGACGCGGCTGTCGAATCCACGCCCTGAAATGGTCAGGGCAAAGGTCCCCTGAACCTCTTCGCAGGCGCGCACGCAGCGGTTGCAGACGATGCATTTCGAGGGATCGTAAGTGAAATACGGGTTGCTGTCGTCCTTGGGCAGCCATTGCGGATTGACCTCGCCCGAGGTGTTGCGTGCGGTGAAATGATTGGCGAGACCACCGTTCTCCGGGGCCGTGTAACGCACGTCGCGCAGCCCCACGGCACCCGCCATGTCCTGCAATTCGCAATCCCCGTTGGCCGAACAGGTGAGGCAATCAAGCGGGTGATCGCTGATATAGAGCTCCATCACACCCTTGCGGATTTTCCGCACCTTGGCGGAATTGGTATCGACCACCATCCCCGGCGACACCGGCGTAGTGCACGAGGCGGGCGTGCCGCGCCGTCCCTCGATCTCGACCGCGCAGAGGCGGCAGGACCCGAAGGCGTCCAGGTTGTCGGACGCGCAGAGCTTGGGGATCTGGATGCCGAGTTCGGCGGCGGCGCGCAGTACCGAAGTGCCCTCGGCCACGGTCACCTCGAATCCGTCGATGGTCAGGGTGACGGGCTTGCCCGCGCTGGCGGGTGTGCCCATGTCGCGGTCGTCTTGCGGGTTCATCGCGGGAATGATGAAGTCCTTCATTCTGCGGCCTCCTTCTGGCGGGCGAAATCGTCGGGGAATTGGGTCACGGCGGACATGACGGGGAAGGGCGTGAAGCCGCCCAAAGCGCAAAGCGATCCGTCCTTCATGGTCTCGCAGAGATCGGCGAGCAAGGGCAGGGCGGCAGGGTCGCCCTCGGCAATGCGGTCGATGGTTTCCACGCCGCGTACCGCTCCGATCCGGCAGGGCGTGCATTTGCCACAGCTTTCGACCGCGCAGAACTCCATGGCAAAGCGCGCCATTCCCAGCATGTCGGTCGTGTCGTCGAATACCGTCAGGCCGGCATGGCCGATCAACCCGCCCGCCGCGTCGAATTCCTCGTAACCCAGCGGGGTGTCGAATTTCGTGACGGGCATGTAGGCCCCCAGCGGGCCGCCAACCTGCACCGCCTTGACCGGGCGGCCCGAGCGGGTGCCGCCGCCAAGGTCGTTGACGACGTCGCCAAGGGTGATGCCGAACGCGGTTTCGAACATCCCGCCACGCGCGACGTTCCCGGCAATTTGCAACGTCACCGTGCCGCGCGATCTTCCAAGGCCGAAATCGGCGTAATATTGCGCGCCCTTCTCGAAGATCACCGGAACCGTGGCGAGGCTGATCACATTGTTCACTACGGTCGGGCGGCCAAGGAACCCTTCCAGTGCCGGCAGCGGTGGCTTGGCGCGCACGACGCCGCGTTTGCCTTCGAGTGAGTTCAACAGCGAGGTTTCCTCGCCGCATACATAGGCTCCGGCCCCCTTGCGGATCTCCATGTCGAACGCCTTGCCCGATCCGAGCACGTCGACGCCCAGCAGGCCCGCGGCGCGGGCAATCTCGACCGCGCGGGTCATGACCGCGATGGCATCGGGATATTCCGAGCGCAGATAGACATAGCCCTGCGTCGCACCCACACCGATCCCGGCAATCGCCATACCCTCGATCAGGGTAAAGGGATCGCCTTCCATCAACATCCGGTCGGCAAAGGTGCCGCTGTCGCCTTCGTCGGCATTGCAAACGATGTATTTGCGCGGGGCGTCGGCGTCATGCACCGTCTGCCACTTGATGCCGGTGGGGAACCCCGCGCCGCCGCGTCCGCGAAGGCCCGATGTCTTGACCTCGTCAACGATGGCCTGGCCGCTCATGGCGAGCGCGCGCCGCAGCCCCGCCAGACCGCCATGCGCCTGGTAATCGGTCAGTGACAGGGGATCGATGACGCCGACGCGGGCAAAGGTCAGACGGGTCTGCCGCCGCATCCAGTCGAGATCCTCGACCGGGCCGAGCGCCTTGGCGCTGGTGCCATCGAGAATTGCAGCCACGTCGTCAGGCGTTGCCGGGCCAAAGCCGTGACGCACGCCATCCATTTCGATCTCGACAAGAGGTTCGAGCCAGATCATTCCGCGTGTCCCGGTCCGCACGATCTCGGCCTCGGGCGCGGCGGCGCGCAGGGCGGCGGCGACCTCCTCGGCTCCCAGAGCCTTGGCGGCGCTGTCCATGGGCAGGAAAATTCTCATGCGCCTGCCTCCGCCAGTATCCTGTCGAGTTTCGCGGCGTCCACGCGACCGATGACGCGGTCATCCATCATCGCCGCAGGCGCGCAGGCACAGAGGCCGAGGCAATAGACCGGCTCGATCGTCACCGCGCCATTGTTGGTGGTGCCATGCCATTCAAGCCCGAGCCGGGCCAGCACCGCCTCGGCCACCGCGTTTGCGCCGACGGACTGACAGGATTCGGCGCGGCAGACCTTGAGCACATGCCGCCCCGCAGGGGCCTGGCGGAAATCGTGGTAAAAGGAGATGACGCCATGCAATTCGGCGCGAGAGATGTTCAGGGCGTCGCAGATGATCTCGTGCGCGGTTTCCGGGATATGCCCGAACCTGTCCTGAATATCGTGTAATAGGGGCAAAAGCGGCCCTTCGCGCCCGGCGTGGGCACTGGCGAGAGCGCGCAGATCCTCGTCTGAAAATGGTGATGCGGCTGGTTGCATGGACTGGCCTCTTGGTTGAGTCCGCCCCAGTCAATCAGCCCTTATGTTCAATAATCAATATCGAATTTCCGTTAACCGATAGAACATTTCTATCAAGGATTGGCCGATATTCTACGCGCCTCGCGCAGCAGCGCGTCAAGCACAGGTGTGTGCGGTTCGTGATAGGGCGCGACCAGCCCAACGGTGTGATTTGGTTCCTTGCCGGTCATCGGAACGACCGACAGCGGCTTGCCGGCGACGAGAAACCGCGCCATGTCCTCGGGAAGGACCGTCAGATATCCGCCGGTTTCGACATAGGCCACCAGAACGATCGTGGAATTCGACTCGACACTGGGCGAAGGAGTCACGCCGACAGACGCGAAATTCCTGTTGATGATCCGGCGGTTCTGCATGTCCGGCGTCAGGAGGCACAGTTTCTGATCGAACAGCTCTCGCCATCCGACCGCGTTGCGGCTCGCGAATTCGGATTCCGACCGGCAGATGAGCATGAAGCGCTCTTCGTAAAGAGCTTCGGTGCTGACGCGCCCCATCGGTTCGTTGTCGAGATAGGAAATGCCGGCGTCGACCTCGTGATTGTCGAGCATCGACAGGATTTCGGTCGAGGTGCGCGACAGGATCCGGAATCTGACATTAGGGTGTTTGGCACTGAACGCGGTCGAGAGTGTTGACGCCCATGTCAGCGCAGTGGGAATGACCGCGATACGCAACTGACCGGACAGGCCATGTTTCTTGAAGCGCATCTCTTCGCGCAACTGGCGTGCATCGCCAACGATCTTCCTGGCCCAGACAAGGGCGCTCTGCCCCTCCGGTGTGAGCCCGCCAAATCGCGATCCACGATAGACCAGTTGCACGCCGAGTTGCGCTTCGAGTTGCTTGATCCCGGCGGATAGTGTCGGCTGGGCGATGTTCAGCCGTTCAGCGGCCCTCCCAAAATGGCTTTCGCGGGCGAGGACGATGAACATTTCCAGCTTGTCGAGCATCGGTGTCTATCCGGGATTGATGTGTCAGAAGGCCGGGACATCTGTAAACGCCCCGGCCCCCCTTGTCATTCGCCCGGAACGGCCTGCAACTCCGGCTCGTCGTGATGGTGATGTTCTTTCACCGGCCGCATCAGAAGGTTGGCAAACAACGCCACGACCAGCAGCGCCGCCATGCAGTACATCGTGGTATTGTACAGCGAAGGCGTCGGGTCGATCGTTCCCTCGGGCGCAATCTCCATCAGCTTTGCAATGGTCACGGTCTTGGCCGCGACCAGTTGATCGAGCTGCGCCAGCGGAGCGCCGAATTTCGCGGCAAAGGCGGCGGGATCGACCTTGGCGGCCAGGTCCTGGATTGCGCTCGTCACCGACATCTGCCGCAACGACGTGATGGCCAGCGGCCCCAGAACGCCGGCGGTGGACCACGCGGTCAGCAGCCGACCGTGAATGCCCCCCACATGCATGGTGCCGAACATGTCGGCGAGATAGGCCGGGATCGTTGCAAAGCCGCCACCATACATCGAGAAGATGATCATCGTCGCGGCATAAAAGCCGATGAGATATATCATTGCCGGGTTGGTTGCCACCGCCGACGCGAAATAGGGGATCGACAGGTACAGGAGCGGACCCAGCACGAAGAAGCACATATAGGTCGTCTTGCGCCCGATATAATCCGATGTCGAAGCCCAGAAGAACCGCCCCAGCATGTTGAAGACCGAGATCATCAGCACATAGGTCGACGCAAACCCGGCCGTAACGACCAGCGGCATCACCGTGCCGAAGATTTCCGACATCATGGTCTTGGCGACACCGATCACGCCGATCCCTGCCGTCACGTTGAAGCAGAGCATGATCCAGAGCTGCCAGAACTGCGGGGTTTTCAGCGCCTGGTCGATATGGACGTTGTTGTCGCTGACCATGCCCGAGGCTGCGGGTTTCGGCGTCCAGCCGGCGGGCCGCCAGTCTTTGCCGGGGACCCGGTACTGGAACGAGGCAAGGATCATCACGATGAAATAGAAGATGCCGAGCGTCATGAAGGTTTGCGCGGCACCCGTCGCGCCGGTTCCGACGACGTAGACGCCGGCCTGACCGGCAAAATCGGCGGCCTGCGTGGCCGAGGCGATCACCACCTCGACACGCCCGGACGCGGTCTCGGCAAAAACGCGGCCACCCTCGACCACGGTTGCGACGGCATCCTGCGTGCCAAGGTAATCGGGCGCCTTGGCATAGAGGCTCAGAAGCCAGCCATTCACCGGGGCGGCGATCATCGCGCCGCCGCCAAAGCCCATGATCGCCATGCCCGTCGCCATGCCGCGCCGGTCGGGAAACCAGCGGATCAGTGTCGACACCGGTGAGACATAACCAAGCCCGAGGCCACAGCCGCCCAGCACACCATAGCCGAGATAGACGAGCCAGAGCTGGTGGCTGGAGATCCCGAACGATCCGATGATAAAGCCGCCGCCCCACAGGATTGCGGCGACGACGCCGACCATCCGTGGACCGACCTCTTCCAGCCATTTTCCGGCAAAGGCGGCGGCGAGACCGAGAAACACGATCGCCACGGAAAAGATCCACACGACCGAGCCAAGGCTCCAGTCATCCGCGCTGGATGCGACCACGCCCAATTCCCGCGTGAGCGGTGGGTTGAAGACCGACCACGCATAGACCGAACCGATGCACAGGTGGATGGCGATTGAGGCCGGCGGCACCCGCCAGCGGTTGAATCCGGGTTCGGCGACGATATGGCTCTTGTGCAAGAACCCCAACGCGCCGGTTGCGGCGTTGCTCATGGTTGTTCCTCCCTTGGTGTGTCCGGCGCGCCGTCCTCCGGGCGCGCGATGGCATGCATCACAAGAAAAGGACGAGTGTGCCTTGCAAGGTCAAGGAAATTTTATTAACGTTATCAATGCTTTGAATGACATTTTGTCGGATATCAACCAGCGGCGGTCGCGCTTTTGGAACAATCTGTCGAACATGGGACTCCACTGACGCAGGATTTCGGGACATTCTGTCCAAATCGGCCGGTCTTCAGATTTTTTCCACCGGCAGGCGCACCGTGAACCGGCTGCCTGCGCCGAGCGTTGATTGGGCGGTGATCTGGCCGCCTGCGCGACTCACGATCTGGCGGCTGATCGACAGGCCCAGCCCGGTGCCTTGCGCCTGTTTCGTGGTAAAGAACGGGTCGAATATCCGGGCCAGCGTTGCAGGGTCGATGCCTTTGCCGGTGTCTTGGACAGTCAGGATGATCTCGCCATCCTCTTCGGTGGTGGACACGTGCAGCGTCCCGCCCTCGGGCATGGCGTGAACCGCATTCAGGATCAGGTTGACGATCACCTGCTGCAATTCGGTGCGCGAGATGCGTACCGGGGATGTGCTGGCGGTTTGCGCAGTGCAGGTAATGCCAGCCGTCTGGACCTGATGCCGTGTCAGAACCAGACAGTCGTGCAGCACCTGTGACGGATCCACCAGCCGGTCGGCACCGGAATATTCTTCGGGACGGGCGAAATGCAGCAATTTTGAAACGATGACGCCGATGCGATAGACCTGATCGTCGATCAGGCGGAATTCCTCGTCCGCCTTGTGCCCGGCCTCTCCCAGATTGCTGCGGGCCAGGTCCAGATTGCCCTGGATCACGGCCACCGGGTTGTTGATCTCATGCGCGACCGAGGCCGTGATTTCGCCGACAGCGGCAAGCTTTTCGGAAATGATCAGCCGCTCGGTGGTTTGTTCCAGCTGTTGATGTGCTTCGCGCAGGTCGCGCGTGCGGTCGGCGACCCGTTGTTCCAGCGTCTCGCCCCATTCACGCAATTCGCGGTCGCGCTGCTCCAGACCGTCAAGCAGGCTGTCGAAATGCCGCGCTACCTGTGCGATTTCGCCATCCGCCTCGACCGGCGGGTTGCGGGCACTCAGATCGCCGCTTTCGACCCGGTCGATTGTGCGGGTCATGCCTTCGAGCGGACGAAAGATGCGCCCGGCCCATCGCAGGAACACCGGCACCGACGTCAGGGCGATCAGCAGGAAGGCAACGCCAAGGATGATGATCGAGTTCCGCTTGGCCTCGGTAAAGGGTGTTTCAAGAAATCCGACATACAGCATGCCGACCGGTGCGCCGAAACTGTCGAAGATCGGCTCGTAGGCCGAGATGTACCAATCGTTGACCACAAACGCGCTGTCCAGCCAGACCCGGCCTTCGCCGAGCACCTGCGCGCGGACTTCGGCGGAAACGCGGGTGCCCAGGGCGCGTACGTTTTCGAACAGGCGGACATTGGTGGAGATGCGCACATCGTCAAGAAACAAGGTCGCGGTGCCCTGGCTGCCCTGCGGAAGGCTTTCGTCACGATAGACCAGCGCGTTGATCGTATCGATGAAGTCGAGATTCCGGTTCAGCAGAAGCCCACCCACCAGCGCCGCCCGCGTTCCGTCAGGCAGCGTTACCGGCGCGGCGGAATGAATGACCAGTCCGCGCGTCTCGACAGAGCGGTCGGTTGGCACGGCGCCGCGTGTCGGAACCAGCGGGATCGCGGCACGGTCCGCCAGTTCGGGCGAGAGTGTCGCCAGCGTCTGCGCATCGAACACGTCGATCCGGCTTTGCCATTGTCCGCCAAGCGCGCTCTGCACCACGGGCCAGTTCCCGTCGCGGGTGATGCGGAGGAAATCGAACCCCAGATCGGCGCGTTTGCCGGCCAGGAAATCGTCAGGGCTGCCGGTCTGGAGTGCCTCTTGCAGATCGACCGAACGCGCGATGGCGTCCAGGCGCTCGCCCGAGGTCTCGATAAGCTGGCCCAGGTATTGATCCGCGATGGTCAGATCGCCCGTCACCTTGTTGACGAGGATCGCGTCCACCTTGCCCGACCAGCGCCAGACCGTACTGCCCAGCAGGATCGGAAGGAGCACGAGCATGGGCAGCAGCGCGATCACCAGAAGCCGTACCCGGACCGAGCGCAGGGCCTTGGGCAGACGCGCCATCGATCAGAGGCCCCAGGCCGCACATTTGCGATCAATCGTCTTGCGTGACACGCCCAGCCGTCGGGCGGCTTCGGAGCGGTTGCCGTCCAGAGCGTCGAGCGCGCGCAGGATTTCGCGCTTTTCGGTGTCTTCCAGCGGAGTGATGTCATCGGGCGTGCCGGTGTTGCCGAGCGTTTCGAGCGGGAAGCGGCCAAAGATCAGCGCCCGTTCGACGAAGTTGTGCAATTCGCGAATATTGCCGGGCCAGTCGTGTCGCAGCATGGCGGATCGAATGGCCGAGGTCATCTCGATCCTTGGCAGGTTGAGCGCCAGTGATATCTCGGTCTGAAACAGTTCGGCCAGTTCAAGCACATCGCCACCGCGATCCTTCAACGGCGGCATGGTCACTTCGATCACATTGATCCGAAACAGCAGGTCCTCGCGGAAGGTGCCGGCCTGCACCGCCATGTGCAGCGACCTGCTGGATGCAATGATAAAGCGCAGGTCCAGTTGCACATCGCGCCCGGTTCCGATCGGTCGGATCACGCCATCTTCCAGCACCCGCAGCAGGGCGGTCTGTGCGCTGGCGCTCAGTTCGCTGACATCGTCCAGAAAAACGGTCCCGCCCGAAGCATGCGCCAGCAGGCCCTCGCGGCCCGTCTGTGCCCCCGGAAAGGCGCCGGGGGCATGGCCGAACAATTCGTATTCGATCATGTCGGCGGGAATCGCCCCGCACTGGATCGGCACGAATGGTGCCGCGCCGCGCCCGGAATGCAGATGCAGGTGCCGTGCGGCGACTTCCTTGCCCGATCCCGACGGACCGGTGATCATGACCGGTGTTGACAGGGGCGCGACTCGCTCCAGCAGCGTACGGACGTCACCGATGGCGGGTGAGGCCCCGACCAGTTCCTTGCGGCGATTGCCCCTCGAGGCGGTATCCAGCTCGCGCAGCAAGAGCGCGTTCTCGCGCTTCAGTTGCGCCAGTTCCAGGCATTTGTGCAGGGCATTCAAGATCTGGTTCGATCGGAAAGGCTTGATCAGGAAATCCGAAGCGCCCGCCCGCATCGCCTCGATCGCGGTCTGCAGGTCCGCGTAGGCGGTAATCAGGATGGTATTCGCAAAACCGCCCTTGCCGCGCTGTTCCTGCAGCCAGTCGAGCCCCTTTTGCCCCGGCATGATGTTGTCGAGCACCATCACGTCATATTGGCGCGTGGCCAGCAGCATTTCGGCGGCGCTGGCGTCCTCGGCGCTGTCCACGTGGCGGCAGAGCGGTTGCAGGGTCTTGACGAGAAAGTGGCGCATTCCCGGCTCGTCATCGACGATCAGGATGCGCGCCGTCCGCAACGGATCGCCACCGTTCTCGGCTGATCGAAGCATCGTTCCCTCCCGTTCCGCCTCGCCAACGGGCAGCGCGGTTTCGTGAATTCTCTCCTGCGGACAATATCGCTTGCCGCGAGGCGCGGCATCCGCAAGATCGCCGGCTCGATATTCTGCTACCAGTGTCGCGCCCGGATGTCATCCAGCGGATCGGGACCGGTCGTCATGACGGATGCAGGTGTGTCTCCCGAACGCGCAACGCCGACCGGGCAGACGGTTCCGGGTTCGCGACTGCGTTTCGGCCATGTCAGGCGTCGCCTCGGGATTGACGGTGTCGCTGACTTTCGAGAGGGGAGGGCGGCAATGCAAGCCCGTCGCGCGCAAGTGTGCGGGCCTCTGCTTGGTCGAGACGTTCGAGAATGCTGTCAAGGCTGGCGCCCTCGGAGCGCGCTTTCTGCCAGAGCCGGTGGCAGGATGCCGGCGACCATGGCAAGGCGGCCTGTGCCATCCAGGCGCGCAACGGTCGTGGCAGGCTGTCAAAGGCACGCATCGGGTCCGGACGAAAACGGCGGCGCAGGGTCGATGACATGTTGCGGCTCATCACCCTTCCTCCGGATCAGTCACCGGGTCGAGGACCAGTACAAGTCGTGTTTCGCCGGTGCCCGCGACAGGTGGGGAACGGTGCCGCAGATCGTGGTTCGCTCCCGCCGGCCAGAGCGTGCCGCGCATGACAAACGGCGCGCCGGTGGGAACGGTGTGAATGACGTCCGGCTCTCCCGCCGGCGAGACTCCGTATTGGGTCCCGGTACCGCGATAGGTACAGACCAGCCGGGCCGTTACCCGATCGACGTGGAAGCGGCGACAGGCGTTGGTATCGACAACATCCAGTCGCAGGCGCAGCCATCGCGCGCACATCGTTTGCGAAAAAACATCGGCCAGAAACGTGATGTCATCGATCAGCAGGCTGCGTTCAGGAACCGCTGGCAGACCGGCGCAAAGGAATGTCTCGGTCAGGGTCGCGCGGATCTGCCCGGGCCGCAGCGTGACCCGCATTCGTGGCAGCAATCCGGGTTCGAGACCGTCTAGCCACGTTTGCAGCGCAGCGTGCGGGCGGCGCTGCCAGATCATGGCTTCGATTCCCGGTGACCGGATGGCGCCGAAATCCTCGCGGTCGCTGACCATCAGAACGCCCGGCGGCATTCCGGCGTCGATGGGTCGGTGCAGTGTCAAGCCGCGGCCCTCCGCCAGACGGGAAACGGGTCCGGCAGGTCGGGCAGCATGTCCGGCGACGGCGCCAGGTTTTCAGGCAGCAGCGCCTCGTCAAGCCGAGACTTCAGGACCGGCCAGTCGATGCCGGCACCGATGAAAACGATCTCCTGACGCCGATCGCCCCAGGGTTCCTGCCAATGCCGGGCCAGATAGGCCCGGGCGCTCTCGTGGTCAGGATGGCGGTCGTGTGGAATGGACGCCCACCATTGTCCAAGCGGCGTGACCGACGACAACGCCCCGGCAAGTGAGAACTCCGCGACCCAGTCCGGTCGTGTTGCGATCCAGAAATGTCCCTTGGCGCGAATGACCCCCGGCAGGTCTCCGTTCAGCACGTCCATGATGCGCGACGGATCAAACGGACGCCGCGCACGATAGACGAATGACCCGACGCCATATTCCTCGGTTTCCGGTACGTGATCGGCGAACCCGTACAGTTCCCTGGCCCACATCGGGTGTTGATGCGCCTTTTCAAAGTCGAACAGTCCGGTGTCGAGTATCGCCTCCGGTGCCACTTCTGAATGATCGGTTTCGATGATCCGGGCATCGGCATTCAGGCTGCGGATGATTTTGCGCGCGGCATCCACCTTTTGCGGGTCTGCATCGGACACCTTGTTGAGTATGATCACATCCGCGAATTCGATCTGGTCGGTCAGCAGGTGAACGAGGGTGCGCGCGTCGTCGCTTCCCAATGTCTCGCCCCGGTCACGCAGGAAATCATGGCTGGTGTAATCGTTCAGAAGGTTCACCGCGTCAACGACCGTTACCATGGTGTCAAGGCGCGTGATGTCCGACAGGCTCGCACCGGCCTCGTCGCGAAATTCGAATGTGGTGGCGACGGGGAGCGGTTCGGAGATTCCTGTGGATTCGATCAGCAGATAGTCGAACCGGCCTTCGGCGGCGAGCTTTCTCACCTCCTGCAACAGATCGTCACGCAGGGTACAGCAAATGCAGCCGTTGGACATTTCGACCAGCGTTTCGTCGGTGCGCGACAGTTCGGTATCCGCGCGGACGAGATCGGCATCGATATTCACCTCGGACATATCGTTGACAATGACGGCCACGCGTCGCCCGTCGCGGTTGTTGAGAACCCGGTTCAGAAGCGTCGTCTTGCCCGCGCCGAGAAACCCGGAGAGGACGGTGACAGGGAGGCGTGTGTCGGTCATTTGGTCAGTTCCATCTGTTCTGCGGTGTGCGTGTCGCGCGACACGTGTGGCTGTGTGATGCATCCGGTCGATCTGCCCGAACCCATCACGCAGGTCGCGGCAATCAAGAATGATACTTTATAACATTTCATTCTTATCCCGTAAGCCAGAACAGGATGCAAGACAACAATCGCTTGTCGGAAACATCTCGCCGAAGAATGGTCAGGAACCATCAGCCAGCGCCTTGGCCGTTTGCGAGACAAAGAACTCCCGTCACGGCGCACCGGCATGTGCGTGCCAGTCAACGCATGGTTCGGAAACGGGCTGTTTCCCGCTGTCGCTCAGGCCGAGCGGCGATGCGCGTCCGGTTGCTCGGGCGCTTGCACATGAACCTCTTCGATCAGCCGGTATTCGGTTTCGGTCAGATTATCCTTCGCGCGGGCGCGCGCGTCCGCAGCCATTTGCGCCGCCGGCTCGGCAAAGACATCCGGTGAGATTGCCGCCAACGCCTGCAGCGCCTTCTGGACCCGAATCTGCACCTCGATACAGCCGGCGCCATCGCGGACAATCGGGCGAAAGGCGTCTATGATAAGTGCATTTGCCGTCACGGCCGGCACAAATATAGCGTCGTATTCAATCTCGGCATCCACTGGCTCGCGCCACCGCGAGAGTATTCGCACCACCCGTCCTAAAATGCTGATCGCTGTTCCGGGGTCATTGACCGCAGGCGAAAGCGCGCGCGACGCGATTTCGGATATCACGATCAATCCGAATCTGGGATCCTGCTCAAAGCTGCGTTCCGTGCCGATGGTGAATGCGTCGCGAAGGCGTTTCACCAGATCGTCGTCCTGTATTTCGCGGTCGATGTAGATCAGCGCACGCGCCTGGTGCACGAACGACCCGGGCAGCGCGCGTAGCCATATCTTACACTGCAAGACCTTGGCGATGGTATTGAGTTCGCCCATATCCACATGCAGCACGTATCCGGCCTCGTCGGACAGCAGGGGCACGCAACTGCTGGGAATGTCCGAGATCAGGGGGCGCCCCCGCAGATAGGGGGTCGCAAGCCGGTTCTCGAGCGAGTTGATCGCAGCCGATTCGACGCGGTCCAGCGTATCGCCCATTCTGCCGAAGGACATCAGGTGGCTGATCCAGCGCAGCAATGTCACGACGACCAGCCCGATCACGATCACCGTCACGATGAACAGGACAAGTCGTCCGGCACTGCTGTAGTATCCCGCCTGGAGCGCAATGATCCCCACCAGGCTGAACAGAAACGCGCCGAGAAATGTTGCCAGAACATTTTGTGCAGTCGGGTCCTCCTGAAGAAGCGCGGTCGCGCGCGGGGTTGCAGTGCTCGCTGCGGCGGCAAATGCGGAGGTGGCGATTGCCAGCGAGAAAGTCGTGACCGCCAGCATCGAGGACGCAAGAATATTCAGAACCTGATCGACTGACTCGGCGCCGATCTTCATGATCCAACTCGATGGGATCAGTGGCGCAATGAGTTGCGCGAGCACGGCAGTCGCGACTGCCAACAGTGCAAATGCGGTCACGCGGACCCAGACCTTTCGCAGCTGCCGTAAAAGGTGCCAGCCTATTTTTGATGTCACTGTAGAATCCGCCGTAGTTCGCCAGTTGATTTTCCGATCGACCGCAGGGCGTGAGGTGCTGCAGCAACCGCCAGCGAGACGTTAACGACATTGTTTTCAGTTCTAAAGCGCAAACTGCGCAGACATGTCTGAGGACATTCTGATCTGTAACGAGATCGCCGGAAATCGTGCCTTCTGAAAACAAAACCTTTGCAAGCCGAAACCACGCTGGAGCAAGCCGCCGCAACAGGTCGCCGTCGCCGTGGAGATGGCCGGGTGGCTCTGTTGCCTATCGTGGAAAATTGTTTCTGTTCTGCGTCCTTGGTCACGGGTTTCCGGGAATTTTTGTAAAACTTCGTGTTGACGGATAGTAAAATAACTTGATTATAAGGAATATCGAATTGCTTGAAGCCGGGAGGGACGAAGAGGCATGTCGCTTGATGACGTCGGTATCTGGAAGTCTGGCCGTGGCAAGGGGCGGCGCACGCCGAAGGGGCGTCAGTACGACGATGAGTCTCTTATCGAAATCCGTGACCTCCTCGGAGAAGAGCCGCGTCGCCGTGACCTGCTGATCGAGTACCTGCACCTCATTCAGGACCGCTTCGGGCACCTCTCTGCCACGCATTTACGGGCGCTGGCGGAGGAAATGCGACTATCCATGGCCGAAATCTACGAGGTTGCGACATTTTATGCCCATTTCGACGTCGTCAAGGAAGGCGAGACACCGCCTCCGGCGTTGACGATCCGGGTATGCGATTCGCTGTCCTGTGAACTGGCGGGGGCAGGGCAGCTCAGGCAGGCGCTGGAAAACGGGCTCGACCCGTCGCAGGTTCGCGTTCTGCGGGCGCCGTGCATGGGGCGTTGCGATACCGCGCCGGTGCTGGAACTGGGCCATCGTCATATTGACCATGCGGATCCGGACAAGGTGAAGGCGGCGATTGCCGCTGGCGAGACCAAGGCGCAGATTCCGGAATACGAAACACTCGATGCCTATACCGCTCAGGGCGGATATGACCGGCTCGCAGCGTTGCGCTCGGGTGGCGACTGGGAAGCCGTGCAGGACATGCTGCTTTCTGCCGGCCTGCGCGGGCTTGGCGGTGCGGGGTTTCCCTCGGGCAAGAAATGGGGCTTCGTGCGCGCCGAAACCGGCCTTCGTTATCTTGCGGTGAACGGCGACGAAGGCGAACCGGGCACTTTCAAGGATCGGTTCTATCTGGAACGCACTCCACATCTTTTCCTTGAGGGAATGCTGATAGCCGCCTGGGCGGTCGAGGCGGATCGTTGCTTTATCTACATGCGCGACGAATACCCGGCCGTGATCGAGATCTTGCGAAAGGAAATCGAGGCGCTTGAGAGCAAGGGACTGATCGAAAAGGGATTTGTCGAACTGCGACGCGGTGCGGGCGCCTATATCTGCGGCGAAGAAAGCGCGATGATCGAATCGATCGAGGGCAAGCGCGGCATTCCGCGCCATCGCCCGCCATTCGTGGCGCAGGTCGGCGTGTTTGGTCGTCCGACCCTCGTTCACAATGTCGAAACGCTCTACTGGATCGCGCGGGTCTGCCGCGAAGGCCCACAGATCCTGTCCGGCGTGGAAAAGAACGGGCGCAAGGGGTTGCGGTCCTACTCGGTCTCGGGGCGGGTGAAAAACCCGGGTGTGCACCTGTTGCCCGCCGGATCGACGATCACCGACATCATCGCGGCAGCCGGCGGCATGCTGGATGGACACGCGTTCAAAGCCTACCAGCCGGGCGGCCCGTCATCCGGGTTGTTGCCCGCATCAATGGACGATGTGCCGCTGGATTTTGACACGTTGCAGCCTCACGGCAGCTTTATCGGCTCGGCTGCGGTGGTGGTCCTGTCGGATCAGGATTCGGCGCGCGGGGCGGCACTGAACATGCTGCGGTTTTTCGAGGACGAAAGCTGTGGCCAGTGCACGCCATGCCGGGCGGGGTGCGAAAAGGCGGTCAAGCTGATGCAGGCCGAGCGGTGGGATACGGACCTGCTGGAAGAACTGAGCCAGACGATGGTCGATGCCTCGATCTGTGGGCTGGGACAGGCCGCGCCGAACCCGATCCGTCTGACGATGAAACATTTCCCGGAGGAGATCTGAGCGATGGGCGAGACAGTCACCTTCAATCTGGATGGCGAGGATGTCACCGCCGAGGCGGGCATGACGATCTGGGAAGTCGCAAACGGGCGCGGGCTCAGAATCCCGCATCTGTGTCACAAACCGGCGCCGGGCTATCGCCCGGATGGCAATTGTCGTGCCTGCATGGTCGAGATCGAGGGCGAACGCACCTTGGCGGCGTCCTGTATTCGCGAACCTGTCGAGGGCATGGTGGTCAAGACCGCGACGCCCCGTGCGGAAAGCGCGCGCAAGATGGTCATGGAACTGCTGGTCGCGGACCAGCCCGCGCGGGACGTGGCGCATGACAAGTCCTCGCATCTCTGGGACATGGCCGAGGCGAACGGCGTCGACGCCAGCCGTTTTCCCAGGCTGGAAGAGGGCCGGATACCCCTGCTGGATGACAGCCATGTCGCGATGAGCGTCAATCTGGATGCGTGCATCCAATGCGGCCTGTGCGTGCGTGCCTGCCGCGAAGTGCAGGTGAACGACGTGATCGGCATGTCGGGGCGGGGGCACGATGCCTATCCGACCTTTGATTTTGCCGATCCGATGGGCGCTTCGACCTGTGTGGCCTGCGGTGAATGCGTTCAGGCCTGTCCGACAGGCGCCCTGATGCCCGCGACCGTGGTGGACGAACAGCAACGCGGCGACAGCGCCGATTACGACAGCGAAACCGAAAGCGTCTGCCCGTTCTGCGGCGTCGGATGCAAGGTCTCGCTCAAGGTCAAGGATGGCAGGGTCAAATATGTCGAAGGCATCAACGGACCCGCGAATGAGGGCCGTCTTTGCGTCAAGGGCCGGTTCGGATTCGATTATATCCACCATCCGCATCGGTTGACCAAGCCGCTGATCCGGCGCGACGACGCCCCGGCCAAGGGCCTGAATGTGGATCCCGGCAACCTGATGACCCATTTCCGCGAAGCCACGTGGGAAGAGGCGATGGAGGCGGCGGCCGGTGGCCTGTCAAAGCTGCGCCAGGCCCATGGCGGACAGTCGGTGGCCGGCTTTGGCTCGGCCAAATGCACCAACGAAGAGGCTTATCTGTTCCAGAAGCTGATCCGTCAGGGTTTCAAGCACAACAATGTCGACCACTGCACACGGCTTTGCCACGCGTCGTCGGTTTCTGCACTGATCGAGAATGTGGGGTCCGGTGCGGTAACCGCGACCTTCAATGAAATCGAGAATGCCGACGTGGCGATCATCATCGGTGCCAACCCGATCGAGAATCATCCGGTTGCCGCGACCTATTTCAAACAGTTCACCAAGCGCGGCGGCAAGCTGATCGTCATGGACCCGCGCGGGCAGGGCATGAAGCGCTTTGCCTATCAGATGTTGCAATTCCGCCCCGGCGCCGACGTGTCGATGCTGAACGCGATCATGCATGTGATCGTTGAAGAGGGGCTTTATGACCAGCAGTATATCGACGCCTATACCGAGAATTGGGAGGCGGAAAAGCAACACCTGCAAGCGTTCACACCAGAGGCGATGGAGCCGATCTGCGGTATCTCGCCCGAAGTGATCCGCGACGTCGCGCGCACCTTTGCCGGGGCCAAGGCGGCGATGATCTTCTGGGGCATGGGCGTATCGCAGCACATCCACGGCACCGACAATTCGCGTTGCCTGATTTCGCTGGCCCTGATGACGGGTCAGGTGGGTCGGCCGGGTACCGGCCTGCATCCGCTGCGGGGCCAGAACAATGTGCAGGGCGCGTCCGATGCCGGTCTCATTCCGATGTTCGTGCCGGATTACCGCTCGGTCGAGGATGACGCGGTGCGCGAGGACATCTTTGGAGTCTGGGGTCGCGACGAGGACTGGTCCAACAAGAAGGGCCTGACCGTGACCGAGATCGTCGATCAGGTTTATGCCGGCAATATCAAGGGCATGTACATACAGGGCGAAAACCCGGCGATGTCCGATCCGGACGTCGAGCATGCCCGCGACGCCTTTGCCCGGCTGGAACATTTGGTCGTGCAGGATATTTTCCTGACCGAGACCGCCAATTTCGCCGATGTGATCCTGCCGGCGTCGGCGCTCTATGAAAAGAACGGCACGGTCAGCAACACCAATCGCCAGGTCCAGCGGGTACGCCCTGCCGTGGCGCCTCCGGGCGAGGCGCGCGAGGACTGGCAGATCACCGTCGATCTGGCCCAGCGTCTGGGGCTGCCCTGGGATTATTCCGAGGTCAGCGAAGTCTTTGACGAGATGAAACTGGTGATGAAGTCGCTCGACAACATCACATGGGAACGGCTCAAGACCGAGACCGTGACCTATCCGTCTCTGTCAGAGACCGATCCCGGGCAGGCGGTGGTGTTCGGCGACGGTTTCCCGCGCCCCGAGGGGCGGGCGAAATTCACGCCCGCCGCCGTGATCCCGCCGGACGAGGCGCCGGACGAGACTTATCCGATGATCATGACCACCGGTCGGCAGCTCGAACATTGGCACACCGGGTCGATGACCCGCCGCGCCAGCGTGCTGGACGCGGTGGAACCCGAGGCAAACTGCTCTCTGCACCCCAAAACGCTGCGCGATCTGGGTGTGAGCCCGGGCGAAATGATCCGCCTGACCACCCGGCGGGGCAGCATCGACATCATGGCCCGCGCCGATCGGGCCGTTTCCGAAGACATGGTCTTTGTTCCCTTCGCCTATGTCGAGGCGGCGGCGAACGTGCTGACCAATCCGGCGATCGACCCCTATGGCAAGATCCCGGAATTCAAATTCTCGGCCGTTCGTGTCGAGGCCATCGCCAAGGCCGCAGCCGAGTAACGCATCCAACCAACAGGGACTTCTATCATGGCATTCAGAAGCGACATCGAGATTGCGCGTGACGCGCAGAAAAAACCGATCCAGGAGATCGGTGACCGGCTGGGCATTCCCGGCGAACATCTGCTGCCCTATGGCCATGACAAGGCCAAGGTGAGCCAGGACTTCATCAACTCGGTTCAGGACCGGCCGGACGGCAAGCTGATCCTTGTGACGGCGATCAACCCGACGCCGGCGGGCGAGGGCAAGACGACGACGACGGTGGGGCTGGGCGACGGTCTGAACCATATCGGCAAGAAGGCGATGATCTGCATCCGCGAAGCCAGCCTCGGGCCGAATTTCGGGATGAAGGGCGGTGCCGCAGGCGGCGGCATGGCGCAGGTTGTGCCGATGGAAGAGATGAACCTGCATTTCACCGGCGATTTTCATGCGATCACCAGCGCACATTCCCTGTTGTCGGCGATGATCGACAACCACATCTATTGGGGCAACGAGCAGGAGATCGACCTGCGCCGTGTCCAGTGGCGGCGTGTCGTGGACATGAACGACCGCGCCTTGCGCAATGTCGTGCTGTCGCTTGGCGGCGTGGCCAACGGTTTCCCGCGCGAAGGCGGGTTCGATATCACCGTGGCGTCCGAAGTCATGGCGATCCTCTGTCTCGCCAAGGATCTCAAGGATCTGGAAAAGCGTCTGGGCGACATGATCGTGGCCTATCGCCGCGACCGCAGCCCGGTCTATTGCCGTGACATCAAGGCCGAAGGGGCGATGACCGTGCTGCTCAAGGATGCGATGCAGCCGAATCTGGTGCAGACGTTGGAAAACAACCCCGCCTTTGTGCATGGCGGTCCTTTTGCCAATATCGCGCATGGCTGCAACTCGGTCATTGCCACCACCACCGCCCTGAAACTGGCGGATTACGTGGTGACCGAGGCCGGATTCGGGGCCGATCTGGGTGCCGAAAAGTTCATGAACATCAAGTGCCGCAAGGCGGGTCTGTCCCCGGCGGCGGTGGTCTGCGTGGCGACTGTACGGGCAATGAAGATGAACGGCGGTGTCGCCAAGGCCGATCTGGGTGCGGAGAATGTCGAAGCGGTCAGGAAAGGCTGTCCGAACCTGGGCCGTCACATCGAGAACCTGAAATCCTTCGGCGTGCCGGTGGTTGTCGCGATCAACCACTTCGTGACCGACACCGATGCCGAGGTCGAGGCGATCCGGGAATATGCCAAGTCACACGGGGCGGAGGCGGTGCTGAGCCGCCACTGGGAGCTGGGATCCGAAGGGTCTGCCGATCTGGCGCGCAAGGTGGTTGCGGTGGCCGAGGCCGGGCAGGCGAATTTTTCCCCGATCTATCCCGACGACATGTCGCTGGCCGACAAGATCCAGACGATCTGCAAACGCATCTACCGGGCCGACGCGGCCTTGATGGACAAGAAGATCCGCGATCAGCTCAAGCTCTGGGAAGAGCAGGGCTATGGCAACCTGCCGGTCTGCATGGCCAAGACGCAGTACTCCTTCTCGACCGATCCGAACCTGCGCGGGGCGCCTACGGGCCACTCGGTTCCGGTGCGCGAAGTGCGCCTCTCGGCGGGGGCCGGGTTCGTCGTCGTGGTCTGTGGCGAGATCATGACCATGCCGGGCCTGCCGCGCGTGCCGTCGGCCGAGAACATCCGTCTGAACGATGCCGGTCAGATCGAGGGCCTGTTCTGATCGCCACCTGAACACGGGTCTGTGCATCAGGCCCCGATAGCGAGGTGCGGCGGCGTGAGGCAGCCGCACCTTTTCATCATTCCGACGGCGTGACACCGCGCCGGGAAAGGGACCGAGAGATATGAAAGACACGACAGCAACACGCATCGACGGCAAGGCTTTTGCCGCCACCGTCCGCGACAAGGTCGCCGCACATGTGGCCCGTCTGAAAGAGGAAAGCGGCATCACGCCCGGACTGGCCGTGGTCCTTGTTGGCGAAGACCCGGCATCGCAGGTCTATGTGCGCTCCAAGGGCAAGCAGACCGTCGAGGTCGGAATGAACTCCTACGAGCACAAGCTGGAGGCGGATACGTCCGAAGCCGACCTGCTCGCGCTGGTGGACAAGCTGAACAACGACCCTGCGGTGCATGGCATTCTCGTGCAGTTGCCGCTGCCCGGGCATCTGGACGAGGATCTGGTGATCAATTCGATCGACCCGGCCAAGGACGTGGATGGGTTCCATATTTCGAATGTCGGATTGCTGGGGACCGGACAGAAATCGATGGTGCCGTGCACGCCGCTCGGCTGCCTTATGATGCTGCGCGATCACCACGGGTCGCTGTCGGGCATGAATGCGGTCGTGATCGGCCGGTCGAATATCGTGGGCAAGCCGATGGCGCAGTTGTTGCTGGGCGACAGTTGCACCGTGACCATCGCGCATTCGCGCACCAGGGACCTACCCGAAGTGGTGCGGCGCGCCGATATCGTGGTTGCGGCGGTCGGACGCCCCGAGATGGTGCCGGGCGACTGGATCAAGCCCGGCGCGACGGTGATCGATGTGGGCATCAACCGGATCGATGCGCCGGAAAAGGGCGAGGGCAAGACACGACTTGTCGGAGATTGCCATTTCGAGAGCTGCGCCGCGGTTGCCGGTGCGATCACCCCGGTTCCCGGTGGGGTGGGCCCGATGACCATCGCGTGCCTGCTGGCCAACACGCTGACCGCCTGCTGCCGCGCCAACGGGCTGCCGGAACCCGAGGGCCTGACCGCATGAATCCGGACCCCCGGTTACTGCTCGGCAAACCCGTAAAGGATCGCATCCTGTCGGAGGTGCGGGCGCTGACCCGTTCGGCGGGCCGGATTGGCAAGCTTGTATCGATCTCCATTGGCGAGGTGCCCGAGGTTGCAGTCTATGTCCGCAACCAGGCGCGCGCGGCGGCGGCGGCAGGTTTGCCCTTCGATCAGGAGTTCTGGGGCGGCGAGACCAGCCAGGAGGACTGCAAGGCGCTGATTCAGGCGATGAATGACGATCCGGAGGTGCTGGGAATCATCCTGCAACGTCCGGTGCCCGATCACATCAACGTGCGCTCGCTGCAATCGGCGATCCATCCGCTTAAGGATGTGGAAGGCATGAATCCGGCCTCTATCGGGAATATCGTCTATAACGATGTGGCCATGGCCCCCTGTACCGCCGCCGCTGCTGTCGAACTGATCCGCGAGACCGGGCTCGACATGAAGGGGCTTGAAGTGGTGATGGTCGGTCACTCCGAGATTGTCGGCAAACCGGCGGCGATGATGCTGATGGCCGAAGGCGCGACGGTAACGGTCTGCCACCATCTGACCCGGTCGGTCGCCATGCATTCGCGCCGTGCGGATGTCATCGTGGTGGCCGTGGGCAAGCCGCACCTGATCGGGGCCGATATGGTCAAGCCGGGCGCGGCAGTGATCGATATCGGCATCAACCAGATCGTCGGGGATGATGGCACGACGCGGATTGTCGGCGACGTTGACACCGATGCGGTCAGGGAAATTGCCGGCTGGATCACGCCGGTGCCCGGCGGCGTCGGCCCGGTGACCGTGGCAATCCTGATGCGCAACGCGATGCGCGCGCATGCGCGGCAAAAGGCGGCGGGCTGGCGGAACTGATCCGCCGCCCGACCGCTGCGCGGGCTACAGCGTCAGGTAGCCGATGCCCAGAAAAGCCACGATGCACCCGGCCCATTGCGCAGCGCCCATCTGTTCCTTGAGGAAAACCCGCGCCAGCAGGATGGTGAACAGACCGAACATCGATGCGGCCACGGCGGCGAATTCCGGGCGTTCGAGCACTCCGGCAGAAATCACCGCAAGCAGGGCGATGCCATCCAGCACGCCCATCGTGATCAACGGCACCAATGCCTTTCGCCCGATGCGCAAATCCGGACGCAGCACAAGCAACAGGGCGCAGAGCCCGGCCAGCGCAATCGCCCGCGTGGCAAAGGTGCTCTGCCATTCCCCGCCATATTCCGCCGCCATCTGACCGAGCTTGAAGGTACTTGCGAACCCGATGGCCGAGAGCAGCGACAGCGCGATTGTCGGGCCGCGCGCGGGCACATCGTCGGCGGCGGGATCGGACAGGATGGCCACCAGCCCGACGGCACAGACGATCACCAGCACGGCGGCGATCTGATCCGCGCTCACCTGCGATCCGCCAAGCATGGCATAGACCAGAGACAGGATCGGGTAGGCGCCGATGATCGGGCTGACCAGCCTGACAGGCCCGCGTTCGAATGCGAAATAGAGACCCAGGCTGGCGAACAGGAACGCAATCCCGGCGCCGATCGATAGCCAAAGGGCCGGGCCGGTGGGTAACATCGTCGTGCCATTGATCAGAATCACCCCGGATTGAAAGGCAAGGGCCGTAAGCAGCACGACCAGCAACGCCCCCAGCAGCGGCACCGTCTTGCTGAGGTAGCGGATCGCTATATCGTGCAACCCCCAGCAAAAGGCGGCCACAAGTCCCAGAATGAGCGTATTCATCAAACAGTCCCTCGTCAGGATGAGATTTTTCAACGGATCGCTTGCGCGATTGGACAACGCCATATATTCTCATCATTAATATTTTTTTCCGTAAAGGCAAATGCCGGGAGGAGAGAACGTGCTTGATGACAGCTATCCCACAGTGGTGCCAGGTCCGCCGCGCCCCAGCGGCATTATCGAGCCACGGGTCTTTTCGATGCCGCCGGGAACCGAGCGCTATGTGGTCGAGGGCAACGGTGCAATCCTGGTCCGCCTTGAAGCCGGCGATCGTCTGGATATCGAGAATACCGAGGGCGGCCAGGTCTGCGAAATTGTCTGCGCCCGCGCGGATGGCCGCTTTGATCCGGGTCTGATCGGGGCCAGCGCCGGCGGGGATGCCGCCGGGCTCAAGGCGCTGCTGACCTCATCCGACCAATCGCTGCGCAGTCTGCGGATGGGAATTCAGGCACGCGGGCTCGATCTGGCCAAGGCACAGGCCGTGCAGCTGTTCGAGAGCACGACACCGGCCCGAACCACCGAACATTTCACCGCGACGGCCGAAGGCATCGCCATTATCGCCGCGCCCGGCGGAATCATGGATTTCGAAGCGCAGGATACCGCGACACCGCTTACCGTCTATATCCGCCGCGCCACGATCAAGCCGCTTCCCCGGTTCGAGCTGCCCGATCCCCTGGCCGATCCGGTGGCGGATGTGCGCGTGCATTCCGCAACCGCCGAGGCCTATTTCGTGAAGGCCGGCGACTATATCCAGATCCTCGATGTGGATGGGCGCCAATGCACGGATTTCCAGTGTTTTTCGGCGCGCAAGCTGGACAAGGGTATCGAACATGCGCTGGATGTGACCACCACCCGGACCCTGATGGAACATGCCTATCCGATGCCGGGGCTGCACGCGAAATACTATGATCAGGACATGCTGCCGCTGGTCGAGGTGATTCAGGATACCTGCGGGCGGCACGATGCCTTCGCGCTGGCCTGTTCGGCCAAGTATTACGACGACATCGGCTATCCGGGGCATGTGAACTGTTCGGACAACTTCAACGCAGCGCTGGCGCCGCACGGGGTGACAGGCCGCAAGGGCTGGATGGCAATCAACTTCTTCTTCAACACCGGCCTGGACGAGCATGGCGTCATGTATTCGGACGAGCCGTGGTCGCGCCCTGGCGATTATGTGCTGCTGCGGGCGTTGACCGATCTGGTCTGCGTGAGTTCGGCCTGCCCGGACGATACGTCGGCGGCGAACGGCTGGAACCCGACCGATATTCACGTGCGCACCTATAGCGGCAAGGAAACCTTTCAACGCGCCGTGGCGTACCGGCCCACCCCAGATGCGGAACCGAAAATGACGAAACAGACAGGCTTTCACGACCGGTTCGACCGGTTCACCGACAATTTCATCGAATATAACGGCTATTGGCTGGCCAATTGCATGTCCACTGCCGGTCCGATCGAGGAATACCATGCGTGCCGGCAGAAGGTTGTCGTGACCGACCTCAGCCCGTTGCGCAAGTTCGAAATCACCGGACCCGACAGCGAGGCGCTGTGCCAGTATGTCTTTACCCGCAACATGAAAACACTGCCCATCGGCGGTGTGGTCTATACGGCGATGTGCTATCCGCACGGGGGCATGGTCGATGACGGCACGGTGTTCCGGTTGGGCAAGGACAATTTCCGCTGGATCGGCGGGACGGATTACGGTGGCGAATGGATCCGCGAAAAGGCCGAGGAACTGGGCCTTCGCGTGCTGATACGCTCGTCCACCGACATGCAGCACAACATCGCCGTGCAGGGCCCCGAAAGCCGCGATCTGTTGCGCAAGATCATCTGGACCGCGCCGCATCAGCCGAATTTCGACGATCTTGCCTGGTTCCGCTTTACGCCCGCACGGATCGGCGACGATCAGGGCATTCCGGTGGTGGTCAGCCGCACCGGGTACACCGGCGAGCTGGGCTATGAGATCTTCTGTCATCCGAAACATGCGGGGGCGGTTTTTGACGCCGTGTGGGATGCGGGGCAGGCGCACGGGATCACCCCCCTTGGTTTTGAAGCGCTGGACATGGTGCGGATCGAGGCGGGGCTGATCTTTGCCGGTTTCGATTTCTCGGACCAGACCGATCCGTTCGAGGCGGGCATCGGTTTCACCGTGCCGCTGAAATCGAAACAGGATGATTTCATCGGACGCGAGGCCTTGATCCGCCGCAAGGAAACACCGGCGCGCAAGCTGGTGGGGCTGGATATCGACAGCAATGTCGAGGTCGGTCATGGAGATTGCGTGCATGTGGGCCGGGCGCAGATCGGCGAAGTCACCTCCTCGATGCGTTCGCCCTTGCTGGGCCGCAACATTGCACTTGCGCGGGTTGACGTGGCGCATTCCGAACCGGGCACGCGGCTGGAAATCGGCAAGCTCGACGGCCACCAGAAGCGCCTGCCCGCGACCATCCGGGCCGACCTGGCGGCCTATGATCCGAAAAAGGAACGCCCGCGTTCTTGACTCTGGTCAATGCGGCCGGCGGGTAGAAAGGGGATCCTGATATCATGACGAGCGCACTGGAACAGATTGGCGGTGAAACCGTCCTGAAAGCCGTTGTCGAACGGTTCTATGACCTGATGGAAAGCGATCCGGCGGTGCACGAGCTGCACCGCCTGCATTTCCGTGGCCACGGCTTGTCACATACGAGGCAGGCGCAGTTCGAGTTCCTGTGCGGATTTCTCGGCGGGCGGCCCCATTACCGGGAACGTTTCGGGCATATGAACCTGCGCGAGATTCACGAACACGTGCCGATCCGGACTGCGGATGCCGAACTGTGGCTTGAGACATTCGACCGGGCGTTGCAGGACGTGGGTCTTGCGGGGCCGGCAGTCGAACGGTTCCGGGCCACATTGCAGCGCAGCGCGCACAAGCTGGTCAACGAGGTGCCCGATTGGCGCCGCGGCGAGACAGCAGCCACAGCATAATCTTCAACCCGAGAGCGTCCCCAAAGAAAACCCCCTTGCAGTCGCCTGCAAGGGGGCAAGAACGTGATCCGCTGCGCGGGGATCGACCCGCGCTCAGATGTCGAGCGTGTTCTCGCGTTCCCACTGGGTGAAATGGGTCACGAAGGAATTCCATTCCTGCATCTTCATCTTGATGTAGGAGGCCGAGAATTCGTCGCCCATCATCTTCTTGAGCTCCTTGTCCTTGTCGTACTCCCGGATCGCGTCCAGCATGTTGAGCGGCAGCTTGGGTGCGCCGCGAACCTTGTGGCCCTCGGCATACATGTCGATATCGTGCCGCTTGCCGGGATCGGCCTTGGTGCGGATACCCGACAGCCCCGCCGCGATGATCACCGCCTGCAACAGATAGGGGTTGGCCGCGCCATCGGGCAGGCGCAGTTCAAAGCGGCCCGGACCGGGAACGCGCACCATATGGGTACGGTTGTTGCCGGTCCACGTCACGCTGTTGGGTGCCCAGGTGGCCCCTGACATCGTGCGTGGCGCGTTGATCCGCTTGTAGCTGTTCACGGTCGGGTTGGTGATCGCGGCGAGGGCGGATGCATGCTTCATGATGCCCCCAAGAAAGTGCTTGCCGCGTTCGGACAGGCCGACTTCACCGGTCTGTCCTTCGCCCGTGCCGGCGAACACGTTGGTTTCCGACGCCGCGCCCGGCGCGTCCCAGACCGAGATATGCGCATGGCAGCCATTGCCGGTCAGACCGGCGATCGGCTTGGGCATGAAGGTGGCACGGAAGCCGTGTTTTTCCGCCACCGACTTGGTCATGAACTTGAAGAACGAATGCTGATCCGCCATGGTCAGAACGTCGTTGAATTCCCAGTTCATCTCGAACTGGCCATTCGCGTCCTCGTGGTCGGTCTGGTAGGGCTGCCAGCCGAGATCCAGCATATAATCGCCAATCTCGCGCACAACCTCGTAGCGGCGCATCACCGCCTGCTGATCGTAGCATGGTTTGGCGGCGGTATCGAAAGGATCGGAGATCTGGTCACCTTCGGGTGTCAGCAGGAAAAACTCTGCTTCGACACCGGTCTTGACGTGCAGACCCTCTTCGGCAGCCTCGGCGATCAGACGCTTGAGCACGTTGCGCGGTGCCTGCGCGACCGGCTTGCCTTCCATCACGCAATCGGCCGCGACCCAGGCAACGTCCGGCTGCCAGGGGAGTTGAATGACCGAGGCCGGATCCGGCACCGCGAGCATGTCGGGGTGGGCAGGCGTCAGGTCGAGCCATGTCGCGAATCCCGCGAACCCCGCGCCGTCTTCCTGCATGTCGGCAATCGCCGCCGCAGGAACCAGCTTGGCCCGCTGTCCGCCGAACAGGTCGGTAAAGGAAATCATGAAATACTTGACGCCGCGTTCGGCGGCGAATGTGGCGAGATCGATCTGTGCGCCCGGCGCGACTTGATCCTTGGCCATGTGTGTCATCCTCTCTGTCGAATTATTTCGCGATGGCCGTCAGTTAACCCGCGCACCATCTCTCGTGAAACGACGCGACCCCGGTGTGAGGCCGCGCCGTGCTGTGTCAGAAGCCGGGTTTGCCGGGATACCAATCGGTGCCGGCGAGCGGCACACGGGCCATGGCGGCGGCTTCCATCGTCAGCGCGCACAAGTCCTCGGGTTCCAGGTTGTGCAGATTGTTGTGGCCGCAGGCCCGGGCAATCGTCTGCGCCTCGAGCGTCATCACACTGAGATAGTTGCGCAGATGGCGTCCCGCTTCCACCGGGTCCAGCCGTTTCTGCAATTCGGCGTCCTGGGTGGTGATCCCGGCCGGGTCGAGACCCTCGTGCCAGTCGTCATATGCGCCTGCCGTGGTGCCCAGCTTCTGGTATTCGGCTTCCCATTGCGGGTCGTTATCGCCCAGAGCGATCAGAGCGGCGGTGCCGATGGCAACCGCATCCGCCCCCAACGCCATGGCCTTGGCTACGTCCGCCCCGCTGCGGATGCCGCCGGATACGATCAACTGAACCTCGCGGTGCACGCCGAGATCCTGGAGCGCCTGAACGGCGGGACGTATACAGGCCAGCGTCGGCAGTCCCACATGTTCGATGAACACATCCTGCGTTGCCGCGGTGCCGCCCTGCATCCCGTCGAGCACCACGACGTCGGCCCCGGCCTTCACCGCCAGCGCGGTGTCATAGTAGGGGCGGGTGCCACCGACCTTGACATAGATCGGCTTTTCCCACGCGGTGATTTCGCGCAGTTCGAGGATCTTGATCTCGAGATCGTCCGGACCGGTCCAGTCCGGGTGCCGGCAGGCGGACCGCTGGTCGATACCCTTGGGAAGGTTGCGCATCTCGGCAACGCGGTCCGAGATCTTCTGACCGAGCAGCATGCCACCGCCTCCGGGCTTTGCGCCCTGGCCGACCACGACTTCGATGGCATCCGCCTTGCGCAGGTCGTCAGGGTTCATGCCATAGCGCGACGGCAGGTATTGATAGACCAGCTTGGTGGAATGGCCGCGTTCTTCGGGGGTCATGCCACCGTCGCCGGTGGTGGTTGACGTGCCCGCCGCCGAGGCACCGCGGCCCAGGGCCTCTTTGGCACGCCCCGAGAGAGCGCCAAAGGACATGCCGGCAATGGTGATCGGGATTTCGAGTTCGATCGGCTTTTTTGCGAACCGGGTTCCAAGCGTTACCTTGGTGTCGCATTTTTCGCGATAGCCTTCGAGCGGGTAGCGCGACACCGATGCGCCAAGAAACAGAAGGTCGTCGAAATGCGGCACCCGTCGCTTGGCGCCGCCGCCACGAATGTCATAGATGCCGGTTGCGGCTGCGCGCCGGATCTCGGCATTGATCGGGTTCGAAAAGGTCGCCGACTGGATGGGCACCGTCTGTGGGGGACGCTTATCCTTGATGTCTTTCACGGTCTGGTCTCCCTCAATATGCGTTGTCGACTTTGAAATTGTAGAGCTGGCGCGCCGAACCATAGCGTTTGAACTCTTCCGGCTTGGCGTCGCTTCCGGCGCGTTCCAGCAGGTCGCGCAGGATGTCCAGATGCTCGGGACGCATCTCTTTCTCGATGCAATCCGCACCGAGCGACTTGACCGATCCGCGCACGAACAGCCGGGCCTCGTAGATCGAGTCGCCAAGCGCGTCGCCCGCGTCGCCACAGACGACGAGGTTGCCGGATTGCGCCATGAAGGCGGACATATGGCCCACGTTGCCATGCACGACGATGTCGATACCCTTCATCGAGATGCCACAGCGCGAAGAGGCGTTGCCCTTGATCACCAGCAATCCGCCATGACCGGTGGCACCGGCATATTGGCTGGCGTCACCTTCGATGACCACGGTGCCGGACATCATGTTCTCGGCCACGCCGGGGCCGGCCGAGCCATGCACATGCACGGTGGCCTGCTTGTTCATGCCGGCACAGTAATAGCCGGTCGAGCCTCTCACGTCGACTTCGATCGGGGCGTCGAGCCCGACGGCGATGGCGTGGCTGCCACGGGGGTTGACGATTTCCCAGGCGGTCTGGTTGGTGTCCGCCGCCTGCGCATGCAGCGTGGCGTTCAGCTCGCGCAGGCTGTTGGCCTGTAGATCATAGGTCTGCATTTATGCCGCCTTCTTGTTCGGGTTGCTGGCCTCGGCATGGGTCCAGAAATACACGGTCGCGGGCTCGGGCTCCCAGACACGGGCGTTTTCGATGCCCGGCAGGTTGACCAGCGCGCGATATTCCGAACCGAAGGCCACGTATTGATCGGTTTCCGCCATGACAGCGGGTTTGCAGGCGATCGGGTCGCGTACGACGCCAAAACCGTCCTTGGTGCCGACTACGAAGTTGAAGAACCCGTCAAGATCATCCAGCGACGCCTCCAGCGCCTCGCCCAGGGTCGCCCCGTTCTGCATCTTCCACGTCAGGTAGGCGGCACCGACCTCGGTGTCGTTCTGGGTTTCGATATGGATCCCCTCGCGCTGCAGCTTGCGACGCAGCGAGTTGTGGTTCGACAGCGAACCATTATGCACGAGGCACTGATCGGAACCGGTGTTGAACGGGTGTGCACCCAGTGTGGTTACCGCGCTTTCGGTCGCCATGCGGGTGTGGCCAATGCCGTGGGTGCCGGACATGGACGACAGGTCGAAGCGGTCCGCCACCTCCTTGGGCAGGCCGACCTCCTTATAGATCTCCAGCGTGTCGCCAAAGGACATGATGCGCACGTCCGGCGCGATCTCGCGCAGGGCCACGCGCGCCGCTTCCGCCTTGCCCGCCGGAACGGTCAGCACGGCGTGGGTGTCATTGCGGCTGAGGCCGACCTCGCCGTCAATGGCCGCGCCGAGCCTGTCGGCCAGCCCGTCAAAGGCGGTATCGCCATCTTCGGCCTGCACGGTCAATTTCGAGGCCGCGCGATTTTCGTTTCCGTAGATGGCAATCCCGGCGCTGTCCGGGCCGCGATCGGTCATCGTGATCAGCATATCTGTGAGCAGCGCGCCCAGTTGAGGCTCAAGCGCCTTGTCCTTCAGGAACAGTCCGACAATTCCGCACATTCTGGTCTCGCTCCATTTTCTTGATTCTTCCCGGTACGGGTGACGGGGTCAGATTAGCACCGGAATAGCGTTACTGCAACCAATATGAATATTATTTTCCTATGAGGCAAGTGCCGGCATGCCTGCTGCCATCCACGCTCTCAATGCACGTGTCAGATTCCAGAGATCTTTGACTCACTGTGCGAGGCATTCCCGCGCCCGACCGGCAAAAGCGTCAGATATGTCCACCCCATCCGTCAAGCATAGCTGACCCATTGTGCCGGAAAACCGCGTCTGCTATGCAGGACAAAACGGGCTTTCGCTGCGGCTGCGCCAATGTCAGGTTTCCTGTTTTAGAGAAGCTTAACCAACAGAAAACAGTCGCTCAAATTCTTTGGCTCCATTTGTCGAGAACGAAACCACGCGCGTTTTCTGATCGCGCTTGGCCCACGACAGGTCTTCAAACCGGTTAAGGAACGCGCGACCAATACTACCCGCCAGATGTGATCTGCGCTCGCTCCAGTCCAAACATTCACGGCAAAGCGGAGATTTGTTTTTGCGCAGTTCTGCTAAATCAATTCCGAATTCTGTTACAAAGGCTTGGCCGGAACGCGTTAGATTTAGGTCGTCGCCAACAAGGGTCAGGTGGCCTTGCGCTATCAAGCTGTCGAACATTTGCGTGCCCATATCACCTGCAAGATGATTGTAGCAGACGCGTGCCTGTCGCAATGCGGCGTCTTTTGGCCCGGTGCGCTTACGCAGATGGCCTGATCCTGCTGCCAAACCCATCAAACCTTCCAGAACATGCGCAACGTCTTCATTTGCGAGAGAAAAATATTTGTGTCGCCCTTGTTTGCGAGGGCGCAGCAAACCGCCGTCATCAAGCTTGGACAGGTGAGAGCTGGCTGTCTGGATGGTAACGCCTGCTTCCTCTGCCAATTCGCTCACGGTCAGGGCTTTCCCGCTCATTAATGCTGTCAGCATGTTGGCACGGGCGGGATCACCAATCAGCGCGGCTACATGTGCAATATCAGGGCCTTCTTTCATGGTTCGATCTTAATCGAAGCATTCGGTTGTCGCAATCCGGTAGGCCATAGAAAACACACTGAAAGGATTCCGCTATGTTGACCTGTATCATTCGCTACCAGATCGACCCAACCAAGAAGGCCCTGTTTGAAGAATATTCCCGCAACTGGGGACAGGCGATCCCGCGCTGTGGCGCTGACCTGATCGGCTATTACGCGCCCCATGAAGGGTCTTCGACGCTGGCCTACGGCATCTATAACGTTGAAAGCCTTGCCGATTATGAAGCCTATCGGTCGCGATTGTCGGCGGACCCGCTGGGCCGTGAGAACTATGAGTTCGCCCAGAAAGAGAAATTTCTGCTCCGTGAGGATCGGACATGGCTCAAGCTCGCGTCGGCCCCGCATGGAGATGGCGCATGATCGCAGTGATTTTCGAAGTCGAACCAGCAGAGGGCCGCAAGGGTGATTATCTCGATATCGCCGCTGAGATGAAACCGCTGCTGGATGATATCGAGGGTTTCATCTCGGTCGAACGGTTTCAGAGCCTTGCCGATCCGCGCAAAATACTCTCCCTTTCGTTCTTCGAAGACGAGGAAGCGATTGCGCGCTGGCGCAATCTGAACGCGCATCGCGGGGTGCAGACGAAAGGGAGAGGTGGCGTTTTCGACGGCTACCGCCTGCGCATCGCTAGCGTCATCCGTGACTACGGCATGTTTGATCGCGCTCAAGCTCCAAGAGACAGTAAAAAGGTCCACTCATGATTTCACTTATTCTAACAGCTTGGGCCGCCCTCGCCACTGCGGCGATCTCGCCCGGACCAAACCTCGTTGCCGTGGCATCCCGTGGCCTTGGATCGGGTAGGAACGCCGCATTGATAGTCGCGGCAGGCTTGGCCTGTGGCGCGTTCTTATGGTCATTTCTCACGGCGGTAGGACTTGGGACTTTGTTTGAGGCTTACCCGGTTCTCCTGCGCGTCATGGGGCTATTCGGTGGAGCATATCTTCTGTGGCTTGGTGTCAAAGGATGGCGAGCCGCGCTCACCGGAAAAGGCGGACAGATCGCGCCTAGCAAGGGGCGCGGGGTATGGCAGGACTTCTTACATGGCCTGACCGTCACATCGACCAACCCCAAGGTTGCTCTGCTTTGGGCATCGCTTTCTACGTTCGTCGGGCCTGCGATCACCGATTGGTCACTTCTATTGTTGTTCACAACAGGGTCGGCAATCATCATCTTTGCGATCTACGGAACATATGGCTGGCTGTCTTCCACAGGCCGCGCACGAGGCCTTTATCAGAAATTTGAAAAGACCAGTGAAGCGCTCTTTGGCACTTTGTTTGGAGTACTTGGCATATTCATGATGAAACGAGCCTTGTAAAAGACCAGACCTTCATGCGCCGCGCAGCATTCGGTAAAATGGGCTCATCGCTGCCCAATGCCCGCGCAGCTGCGCCCACGCGGCAGATCGAACCACACCCGTCATCCGCTAGATTTGCCAAATCTCTGATTTCATGATGTCTTGATCAATGTGCGGCCGTTCACAGATCAACAGCTGATGTTCGTGCCCCGGGTGGCGAAGTCTGAAGGTGAGCCCTTACCTCCCGCAATGATGCGCTGCGGCTAACGTCAACTTTCGTGGAAGGCCATCTAGAAGTTCCCGGCTAAGTCGTTTCCAATGCCAATCTCGCGCCGAGCATCAGGAAAGTCGCCGAGAAGCCCCGCTTGAGCCATGCAATGGCGGACGGGGTGCGCTGGACATAGAGCCGGATTCTGGAGGCGAACGCGCCGTAGCAAATGAAGACGGCAAAGGTCATCGCCATGAATATCCCGCTCAAGACGAACATCTGTGCCAATGGCGAGGGGGTGTCGGCAGGAACGAATTGCAGCAGGAACGCCAGAAAGAAGATCGAGAGCTTGGGGTTCAGGATGTTTATCAGGAAGCCCGTCACAGCGACCTTGCGAAGCGGGCCAGCGTTGCTTTCCATTTTGAACTGGATAGGTCCATCGTCCTTCACGATCGACCAAGCCAGATATAGCAGATAGAGAATGCCCGCCCATTTGAAGGTCTGGAACAGAACCGCGCTGGTATGCAGAAGCGCTGCAAGTCCGGCGATGGCCGCCACCATGTGCGGAATGATTCCGCAGGTGCAGCCCGCAGCGGCGGCAAAGCTAGCTGCCGTGCCTCGGGCCAGGCCCACACCGACAGTGTAGATCACGCCTGTGCCCGGCGCGACAACGACGATCAGCGAGGTAATCAGGAATTCAACCCACATGACCACCGTCTCCAGCATTCTCGCAGGCATAGAAGGCATCCGGCGACAGCAGCAGCTGTGTCTGCCCCGCCACCCCGAACCTGTTCGCTATCATCCCCGACATTTCCCTCGTGAGCGCCGCTACATCCTCTGCGCCGCCTTTATGCAGCGCTTCGGCAACGATCACGGCACGTTTCGTCTTGGCGGTCACAGCCGATTTGCGGCTTTGACGGTTAGCCCAACGGCGTGCGTGGGCGTAGCCGTCCTCATCCGCGAAGATGACCTCATCGGGGTCTGGCGTTTCGGTCTCGCCGGAAAATGCGATGTAGGTCTCGTCACCGCTCGCCTGTCTGACCTCAAGATCACCAGCCACATGATCGAGATCGAACACCGCGACGGGCACGGCGTAGGACACAGAGGCGGCGTTGCACAGGTCGATCAGGGGATGCAATTCGGGCAACGAACCATCCTTGCGCAATCGCCTCAGCAGAGCCTCTGAGGCACAACGATACTGCGTCGGCTTCAGACCCATTGTGGAATAGGCGCGCCGCCAAGCCTGAATCTCAGGAAGACTTCCCTCTGTTTCGGTTTCCAGCCGTTTAAGAGCCCGCGCGGTCAGCTCTGCGACCTCAGCCGAGACCGTGGCATCGGGCCGGATGCCGTCCACTTCAATGATCCCGGTCACCCTGTCAGGGAAAGTGTGTTGCATGTATCGAGAATAGAGAAAGCGCATTTTGCCCCCGTTTTGGAGGATACTCTATTCGTCTGACGTGCCTTGATATTGAAGGATATTGCAGGTCAGTGGATGGCTGGCCTAGCAAAGCAACCTGGGGTCAGACCAAGCTGGCGGGAGAATGTCCGGGTCAGATGGCTCTGATCCGAGAACCCGCAGGCAATGGCCGTGTCTGCAATCGATGATCCGGCCATGATCATGTCCTTCGCCCGCTTGACGCGGTGTTGAGTGAGATAGGCGTGTGGGGTTGTGCCCAACTCGCGCGAAAACCTGCGAAGAATCTGGAACTTGCTAGCGTTCGTTGCGGTCGCAAAATCAGCGAGTGACAAAGGTGCTCCCCAGTCTTGGCAGATCATGTCGAGGACGGTTTGGACGTCCTTCGAACGGAGAGAGGTCTTCGGGATGTCGCCGCTACGATTTGGCGTAAGCTGAGCGGCAAGCGCCAGCATCACGAGCTGCTCCGCATGTTCCAGGTCGGGCTGGCCAAGCGTCACGGCTTTGATAGCTTCCACGGCCAGCCTCAAAGTCCGTCTGGACCTGTTGACCGGAAGTGAGAACTCCGCGCTCTCGACCGGAATGTCGCTGAATTCTGCAAGCGCAGCGGGAGCGAGATACAACATCCGCCAGTGGCGCGGGTGCCCGTCGCGACCAGTTCCATCGTGCAATTCGGCGGGGTTCACCGTGATCGTGTCGCCTGCCTTCGCCGCCACCAGACCGTGACCACTCCAACTCTCCTGTCCTCCATCGACAATGTATCCGAACCCGAACTCGTCATGAGAATGGCGAGGGAATGTGCGATCCGACTTGATGGAGATCGCGTCTACTCCAGGCAGAATGGTCTGATGGCGAACCGATTTGTGCATAAAGCTCAATAGCATGGATGCGATGCAAAGGTCCATTTGCCATCCACCGAGAAGATTCGAAAGCGGACATTCCATTGAACACAACGAACGCCAGCATTGGTCCGCGATGTGTGAGTTGCCCCGACAAGCCTCGCTGCGCGATGTTCAAATGACCGAATTTGGAGCCGTCCTGCAGCACGCGAGATTGAGCACTTGCAGAAATTTCCGAGCTGCGAGCGCATGCAGCAAAAAATGAGGATTTCCGCTGTGGGCTCA
>NZ_JBGFGP010000013.1:0-3655 GCF_041224545.1 Sedimentitalea sp. XS_ASV28 | reverse complement strand
GACGAACATGTGGGCGTGATCGCTCGACAGCACCCCGCGCAAGATGTCGACCTCGTTCTCGCGGCACACCTGCCGGCAGATGTCGCGCACCCGCAGCCGTAATGCCCGGGTCAGCACCTTTAACGGTATTTGGTCGACCAGCCGATGTGGTAGCGGTGATAGAAAACGCAGTGTTTGCCGGTGTCATATTGCATGATCGTACGATTCTTTCACGCTGCAGCGGGTCCGACTGGAAGGCGGACGGTCCGTTCCAGAGCGGTGATACTGAAACTTTCAAAACCCCTGCAATTTTCGCCACCGTAACCTATTGATTTTATTGACACGAAAGCTCGCACCTGTCAAAATCTGGTGTCGCCTCTCACTGCCCGTCGCTTGCGCGACTCCCCCGGAGTATTTGGCAAAGATGAAACATGTCTGACGGCCTGAAGGAGCGCCTGGTGTCGCAGGCCCGGTCGGAAGGGTTCGTGTCCTGCCGTATCTGCCGGCCCTGGGATGTTCCGGAGGTTCCCGGGCGGCTCGCGGCGTTCGTGGAGGCGGGGTATCACGGGCAGATGGGCTGGATGGCCGAGCGCATGCATTGGCGCGGCGATCCGGCGGCGCTCTGGCCGGAGGCGCGATCGGTCATCATGCTGGCGGAGAGTTATGCGCCGGAGACCGACCCGATGGCGGTTGTCGGCATGCCGGACCGGGGGGCAATCTCGGTCTATGCGCGCAATCGCGATTATCACGACATGGTCAAGAAACGGCTGAAGCGGCTGGCGCGCTGGTTGATCGGCGAGGCTGGCGGCGAGGTGAAGGTGTTCGTCGACACCGCCCCGGTGCCGGAAAAGGCGCTTGGGCAGGCGGCCGGGCTGGGCTGGCAGGGCAAGCACACCAACCTTGTCAGCCGCGACTGGGGCAACTGGGCATTCCTGGGGTCGGTGTTCACGACGCTCGACCTCGCGCCGGACCAGCCCGAAGACGATCATTGCGGATCGTGCCGGGCCTGTCTTGCCGCCTGTCCGACCGATGCCTTTCCCGCGCCCTATCAACTGGACGCACGCCGCTGCATCTCTTACCTGACAATCGAACATCGGGGGCCGGTGGAGGAGAGCTTGCGGTCGCGGATGGGCAATCGCATCTATGGCTGTGACGATTGTCTCGCCGCCTGCCCGTGGAACAAGTTTGCCGTTGCCGCCAGCGACATGCGCTACGCGGCGCGCCCGGATCTGAACAGTCCGCATCTCGCCGACCTGGCCGTGCTGGATGACCGGGCGTTTCGGACCCTGTTTTCGGGATCGCCGATCAAGCGGATCGGTCGCGACCGTTTCGTGCGCAATGTGCTCTATGCCATCGGCAATTCGGGTGATCCCGCGTTGCGGAGCGTCGCCGCGACACTGACCGATGACCCCGACCCGGCTGTCGCGGATGCGGCACGATGGGCGATGCAGCGGTTACGCGATCGAGAAATTCCGGCTGGACGCGGCGGTCATAGCCACTAAACCGGGCGAGATATTTTGCAAGGGAGGCCCGAATGGCGGTGCTGTTGGGGGTGGATACGGGCGGCACCTATACCGATGCGGTGTTGCTGCGCGACGAAACCGAGGTGATCGCCAGCGCCAAGGCGCTGACGACGCGCGCGGATCTCGCACTTGGGATCGGCGCGGCCATTCGGGCGGTGCTGGCGCAATCGGGGATCGCCCCGGGGGATATTTCACTGGCCTCGCTGTCAACGACGCTCGCAACCAATGCGCTGGTCGAAGGCCAGGGAGAGCGTGTGGGGCTGATCTTTGTCGGATTCCGGCCCTCCGATCTGGAACAGAGCGGATTGCGCGATGCGCTGAAGGGCGATCCGGTCGCGAGTCTCGCCGGTGGTCATAACCACGCCGGAGGCGAGGCCGCACCGCTGGACCTTGTGGGGCTGGAGGCCTTTCTTGACAACCATGCGGATGCGCTCAGCGGTTACGCGGTGGCGGCACAGTTCGCGACCCGCAACCCCGCGCATGAACTCGCGGTGGCGCGGCGCATCGCGGAACGGACCGGCGCGCCCGTCACCTGCTCGCACCATCTGTCGGCGAAACTGAATGGTCCCAAGCGGGCGGTCACTGCGGTTCTCAATGCGCGGCTGATCGGAATGATCGACCGGCTGATCGGGCGGGCGCAGGATGTCCTGGATACGCTCGATATAAATGCGCCGATGATGGTCGTGCGGGGTGATGGCGCATTGATGTCTGCCGAGCAGGCGCGCGCGCGGCCCATCGAGACCATTCTGAGCGGACCCGCCGCGTCGATCGTCGGCGCGCGCTGGCTGACCGGCGCGCAGGACGCGCTGGTTTCGGATATCGGCGGGACGACCACCGATGTCGCGGTCCTGCGCGGCGGGCGCCCCGCGATCGATCCGCACGGTGCGCGTGTCGGCGGGTTTCGCACCATGGTCGAGGCGGTTGCGATGCGCACCAGCGGTCTGGGCGGCGACAGCGAGGTTCATGTGCAATCCGAAGGGCTTGCGGGCGGCGTGTTTCTCGGGCCGCGACGGGTCCTGCCGATTTCCCTGATCGCACAGGAGGCCCCCGGGATCGTTCACGCCGCGCTTGACGACCAGTTGCGCAACGCGGTGCCCGGCGAACATGATGGCCGCTTCGTGCGCGCCCTGCCCGGCGTTGCAAGGGGCGGGATGCCCCCGCGCGAGGCCGAGTTGCTGGCGCGGATCGGGGCGCAGGTTCATCCGCTGGGGCACATTCTGCGCAGCCGCGTGGAACGTGGTGCATTGGGGCGGCTGATCGATCGCGGATTGGTGCAGGTCGGTGGCGTCACACCGTCGGATGCCAGCCATGTTCTGGACCTGCTTGCCGCGTGGGACGGCGAGGCCGCGACCAAGGCACTGACCCTGATGGCGCGGCGCCGAACCGGATCGGGCGACCGGCTGGCGGCTTCTGCGGGCGATCTTGCCCGCATGATCGTGGATCAGTTGACCGAACAGACCGCCGTGACGCTGCTGGAGACCGCCTTTGCCGAAGACCCAGCCGGGTTCGACCTGCCGCCGGAGCAGCTGGCGCGTCATGTGCTGCTGCAAAAGGGGCTTGCGGGACATCGCGGATTGCTGGCGCTTGACGCCGCGTTGAACGTCGACGTGGTCGGACTCGGCGCGTCGGCACCGACATATTATCCGGCCGTGGGGCAACGGCTGCATTGTCGGATGATCCTGCCGGAACACGCCGGGGTGGCCAATGCGATTGGCGCGGTTGTCGGCCGCATCACCATGCGGCGTACGGGCACCGTGACATCGCCCGGCGAGGGCCGTTTTCGCGTGCACCTTGAAACCGGACCCGAGGATTTCGCCGTTGCATCCGAGGCGATGGAGCGCCTTGAGGGCGCACTCCGCGCCAGCGCACGGCAGGACGCGCTCGACGCGGGGGCGGAAGGGGTTCAGATCACCGTGGCCAGGGATGTCAGGACCGCCCGCGCCGAAGCGCGCGAGATATTCGTGGAGGCGACCCTGACGGTCGAGGCCAGCGGCCGCCCCCGGGATGCAATCGGCTAGGCCGTGTTGACAAAAGGTGTTAACAGGGCGGGCTGAACGTGATTCAAACTGGTATCTGCAATGGAGACCAGCTTGGCACGAGACCTGATGTCGGACGAAGAGTGGGCGTTTCATGAACGCTTCATCCTGGCCGCC
>NZ_JBGFGP010000079.1:0-599 GCF_041224545.1 Sedimentitalea sp. XS_ASV28 | reverse complement strand
ACATCTGCCGGCAGGTGTGCCGCGAGAACGAGGTCGACATCTTGCGCGGGGTGCTGTCGAGCGATCACGCCCACATGTTCGTCTCGGTGCCGCCGAAGCGCGCCATCTCGGATCTGGTGCGCAAGATGAAGGGCCGTTCGTCCCACAAGGTGCAACGGGAGTTTCCAGCCATCCGAAAGCGCTACTGGGACTGCCGGTTTTGGGGGCGAGGGTCCTTTTCAACCACCAACGGTGCCATCACCGAAGACATCCTGCTTCAGTACCCGGAACAGCACATCGCTGATCCTACAGGCGCCAGCCGGTAGTCGTTCAGTTCGGCGAAGGCCATCTTGATGGGATTGAAGTCCGGGCTGTAGGGCTGGTCGCGCGCCCGCCGCCTCGATCAGTTCTTGAACTGACGCCCCCTTGTGTCTCGACAGATTGTTCATGACGACCACATCGCCGGGCCGCAGGATTGGGATTAGGCCGTGTTGACAAAAGGTGTTAACAGGGCGGGCTGAACGTGATTCAAACTGGTATCTGCAATGGAGACCAGCTTGGCACGAGACCTGATGTCGGACGAAGAGTGGGCGTTTCATGAACGCTTCATCCTGGCCGCC
>NZ_JBGFGP010000008.1:0-205 GCF_041224545.1 Sedimentitalea sp. XS_ASV28 | reverse complement strand
CGGAAAACCAGGTTGCATCGTCAGTGATAACGGCACGGAGTTCACAAGCCGGGCCATCCTGAAATGGGCCGACCAGAACGATGTGCCGTGGCATTTGACCTGCCCCCCGCGAAATCCCTCATCATGATGTAGAGTCTGCCCAACCTTGAAGGAGCAGACGAATGCGAAAGAGCCGTTTTACCGAGGCGCAGATTATCGGGATGAT
>NZ_JBGFGP010000007.1:0-457 GCF_041224545.1 Sedimentitalea sp. XS_ASV28 | reverse complement strand
CGCCACTGCAAGCGCGCCGAGCGCTTGAGCAATTTGAGGGCTCCGCGCCCGGCGCGCTTGCCCAAACCGAAACCCATGATTATCAAGATCAAACCCGCAGACTCTCGTTATGAACGAGGGACCGAAGGGGGGCAGGTCACCCTGAATAGACCTGCGCATCTTGGCCGTGTTGCTGTGTTTTTTTTGTGTTTTTGAGATGATATTTCTACGATTTCCTGCGCAACGGGCCTGTGGTGATCTTTCCTTGGAGGTTTTGATGATTTTTGATATTTTGTATTGCTTGTTTGATTTTGTGAGTTTGTTGCGGGTTTGATTTTTTGTTCTGTATTGGATGTTGTTGAGTATTGGTGCGATGTTGCGCCTGTCCGGAGTGAAGGCGTATCGGAATGATCCCAGACGTTAAGTTTTATCTTTCGCTGTTTCTGCGGCGGATTCATTATTTTCTGCTGGTGTTCCT
>NZ_JBGFGP010000078.1:0-728 GCF_041224545.1 Sedimentitalea sp. XS_ASV28 | reverse complement strand
TTGCGCACCAGATCCGAGATGGCGCGCTTCGGCGGCACCGAGACGAACATGTGGGCGTGATCGCTCGACAGCACCCCGCGCAAGATGTCGACCTCGTTCTCGCGGCACACCTGCCGGCAGATGTCGCGCACCCGCAGCCGTCATGCCCGGGTCAGCACCTTTAACGGTATTTGGTCGACCAGACGATGTGGTAGCGGTGATAGAAAACGCAGTGTTTGCCGGTGTCATATTGCATGATCGTACGATTCTTTCACGCTGAAGCGGGTCCGACTGGAAGGCGGACGGTTCGCTCCAGAGCTGGGATACTAGAGCGATATGCGTGAATAGGGAATCTGAGAGTTTCCGGGTGGTCTGACTTGTGAGTCACGGTGATTGGAGGTGGATCAAATGGGCAAACCGTATTCTTCCGATCTGAGGGACAGGGTTCAGCGGCGCGACGCCACCATACGGTTCGGGGTCAGTGCCAGCTTTGCGATCAAGCTCGATCAGCGGGTCCGGGCGACGGGCTCGACGCGGCAGCGCGGCAGGGTCGCCCTGCGGGATCGGGCGTGCTGGCGCGGTTTCGGGATTATCTGATCGGGCTGGTCGAGACCCAGCTCGCCCCGACCCTGCAACCGGGCGACGTCATTCGTCGGGAAAACGATCCACCGGATCGTTTTCTAACCCTCCTCATTCCTCGACAATCTGGCCGTCCACAAGAGCGAGAAGGCCAAGGCTATCCTGCAGGA
>NZ_JBGFGP010000075.1:0-38365 GCF_041224545.1 Sedimentitalea sp. XS_ASV28 | reverse complement strand
ATGGTTGAGCGGTGCTTCAACAAACTCAAGAACGCCCGGCGCGTCGCAACCCGCTACGATAAGACGGCTGAAAGCTTCCTGGGCTTCATCGACATCGCGTCAATCCGACTTTGGATCCGTCATTTGTCAACATGACCTAGGCGTTGGGTATGAATAGGACGTGTTGCATGAATACGGTTCTGGCCGCGTCTGTCCCTTTTCCAGTTTTTTATGCGACACGCTCATAGACCGCACGACCCAGACGGGTCATGCGGTTACCCGTTGCAAGGGCAATCAAAGTGATGATGATCTTTGCCGCCGCAGCCGGAACACCCCGTGGTATTCCAGAGCGCCACAGCTCGACAAGTTGATAGGGATCAAGCTTGCGGACCTCGTCAGAGCCAGCGGCATCTAAGCCGCGCCAACAGGCCGGACAAATGACCGCTACGCAAAAAGTTCAAAATGGCCATCAAAACCCTTGCAAAACCGGAGCTGTCCACAAATGGCAGTCCCGTTCGCCAAGGTACTGGGCCTTTTCGCTTGATCGTCTATGTGGTCAAAACGGATTCAGTAGGTCGACACCGGTCGGTTCGAAGTCAGACGTGTTACGGGTCACCACGGTCGCCCGATGTGAAAGTGCCGAGGCGGCAATCATAAGGTCAGCACCGGCATGTCCGATATCGGCTGAAAGCGCGCCCCAGACCCGGGCGTCACGCGACGAGAACGGCAGTATTCGGTCCTGGAACAGCGTTTCCGTCCGATGCAGCCACTCTCTGAGGTCCGCGGCGAAATCGGGATTGCGCTTTTCCTGTTGGCATATTCGACGCGCGATTTCGCCGATGGAGATCACGCTCAGAAACAGATCGTCTTCCTGTTGGGCATGAAGCCAAGTCACCAGTTTCTCTTTGCGCTCGGGGCGGCGCCCCGCCGAAATGACGTTCGTGTCCAGGATGTACATCAAAACGCGACATCACGAGGTTTGGCATCCATCCGATCGATGTCATCGGACGGGAACCCGAGCAGATGATCGGCGAAGCCGCCACGCTCCGAGCCAGCAGCGGCCACAAGTCGATGGTACTCCTCAGCAGACAGGATAACGACGGCCGGTTTGCCGCGCCGTGTAACCTCCTGAGGGCGGCCGGCGAGGGCTTCATCGACCACGGCGCTGAACTTGTTCTTGGCGTCTTGCAGAGTCCACATATTTTCCTCCATATAACAGGCTAGATAGCTAGCTAGCTACGAATTGTCAAAATGTTGCAACCAAGTAGAAATGTCACTGGTTTTGCAAAGTAGAAATGTCCCACCTTGGCACTGAGGGGAGCAAAGCCTGGCAGGGCGGAGACCTCAGATATCGCGGCCCTGGCTGGCTTTGCGGGTCTCCTTGGCGCGGTGTGCAGCAAGACAGTTCCAGCCGTCATTGCGGCGGCCATTGGGCTTGTAGCGCGAGCGTTGTTTGCCGGTGCTGCGTTTCTTCGGTGGGGTCTTGTCCTGTCCTTCCTTGATGAACTCAAGGACGGCACCAAGGTGCTTGTTCTCTGTGATCGCGGCGTGGGTGACGCGCTGGTCCTTGTCGAAGACGGAGTAGGGGAGTGAGACACCCTTCCAGCGGAACTCCAGCCGGCCGTCGGGAAACTCATAGCTGTCGACATACTTGCCGGGCAGGCCACGCGTGATCTCGTTCTCTGCGAGGATGATCCGTTGCCGGTCGTAGGAGAAAGCCAGTTGGTTGCCCACGTAACGCTCATCTCGCCAGCACAGTACATCAGCCAACCGATCCGGCTCGGTATTGAGAGGCCGGTGCAGGTTGTCCGGGCACCGCGGGGCCTTGCAAACTTAGCGTTGTAGCGCTCCATGAATCTTGGCAGGAATGCGTTGGCCGCTTCCATGTCCGAGATACCTGCCAGGCGCAGTTCCTTCAGCAGCCGCTCCTGCAGCGTCCTGTTCGCACGTTCGACGCGGCCCTTCGCCTGGGAGCTGTTGGCGCAGAGAATCTCGATGTTCAACTCGTTCAGAGCACGTCCGAACTGGGTCATCCCGTGGCCTGACTCCGCACCTTGCTGGGCAACACGAAACACCGTGTGCTTGTCCGAATAGAACGCCACAGGGTATCCATGTTCATGCAGATAAGCCTCCAGCGCACCGAAATAGCTGAACGTGCTCTCGGACTTCACGAACTCCAGATGCATCAGAATGCCAGTCGCATCGTCGATGAAGACGAGCAGGGCGCAGGCAGGGCCGCGATCCTCGAACCAGTGATGGTCCGACCCGTCTATCTGGATCAACTCGCCGTAACATTCCCGCAGTAGGCGCGGCTGGTGGAAAGTGCGTCGTTGCTTGCGCGACAGCCATATCCCGGAGTCCTGCATCCATTTGCGCCGCGTCTCGCAGGATACCTTGAGACCGTGATCTTCTTCGAGCTTCTCGGCGGCAAAGGTCGGTCCGAAGTCGACATAGTTTTCCCGAACCAGCGTCACCGCAAACTCCCGAACCGCCGGATCGATCCGATTGTTCGAGGCGCGACCCCGCGCCTTGTGCCGGATCGCTGCGGGGCCGTCAGACTGGAACACCTTTAGGAGTCGATGAACCTGCCTTCGGCTCACTCCCAGGACATTCGCCGCGGTCATAGCCGTCATCCGGCCATGCGACACTTGGCTCAAAACCTCGACGCGGTTCAACTCGCGCTCGCTCATCAAAATCCATCCCATGCCCGTACACTCTGCCTGTTCTCATTGGGGCAGAGTGTGACACTTCTACTTTGCAGATGTGGGACACTTTAACTTTGCGCGTACAGTCAATGATCTCGTAATGAAGTTTATGTTCATATACAGATTTTCTGTATCAAGTTTGCTTTGGCGCAGTCTGTCTAACTCAGTCCAATTATTTTGATTAACTATGCTGGCGGACTCGATACCGTCATTCCGCCGACGCGCTCTAGAGAATCACTGTCTTGGCACCGTTCAATAAAACCCGTCCTTCCAGATGCAGCTTGACCGCACGGGCGAGCACGCGGGACTCGATATCGCGTCCGATGGCCACAAGGTCATCGGGCTTCATGACATGACTGATGCGCTCGACATCCTGCTCGATAATTGGACCTTCATCTAGATCGGCCGTAACATAATGAGCGGTTGCACCGATGTGTTTGACGCCGCGGGCATACGCTTGGTGGTATGGTTTTGCGCCTTTGAAGCTGGGCAGGAATGAGTGATGGATGTTGATAGCACGCCCCGAAAGACGCTGTGTCAGGTCGTCTGACAGCACCTGCATGTAGCGCGCCAGCACAACCAGATCGGCCCCCAGCGTGTCCGCGAGATCAAGCAGGTTTGCCTCGACATCGGGTTTCGTCTCGGGTGTGACCGGCCAATGATGAAACGGAACGCCCTCGCGGGTGGCGATGTCGCCCGCGTAGGGATGGTTCGATACGATGGCAACGACATCCGCGCTCAGCCATCCGACGCGGATCTGGTAGAGTAGATGCAGAAGCGCATGATCAAATTTCGACACCATGATGATGAGGCGGGGTTTCCGGGTGGCAGGTTCGAGGTCGATCCCGAAACCGAAACGAGCCTGAACCGGCGCAAGCGCCGCCGCGATGTCGGCCCCCTGCGACGCCAGAAAGCCGATCCTCAGGAAAAAGCGGTCGGTGCTTTCGTCCAGGAACTGAGCACTCTCGACGAGATTGCCGCCGCACTCCGCCAGAGCGGTCGTTACCGCAGCGACGATGCCGGGTTCGGCGGTACAGGAAATGCGCAGGATATGACGCTCCTGCGCTGTCGCGTCAGCATTCGGGTAGATTGACTGCAAGGCCCCCAAGGCTTGTCTCCTTGTATTTGGTGTTCATGTCTTCGCCGGTCTGGCGCATGGTTTCGATGCAATTGTCGAGTGGCATGAAATGCGCTCCGTCCCCGCGCAGCGCGAGGCTTGCGGCGCTGACGGCTTTGATGGCCCCCAGCCCGTTGCGCTCGATGCAGGGCACCTGCACCAATCCCGCAGCCGGATCGCAGGTCATGCCGAGGTGGTGTTCAAGTGCAATTTCGGCCGCGTTTTCGACCTGTTCGTTCGTACCGCCAAGCGCCGCGCAAAGACCGGCAGCGGCCATGGCCGACGCGCTGCCCACCTCTGCCTGGCATCCGCATTCCGCCCCGGAGATCGACGCGCGGTGCTTGATGAGCCCGCCGATGGCCGCGGCGGTCAGAACCATCGTCTCAACCCCCGTGTCGGACGCACCGATGCAATGGCCCCGATAGTACCGAAGTACCGCCGGCATCACGCCCGCGGCGCCATTGGTCGGCGACGTGACAACCCGGCCACCGGCGGCGTTCTCTTCGTTCACAGCCATCGCATAGACCGAAAGCCAGTCGTTGCCGACATGCGGTTGGCGCAGGTTGCTGCCCTGTTCGCTCACAAGCTGGTCATGGATCGTCTTTGCGCGGCGCCGAACCCCAAGACCACCGGGCAGCACGCCTTCCATGCGCAGACCACGGTCGATGCACGCATCCATGACGTTGCAAATGTCCGTGATCTGGCGCGAGAGCATATCCGCCGAAATACCTTGATGCGCGCATTCGTTGGCGCGCTTCATCTCAGCGATGCTCTTGCGCGCGCTGCGCCCCATGTCCAGCATCTCGGCCGCGGACCCGAACGGATAGGGATAGCCCTTCGCCGCCTTTTCGGTGGTTAGCGGTTGCGTCCCGGCCGTCTTTTCGGCAGCGAGTTCGGCTTCGGTCAGAATGAAACCGCCTCCGATCGAATAATAGACCTGTGTCATGTAGGGGTTGCCGCTCGCGTCGAAGGCGCGCAGCACAAGGCCGTTCGCGTGCCCTGGCAAAGGATCTCCGTAGTCGAAAACGAGATCTGTCTCAGGGTTGAAATCGAGCGTGCCAAGTCCCGGCGGGCTGATGCGCCGTGTGCGGCGCACGTCCGCCTCCAGAGCCTCGGCCCTGTCTGGATCTAGCGTGTCGGGCCGATAGCCGATCAACCCCAGGATCACCGCCCGGTCCGTCGCATGGCCTTTCCCGGTAAAAGCCAGTGAGCCATGCAGCGATGCGCCCAGACGGGCCAGGGTGCCCGCTCCGGGGATCACTTCGGCGCCACCGCGCAAATCGTCCAGAAACCGTGCGGCGGCGGTCATCGGCCCCATCGTATGCGACGACGAGGGACCGACACCGATCTTGAAGATGTCGAAGATCGACAGGAACATATCAACTGCCGTAGATCGGATATGCGTTGCAAAGCGCACGTACTTCGGCGCGCACTTGGGCTTCGGTCTCGGCATTGCCCTCGGGATTGGCCGCAAGTCCATCGAGGACGCGCAGGATCAAGGCACCGATCTTCCGGAACTCGGCCACACCGAAACCGCGTGTCGTTCCGGCGGAGGTGCCCAACCGGACACCCGAAGTCACGAAAGGCTTTTCAGGGTCGTTGGGGATCGCATTCTTGTTGCATGTCAAGCCCGCGCGTTCCAGTGCGATCTCCGCGACCTTGCCGGTCACGCCCTTGGGTCGCAGGTCGACCAGAACCATATGACAGTCGGTTCCGCCCGATACGATACCCAGACCGCCGTCAATCAATACCTCCGATAGGACCCGCGCATTGTCTATCACACGGCCCGCATAGTCCTTGAACGACGGCTCAAGCGCCTCGCCGAAGGCAACCGCTTTTGCGGCGATTACATGCATGAGTGGCCCGCCCTGGTTCCCGGGAAAAACGGCAGAGTTGAACTTCTTCGCCAGAGCCTCGTCATTCGACAGGATCACGCCCCCGCGCGGGCCGCGCAGAGTCTTGTGGGTCGTGGAGGTGACGACATGCGCGTGCGGCACCGGGTTCCGATAATGCCCCGCGGCGATCAACCCAGCGTAATGCGCCATGTCGACCATCAAATAGGCACCAACCTCGTCGGCAATCGCCCGGAAAGCCGCGAAGTCTATCTGCCGCGGGTAGGCGGAGGCCCCGGCGACGATCAGTTTCGGACGGGTTTCCAGAGCCTGCGCGCGGACCTTATCCATGTCGATGAGGTGGCTTTCCGCGTCCACTTCGTAGGAGACCACGTCGAACCACTTGCCCGACATGGTGACCGGGGAGCCGTGGGTCAGATGACCGCCATGGACCAGCGACATGCCCATGATCCGGTCGCCCGGTTGCAAAAGCGCTAGGAACACCGCCTGATTGGCTTGTGCCCCGGAATGCGGCTGGACATTGGCATAATCCGCCCCAAAGAGCCGCTTCAGCCGGTCGATGGCCACGGTTTCCACCTTGTCCACGAATTCGCAACCGCCGTAATAGCGCCGCCCGGCATAGCCTTCGGCATATTTGTTGGTCAGTATCGAGCCTTGTGCCGCCATCACATCGGCAGAAACGATATTTTCCGAGGCGATCAACTCGATCTGGGTCTTCTGACGGTCCAGTTCTTCGGCGATGACATCGGCGATCACGCTGTCGGCGATCCGGTTTTCGGGCAGGTGGTCGAACATGAGAGGTCTCCTTGTCAGTCCGTGTTCGCGGCGTTCGTTGCGCGGTCAGGCAGTTTCTGCGGCGAGTTCGCGGCAGCCGGTGTCGAGCAGGTGAAACAGATACGGCGCGAAGCTGTGCCAGACATCCATGCGGAAGGTGTTGTCCGCATCGCGCCACAGGATGACCGTTGCCCCGTCGAAGACGGTTCGGCGGCCCTCTCCGTACTTCAACCGCTCCAAATCGCGCGGGCAGCCCAGCGTGAGCAGTTCGGCGGCGCGAGGGCCGTCGATCACAAACGTGGTCTCGCGGCCCGACACATCCACCAAGCTGTGCGGGTGGTTTTCATAAAGTGCGGTGCAGGCGGCTTCGATCGCGCCGATCCGGTCCTCGGCTGCATGGATCATCCATTCATCGGGGCCGAGGCAGATCGCCTCCACCGCGCCGCTGGCGGCGCGCTCACCGATCTGCGTGGGCAGGGTCAGGCCAAGCGGCGTGACAAAGGGCGACAGGTCGCCACGCGCACGCAGGGACAACCGCCCGCAAGGGGCCGCGACCGAAACGCGTGCAGCGCTGGTTTCCACGAGTAGCCCAGGGGCAAAAGAGGATGCGGGTGCGTTCATTTCAATCTCCTCAGAGTTTCAGGCGGGCATTTTCGGGATCTAGGAAGATCGTCGAGGTGATCTTCGCTGAGATGGTCCGGTCGGGCATCGGGATGTGTACTGTCTCTCCCATGCTCTCGTGGCCACCTTCGACCAGTGCAAGCGCGATGGGCCGACCAGTTGTGCCGACGTCGTAGGACGACGTCACATGGCCAACCATCTTCATTGGCACCGGCTGTTCGGGGTCAAAGACGATCTGCGCGCCTTCCTCCAGCTTGGAGTTGTCGTCCGTCAGCAGGCCGACCAGCTGCTTGCGACCTTGGGCCTGCAGGTCAGCCCTTGCCAGACCGCGCTTGCCGACGAAATCGGGCTTTTTCTTTCCGATCGCCCAAGCCATGCCGGTGTCATAGGGTGTCACCGTGCCATCGGTGTCTTGACCAACGATGATGAAACCCTTTTCGGCCCGCAGCACGTGCATGGTTTCCGTGCCGTAAGGCGTTATGTCATAATCCTGACCGGCCCTCCATAGGACTTCCCACAACTGCCGACCCATCGGGGCAGGCACGTTGATCTCAAAGCCGATTTCGCCGGTGAAGCTGATGCGGAACAGCCGCGCGGGGATGCCCCCCACTTCGCATTCCGCACAGGACATATGTGGGAAGGCTTCGTCGGTGATCTCCACGCCCTGAACCAGCGGGGTCAGCAACTTGGCAGCATTGGGGCCGTTCAATGCGATGGTGGACCATTGTTCGGTGGTGGAGGTGAGCCAGACATTCAGGTCGGGCCATTCGGTCTGAAGGTAATCCTCCATCATGTTCAGTACCCGCGCCGCCCCACCGGTGGTGGTGGTTACGTGGAACTTGTCCTGCCCCAGCCGCCCGATCACCCCGTCGTCGCGGATATACCCGTCATCACCCAGAAGCAGCCCGTAACGGCAGCGTCCGATGCCGAGCTTGGTCCAGGGGTTGGTGTACATGCGGTTCATGAACTCCACCGCGTCTGGACCCAAAACCTCGATCTTGCCAAGGGTGGAAGCATCGAAGATACCGAGGCCCGCACGCGTGGCCTTGCACTCACGGCGCACTGCATCATCCATCGACTCGCCTTTGCGGGGGAAAAACCATGCCCTGCGCCACTGGCCGACCGGCTCGAAGACCGCACCGTGTTCGTCGGCCCAGGCGTCGATCTGCGTCTTGCGCGTCACATCGAAATGTTCGCCACGGTGATAGCCGGCGAAGGCGCCAAAGCTTGTGGGTGTATAGGGCGGACGGAACGTAGTCAGACCGACCTGGGGAGGGGCTTTGCCCAGTGCATCAGCGGCGATATTCAATCCGTTGATGTTGGACATCTTGCCCTGATCGGTGGCCATGCCGTTGGTGGTGTAGCGCTTGACGTGCTCAATGGAGCGCATGCCCTCCCGCACAGCCAGACGCAGGTCCTTGGCTGTGACATCGTTCTGGTAATCGACGAATGCCTTGGCCTTTCCCGGGCTGCGGTCGGTGGGCAGTTCCTTGTGGCTGATACCGCTTCCGACGCGGTCCTGTGTTACGCGGAATATGCCTTTCGCGATCTTGAACCCTGCGGCCTGCGCCGCTTCCATTCCTGCTTTGTCGCCATCGACCAACGCCGCTTCATAGCCCCAGAGACCCCGGCTTGCGCCTGCAATATGGCAGTCTTCGGGCGTGTCTTTCGGGAGGAAGGTCGTTTGTTCGTCGTCCCAAGTCAGTGATCCTTTGGTGTGGGAAAACAAATGCAGCGACGGAGTCCAGCCGCCCGACATCAGCACGGTGTCGCAATAAATCGGGTATGGGCTGCCAACCTTGGCATCATTGAGCGGATTGACGCGCAGGCCAGTTACCCGCAACCGGCCCCAAGTAGCGGTGGCGGTGTGTGACAGCTTCACCTCGATTCCACGCGCCTTTGCATCGGCCAGCAAGTCATCGCGCACGGTTTCTCGAGTGTCCACGATGGCCTGCACTTTAGCCCCCGTATCGGCCATGTCGAAAGCGGCGTACCACGCGCTGTCATGGCTGGTGAGAACTACGGGCCTGCGTCCAACCAAAACGCCATACCGGTTCAGGTAGGTCTGGGCCGACCCCGCCAACATCACGCCGGGACGGTCGTTTCCATGAAAGACCAGCGGTTTCTCCAGTGCACCTTGCGCAAGAACCACGCGGCTGGCGCGCACCCGCCACATGCGTTCGCGCGGCGTATCCTTCGGCAGCACGGGCAGGTGGTCGGTCAGCTTCTCGACCATGCCAATCATGCTGTCGTGGTAGTAGCCAATGGCCGTCGTGCGGGTCATCAGTCGTACGCCGAGCGCACGCAACTCGGCCAAACGTGAGGCCAGCCACGTCCAGGATCCTGCCCCATCGATCCGAACATCCGGATCTGAAAGGATCGAGCCACCCATCTCTGCGTGTTCGTCGACCAGGACCACCTTTGCGCCGGCCACCGCTGCACTGTGCGCCGAGGCAAGTCCGGCAGGACCCCCGCCAACCACCAGCACGTCGCAATGCAAATAACGCGAGGCATAGTTGTCCGGGTCTTCCTCGGTCGGGCTAACGCCCAACCCGGCGGCTGCACGGATGAACGGCTCATAGACCTTGTCCCAGAAGCTCTTGGGCCACATGAAGGTCTTGTAATAGAATCCTGCGGAAAAAAGCATGTATGCGGCATCGTTGACCGCGCCGATATCCCATTTCAGACTGGGGTATTTATTCTGGCTTGTCGCCTCAAGACCTTCCCAGATCTCTTGCACGGTGGCACGAGTGTTGGGCTCAAACCGGCCGGGACCGCGGCGCGTGCCGATCAGGGCATTGGGCTCTTCCGACCCTGCGGCGACCGGGCCGCGCGGACGGTGATACTTGAATGAACGGCCCATCAGGTGAACGCCGTGGGACAGCAGTGCCGAGGCCACAGTATCGCCTTGCAGGCCTTGGTAGCGCTTGCCATCGAAAGTGAAGCTCACGTGCCGCGTGCTGTCCACGCGCCCTTTGCCGGATATGCGATAGTCGCTCATACCTTGCCCTCCGTAAGGGTGGAAAGTTCAGGGCGCGGCGCGCCGACCTCGTAGGTGGTCAGGAACTTGTCGCTGACCGTGTCGCGCACGGCGTTGAAAAACCGCCCGCAGCCATGCAGGTGCCGCCAGCGTTCATAATGCGGGCCCTTGGCGTTCTCACGGATGAACAGATAAGCCTCCCAGTCGGCGTCGCTTTTCGCTGAGGGATCGGTTGCGCGTGCGATGTGCGCCTGCCCGGCATAGGTGAATTCGGCTTCGGGCAGAGTTTCGTTGCAGTAGGGGCAATGGATCAGAAGCATGTCGGTGTCTCCTCAGTGCGCGACGGCCGCCGCGGCAGCCTCGTCGATCAGGCGGCCCGTGCGGAAACGCTCAAGTGTGAAGGGCGCGTTGATCGGGTGCGGCTCGTCCTTGGCCACGGTCCAGGCCAGCGTATGTGCCGCGCCGGGGGTGGCCTTGAAGCCGCCGGTCCCCCAGCCGCAATTGACATAAAGACCCTGCACCGGGGTCTTGCCCAGAATGGCGGAGCGGTCCGGCGTCACGTCGACGATGCCGCCCCATTTGCGCAGCATCCGCATGCGATTGAAGATCGGAAACACCTCGGAAATCGCCGCCACCGTATGTTCAATTAACGGTAGCCCACCTCGCTGGGAGTAGCTGGTGTACTGGTCGGTGCCAGAACCGATCACCAGTTCGCCTTTGTCGGACTGGCTGATATAGGCATGTACCGCGTTCGACATGACCACGCAGGGAAAGACCGGCTTCACCGGCTCGCTGACCAACGCTTGAAGCGGGTAGCTTTCCAGCGGCAGCCGCACGCCCGAGCTGTCCATCACAACGGAAGTGTGGCCTGCGGCAGAAACAGCGACCTTTTTCGCCTTGATGAAGCCCCGTGCCGTTTCCACGCCTGAGACAGCACCGTCGGGGTGGCGACGGATCGCCTTCACAGGGCAGTTCTGGATGATGTCGACGCCGCGCGCCGCGGCCCCACGGGCATACCCCCAGGCCACCGCATCGTGCCGCGCGGTCCCGGCGCGGCGTTGCAGCGCGCCACCCATTACCGGATAGCGGGCATTTTTGCGAAGGCTCAGCGGAGGGCAATGTTGCTTGCACTCTTCCGGGGTAAGCCACTGGTTGTCGACGCCGTTCAACCGGTTTGCGTGCACATGGCGCTTGAAGCTTTGTACGTCATGTACATTATGCGCCAGCATGAGCACGCCACGGTTGGAATACATAACGTTGTAATTGAGCTCCTGGCTCAGATTCTGCCAAAGATCGAGCGCATGATCGAAAAGCCGCGCGCTTTCATCATAGAGGTAGTTCGATCGGATGATCGTGGTGTTTCGCCCGGTATTGCCGCCGCCCAGCCAGCCCTTGTCGATCACTGCGACATTTGTGATGCCGTGCTCTTTTGCTAGGTAATATGCCGCGCCAAGGCCATGTCCGCCCGCACCGACGATGACCACATCATATTCGTCCCTAGGCTGGCTGTCGGGCCATTGCTCGGTCCAGTTCTTGTGACCGCCGAGGGCGCTCTTCAACAGGCTGAAGGCCGAGAATTTCGTCATGTGACAACCCCTCCGGTTCGGTCCGATTTCGCTGGCATCCACCCTTCCAGAAAACTCGCGCGCGGGACTGGATAAATGCGCCAACATGGCGTTATGATTGCGACATGAACTCTGTCGCCTCCCCTGCCTCCACGCCCTTGCGAACAAGGCTAAATGTCGGTTTCATCCTCGCCAGGCGTTTCACGTTGTCGGCCCTCGCGAACTTCGTCGATGTGCTTCGTCTGGCCGCCGATGAGGGCGACCGGTCGCGCCCGATCAATTGCCGCTGGAAAGTGCTGTCGGCCTCGATGAATCCGGTGTGCTCAAGCTGCGGCATCGCGGTGCAGCCGGACGAGCGCCTGGGCGATCCGACCGCCTTCGATTACATCGTCGTCGTGGGTGGGCTGATCGACGAGATCGAGCGGCTGAACCCCGATTACACTGCCTTCCTGCAACGCGCCGCAAGGGCCGGCGTGCCACTTGTGGGGGTCTGCACCGGGGCTTTCATCCTGCACCGGGCCGGGCTGATGCAGGGCTATCAATGCTGCGTCAGCTGGTTTCATCACGAGGATTTCCTAGAGCAATTCGACGGGCTGCATCCCGTTTCGGACCGGATCTACGTTGTGGACCGCGACCGGTTGACTTGTTCCGGTGGGGCAAGCTCGGCGCATCTTGCCGCGTTTCTGGTCGACCGCCATATCAACCGTGCCACTGCCAGCAAAAGCCTGCACATCATGATCATCGACGAGGCGATGGCCGCCGACAACCCGCAGCCCGGCCTGCCGATCGAGTTAAAAGGCCGTGATCCGTTGGTGCGCAAGGCGTTGATGCGGGTGCAGCAGAACATGGAATCCGCGCCCAGCGTGGCGACAATCGCCAGGAACCTAGAAGTAAGCCGACGCAAGTTGGAGCGGCATTTCACTCAAGCGTTGGGCCTGCCACCGGCAGAGGCGTTCCTGAGGGTGCGCCTTGCCCATGCGCGGTTTCTGCTCCGGCAGACGGATCGCTCGATCACCTCAGTTGCAACCGAAACCGGATTCTGCGACCTGTCTCACTTGATCCGTGTGTTTCGGGATCGGGAAGGCGTGACACCGGAGGTCTGGCGCAGGCGTGAAGGTCGGATCACCCCTCCCCTACCTTAAAAAAAGCGCGCCATTTTGGCGCGCAGGTGGTTGGGGAGGTATTTTTGGAAAAATTTTTATTGTCAGAGGTCTTCCCGTCCAATCTCGCTGCCATGTGCTTCGGCTTCGGTCATGCGCTCGAACTGGCCATGCCCGAGATAGACCCAGCTCTTGCCCAAGGATGTCGCAAGGAAATCGTCGGAATAGCCACTTTCGATTTCTTGCTGAGGGTTCGACCTGAGCACCAGCGCGTGCATCAGCAACAGATAAAGAACGATACCCAGCGGGAAGCCGATGAGGAACGCATATTGCGAATACCAGGCTGCGATCCCGCCAGCCACGAACCATGCGAAAAGACCCGCCGGATTGAAGCCGCCCGCATACCGGAATTGGCCATCCAGCTTGTAGAGATCGGGCACATTGATGCGGCGACGCCGAAGAATGTAGTAATCAGCAACCATGATTCCGCCGATGGCCGAAAGGAAGGCGCCATAGTACCCGAGGAAGACGAACAGGTTGTTTAAAATCTCCCAGGGGAAACAAAGCGTGCCGACAATACCGGCCAGAACCACTGCGATCCGATAGTTAATGATCCGCGGCGCGAGGTTGACGAAGGTCAGCGCCGAGGGGATTAAGTTGGCCGAGTTGTTGGTGGACCATTGCGCTAGGACAACAAGCGCCAGCAACAGCACTAGCGACAGCCCCTGACCCTGGCCCTGGATCACTTCGACTGGGTTCCAGTTGCCCGCCGCGATGAAGGACACGGCGCCAAGACCTGCGATCAGTGCTTGTGTTACCGGAAGGGCGATGAGCTGCGCCAGAAAGATGTTCCGATTGCGCTTGAAGAACTTCCGCTCGCCCGAGGGCACCTTGAGAAAGCGGGTCAGGTTGGGAATGTCGATGGCTAGGGTCGACCAGAACCCCATATTGGCGATGAACAGCACCAGAAGGCTCATCTCGCCGGTGGCCTGATAGGTCCAGATGTTGACGCCCTTGGTCCGGGCCACTCCTTCGAGCGTGAAGTACATCCAAACCGAGATGGCAATGATCGCCGGGGCCGCCAGCGACGCCAGGCGCTCGACCGACTTGATGCCGGATGCGGTGTTGACGACCTGCACGATGGCAAAGGCGACATACCAGACGAACCAGTTGTCGAAGCCCAGAAAATATTGGCCGATCCCGTTCAGGGCCAGCGCCCCCAGATAGGTCTGGATCCCGAACCACATGGCCGCGACCAGACCGCGCGACATGGCTGGCAGATGTGTGCCGTAGACCCCGAACGGTGCCCGCAGATACACTGCAAAGGACAGGCCGTGCTCGGTGCCGATATCGGCCGTCAGGACCATGAAGGCGCCAATCGCCAGGTTGGCCAGCGCGATGGTCAGGATGACTGAGGCCAGCGGGATGCCGCCGCCAATTCCTGCTGCACCCAGCGAATAGGTTGCGATGATCACGGCGATGCCTACCCAGATCCAAGCATAGCCCAGCATCCCGATGAGGCGTTGCCCCAAAAGCGTTGGCAGGATCGATTCTTCAACTAGCGCGTCGCGCTCTTTCTCGGCGCTTCTTATGGTTTCAGTTGTTGTCATGTCTCATGTCCCTGTTGTCAGATTGTCTTGTCCAGGAAACGACACCCGGAAACGAATGCGGGGGCCGCCCTGGCAGCGACCCCCCTCCTATTAGTGTGCCGCCCGCATGCGGTCGCGCAGCGCATTGGTGGCGGCCATGTCGACGGTCTCGCTTTCCATGTCGACCACGACGCCGTAGGCGGCCTTGGCGTGCTCGACCGTGCAGAACCCGTCCAACACATCCTCCAGGACCTTGAGCTCGGGTCGCTTCAGCGGGTCGCCATAGCCGCCACCATTCGGGCTGTAGTAGGCCATCACATCGTTGGCCTTGACCTCCAGCCCCGAAAATTTGGAATGCATCTCGGTCACGACGTCGGGCGTGTCGGAATTGTAAATCAGGCACTTGCCCACCGCGCCCTCGTGGCCGCCGAAGATGCCCCAAGGGGCTTCTGTGTGGCGCTCGCTTTCATGGGTGATAAAGGCGGGCGTCAGCACCCGCTGGGATTTCACTACGCCGATGCCGCCGCGATATTCCCCGGCTCCCGGCGGCACGTCATCGCGCAGCTCATACCGGTCGCAGATCATCGGGATATGCATCGCCAGGTCTTCCAGCGGGTTGTTGCGGGTGTTGGCCATCAGATTGTCGATACTGTCGGGCCCGTCCGACCGTGGCCTGCCGCCATAGGCGCCCTCATTGACCTCAAGGAAGACCCAGTAATCGCCGGAGGGCCGTACCCCCGAATAGGCCGCAAAGCTGATCGAGGCGGAACTGCCCGCGATCACCGTGTCGGGAATGACCGGCGCTAGCGCGCGGATGATCAGGTCGATCATACGATTGCACTGGGTGAAGCGCGCCTCGGCGGACGCCGGGTATTTTGGGTTGAAGATCGAGCCCAGCGGCGCGGTCACCTTGATCGGCCGGAAGGAGCCCTCGTTCGACGGCACCCGCATGTCCGAAGTCGCCGCATCCAGCAGCAGCTTGCGGAATGCGGCGAATGCGGCGACCTTGGTGGAGCCTTCGAACGGCACGTTGTATGCGGTGGGCGTCTGGTCGGCGGAGCCGGTCAGATCGACCTCGACCTCGTCGCCGGTGACACGCACCGTAACCATTACCTTCAGCCGCTGGTCGCGGTTGCGCCCGTCATCGTCCAGCCAGCCCTCGGCCACGTATTCGCCGTCCGGGATCTCAGAAATCCGCTGCCGCGTCATGCGCTCGGAGTATTCCATGAGCTGATTGGCCGCGCCGAAGACGGTTTCTTCACCGTATTTCTCTATCAGCTCGACAAAACGCTTTGCACCCAACCGGGCCGAGGCGACCTGCGCCTCGATATCGCTGACCAGCTGCTGTGCAGCGCGGCTGTTGTTGCGGATGAAGTTCCACATAGAGGTGTTGGGCTGCCCCTTGCGGTAAAGCTTAACACCCGCCAGCAGCATGCCTTCGGCATAGACATCCGGCACGTCAATTATCAGGCCGGGCGTGGCGGCACCGATATCCACATGGTGTGCGGTGTTACCGGCAAAACCGACCAGCCGCCCCTCATAAAAGACTGGTACCACGATTGCGAGGTCCGGAGTGTGCGAGGAGCCGTAATAAGGATGGTTGTGGACCACCACGTCGTCCTCGAACCATTCGCCATCTTCCAGCGTTTCCTCGATCCCGCGCAAGTAGCCGGGGATGGAGCCGATATGCATCGGCGTGGATTCGCTTTCACAGAGCGTGTTGTACTTGGTGTCGAACAGGCCTGCGCCCAAGTCCTGGCTTTCGCGGATGATCGAGGAGAAGGACATACGGTATAGCACATGACCCATTTCCTCAGCGATGGTTTCAAAAGACCCCCGGATCACCTGGAGGGTGATGGGATCGACGGTGTCGGCGTTTTCTGCCCGTGTTTCGGTCATGACGTTCATTGGTCTTTCTCCCTTACTGGTCCTGACCGGCAAGCCGGACACGCGTGTTGCCGTGATCCAGCGTTTCGGCCACATAGCCCGGTGGCACGAGCGTGGTTGAATTGTGCTGGATCAGGATCGCCGGGCCGTGCACCGCGTCGCCGGAATAAAGCTTGGTCCGGTCGTAGCGGGGCGTTTCCAGCGTCTGTCCATTGTCGAAAACTGTGGTCCGCACGAACATCAATGCGCGGTCGATGCTGGAGCCGTCGGTTTTTTGCACCTCCGGGATTTCGATCTTACGCGAGGTGGCGGAGCCGATGGCGCGCAGTGTAATAAGTTCCACCTCGGCCTCACGATAGCTGTAACCGTAGTCCAGCTGGTGTTGATCGTGGAAACTGTCTGTAATTGACGAAATATTGTCCGCCGTCACCGGGCCGTCAGGCATGGTAGCGCGCAGCTCAAACCCTTGGCCGTGATAGCGGCATTCAGCCACCACTTCGATCCTCTGCTCTGCGCGGGAGATGCCGTCGGCGTCCAGTTCTTTGGCCACCTGTTCCTTCAGCGCATCAATTGCAGCATTGATCCGCGCGTGGTCTTCCGGGCCGGAGGTGTTCAGCTCAATGATGACCGCTTCTGTGTGTTCGTATTGCAGGTCAGTTTTCAGCAAGCCGACCGCAGCCGTGATGCCCGGCGCAACCGGCACAATCACGTCCTTGGCGGACACGGCCTCTGCCAACGCTACGCCATGTAACGGTCCGGCGCCACCGAATGGCATGATGGAGAACTGACGCGGATCGACACCGCGCGCGACGGAATTGGAGCGGATCGCCAAAGCCATGTTGGAGTTGATGATCTTGATGATCCCGAGCGCTGCCTCGGTGACACTCATGCCAAGGGGGTTTGCAATTTTCTCTTCAACTGCCTTGCGGGCGAGGTCGGCGTCAAGCTCAAGGTCGCCGCCCAAAGCCATGTCCGGGTCCAATCGGCCCAGCACGATCTGCGCATCGGTTACCGTGGGCTCTGTCCCGCCGCGCCCGTAGCAGGCCGGTCCCGGTTCGGAGCCGGCCGAGCGCGGACCAACATTGAAGCCACCTGCTTCGTCAATATAGGCTATGGAGCCGCCTCCTGCCCCGATGGTCACGAGGTCGATCATCGGCGTCAGAACAGGGTGTCCAGACACATAGGTGTCCCGCGGGTTCATGATCTTGATCTGGTGTTCGGGGATGGTGCTGATATCGGCAGAGGTGCCGCCGATATCGACCGTGATGATATTGCCGGTTCCGACCATTTCCCCTTCGGAAGCACCGCCGATCACCCCGCCCGCCGGGCCGGACATCAGAATGCGCACCGGGCGCTTGGCGCAGGCGTCCACGGTGGACACGCCACCGTTTGACTGAATTATCCGCAGTTTCGATCCAACGCCCGCATCCCGCAGACGCGATTCCAGATCACGCAGGTAGAAGGCTGTTTTTGGTCCGACATACGAATTCATGGCCGCTGTGGAGAATCGTTCGTATTCGCGCATCACATTGGCCACCTCGGACGATAGCGTGACATAGGCGCCGGGCATCTCTTCAAGAACAATTTCGCGGGCGCGGCGTTCATGGGCATCGTTGAGGAAAGCAAACATGAACCCGATCACCACTGAGTCGATGCCACGCTTCTTGAACAGCGCGCATGCGTCGCGCACGGCCTGTTCGTTCAGCGGGGTCTCGATCTCGCCGCTGGGCGGCAGGATGCGTTCGGCCACGGCAATGCGGTTTCGACGCTTCACCAGCGGCTGGCTCTGCCACGGCACGTCGAAATGTAGCGAGAAGTTGTGCGGTCGCTTGTGCCGCCCGATATGCAAGATATCGCGGAAACCTTCCGACGTTATCAGCCCGCATTCGGAGCCGTTGTGCTCGATGGTGATGTTGGTTGCTGTGGTGGTGCCATGCACGATGGTCTCGACCTCGGAGGTCGGAATTTCAGCCATCTCGCAGATGCGTCGGACACCTTCGACCACGCCGATGGACTGGTTTTTCAGGGTGGTGGGCACCTTGTGATAATACACTCTCGCCCCAGTTTCGAGCACGAGATCCGTATTCGTGCCGCCGACATCTACGCCGATCCTTGCCATGATGTGTTTCCTCCTCGTTGTATTTTTGTACTTCGCGTTCGGGTTTGCGCGCTCAAGTCCCGATGACCTTGAACTGACGCTCCGAAATTTCTTCCGCCGAGGCCGCAGAGAACGACAGCGCCGCGTCTAGTGTCGCGATTTCAAAGAGTGTTTTTGCCATCTCGATTCTCCCCGATGAAGAAAAAAGGGCGCCGCTCGTCGCGACGCCCTGCTGTGTTTATTCTGCAGCCGCCGGGACGGCGCCAAGGCCGTCAATATAGGCGATACACTCATCCGTGGACTTCACGTCCCCGAACTTCGCGTCGATGTCGAAAAGGTTCCACGCAACAGCGCCCGGGACACGGTCGCCGATGGCCTCGCGCACGGCGATTGGGCGGAAGCCGTCAGCAATTCCGTCGCAAATGGTCTGGCGCACACAGGCGCAGGCGGTCACACCGGTGACAAGGATTGTGTCCACATCATTGGCGCGCAGGATGCCGGCCAGCTCAGTGCCGTGGAAGGATGAGGCGCGTTTTTTCAGCAGGGTGTATTCGCCCTCGACCGGAGCGATACGGCTGTCGATCGCCCAAAGGTCCTTGTCGGCAAGATCCACCACGTCGACGGGGATCTTGTTGTGCCACAGGCCCATGTCGGTGAAAGGCGCTTTGCGGTCAGTGATCTCGTAGGCGGTCGTCACATGCACGACTGGTAGCTTCTGGGCACGGAACGCCTTCAGCAGGCGCTGCATTGAAGGGATGATCTCGTTGTCCATCTTCTCTTGATCGCAGGTGAAAGGATTGCCTGGACGAGTCCAGGCGTTCGCCAGATCGACACTGACCAGCGCAGGGCGCTTGCCAAAGCCGACACGGCGCTGAAAGCCGCGTTCTTGGTAGAGCTTGGTTGATGCGTCGAACGCAGCCTGCAGCATTGCGTCCAGTTCTTTGTTGTCGATCTCCGCCATGGGTCCTCCAGAGTACTTAATTAGGCTTGTTTGATTGATCTTCGGGGTCCTGGGGAAGGCCTGTCTTGCCAGTGTCCAAGCCCGGTGATTTGAAGGATTACCTATCGTTGGACGAAGTTGAATTGACGAATGGACATTTATTGATGCACACTGTGCATCATGTACGTAAACTAAGAAATTTCAGAGAGTTGGATGCGCAGCCTACCCGAAATGTCGTTGTTGCAATCTTTTGTAACCGTAGCGCAGGAATTGAATTTTCGGCGCAGCGCTGAGCGGCTTGCATTGGATCAATCGGCGCTCAGCCGGCGAATCCAGAAATTGGAATCCGCCTTAGGGTATCAATTGCTGGAGCGTACCACGCGCGAGGTCATGCTGACGCCTGCAGGGCAGCTCTTCTACCGCCGTGCCAATGACATTCTTACCAACACCACACGGTCCATTGGCGAAGCGCGCAGCGTGGCCGAGGGGCGGACAGGGCGGGTCCGTGTCGCCTATATGGCGTTCGCGGCAACCGAACTTATGCCCCAGGCGGTTGCGCGGTTCGGCTCCAGGCATCCCGAGATTAACTTGGAATTGCAGTACATGCGTACACAGGGCCAGAAACTTGCGCTGGCCAATGACGAGATCGATGTTGGCTTCATGATCGGGCCCTACGAAAACAGCGAATGCCACAGTGAACTATTGGCGAGCGACATGCTGTATGCCGTTATGCCACGCGGTCATCCGTTGGTTCGATCTCATCAGCTTGTCCCCTCGGATATCGCGGAGGAACCGTTGATCATGGGAGACATGGCCGAATGGGGCGAATATCGCTACCGGCTCGAAGACCTTTTCAACCAGAGCGGCATGGCACTGCGGCCGAGGCTGGAAGCTTCGAATACGCTGGCCTTGATCGGACTGGTCGCGGCCGGTCTTGGTATTACGATCTACCCAGAAAGTCTTATTGGCTTTCTCGGACAGAACGTTGTTTCGCGCCCTATCGTACATCCGGATTTCCGCAGCCGGACCGTACTGGTCTGGAAACGAAACAACCGGTCGCGCGCCGTTCTGGACTTTGTCGCCACGGCCAAACACCGGGGTTTGACATGAGCACGTTGCCGACCATCTGACACAGCCAAAGAGCTAATCCTGTGTTCCGGCAAACGGAATAACCGCGGCCGTGCACGACGGCCATTCGGATATCTAGAAAACGGGTCGATTGGCGACGTAATCCGAAATTGCAAAAAGCCAGAGAAAGGGGAGCCCGGGTGCCGGGCTTGAAAGGATAGAGAGAGTCTCATCCGGGTCCGGCGTGACAAGGATCCTGACCATGGCCAAGACCACGACTCGCCCGAAGCCCGCCAGCACGAAGAAAACCGAAGCCAAAGGATTGGCCGCGCCTGGCGGCGCAGCCGACATCCGGATGATCCCGCTGACCCAGCTGGAGCCGAGCCCGCTCAACGTTCGAAGGGTCGCCGCGAGCACCAGCGATGATGCTGAACTCCTCGCCAGCATCCGCGAGACCGGCATCAAACAGAACCTGGTGGTTCATGCCCTATCTGAGACACGTTTTGCCGTCGATGCCGGCGGTCGCCGCCTCAAGGCGCTGAAGCAACTCGCCGATGACGGCGTGATTCCCGCAGATCATCCCGTGCCCTGCCTCATCGAGGATGAGCGCGACGCCATCCTCACGTCCGCCACCGAAAACCTCCAACGCACGGCGATGCACCCGGCCGACCAGTTCGAGGCTTTCGACAAGATGATCGGCGAGGGGCGCAGCGAGGACGAAATCGCACTGAAATTCGGCGTTTCCGTCGACCTGGTGCGTCGCCGTCTCAAACTCGCCCGTGTCGCGCCCGAGATTATCGAGCAATTCCGCGCGGGCGACCTGACCCTCGAGTGCGTGATGGCCTTCACCCTGACCGATGACCATGATCGCCAGTTGGCGGTCTGGAACGCGGTGAAGGGCGGCTACCACATCCATCCGCAAAGCATCAAACGCCAGCTGACCGAGACGGCGCATTCGGCGAACTCGGCGCTTGGTCGGTTTGTCGGCATCGAGGCCTATGAGGCGGCGGGCGGCGTTCTGCTGCGCGATCTCTTCGACGACCGTGCCAGCGCCCATATGGAAAACCCCGAGCTCCTCGAGCGTCTCGCCATCGAGAAGCTGCAATACGCGGCCAAACCCTTCGAGGCAGCTTGGAAATGGGTCGAGGTGCATCTCTCGGTAGATTACGGCGCGTTTCGCAGTTTCGGGCGGGTCTACCCGCAGGACATAGACCCCGATCCGGACCTGCTTGCCGAAGAGGAACGTCTGATTGCGCGCGAGGAAGAGCTGGCGGCGCAGAATGACGGCGAGGATTGGACCGACGCCGAAACCAAGGAATACTACGCCATCGAGCCGCGGCTCCGCGAGATCGAGACCCTCCAGCGCGAACGGCAGCCCTATGCTGACGAAGATCGCGCTATCGCTGGCGTGGTTCTGACCATCGGTCACGATGGGGCGCTGCGCGTCGAGAAAGGTCTGGTGCGGCCCGAGGATATCCCTGCCGCGCCGGAGCAGGACGAGGTTCGTGCAGATGCGGATGGCGCCCCCTCCCCTGCCCGTCCGCAGGTAACGCCGCCGACCTCCTCCACGCCGGTGCCGAGCTCCGACCCGGCGGCGACTTTGCGCAAGGCGGACGGGATTTCGGCGAGCCTCGCCGACGATCTGCGCGCCACGCGCCAGCACATCCTGCGGTCACACCTGGCGGCGGATTTCGAGGTGGCGTTCGACGCGATGCTCTACGCGCTCTGCGAGCAGGCTCTGGGGCGGTCCTACAACAACGAGGCGCTCGACATTTCGATCCGACCCTTCCAGGCGCAGAACCGTGAGGTGCTGCATACGGATACTGTCGCCCAGAAGATGCTCGAGGCGCTGGAACAGGACCTCGCGACCGACTGGATGACGCTGGAGAAACCCGATGACTTCCGGGCGATGTCGGCGCTGCCCCTTGCCGACAAGCAGGCGCTATTCGCCTGGGCGACGGGCCTCGCGGTCAAGCCGCAGCTCTCCTCCGACAATCACCCCTCTCCGATCATCGAGGAGATCGGCGCGCGGCTCGACGTTGATGTCGCTGCCTGCTGGCGCCCCACGGCACAAAACTACTGGGGTCGCGTCAACAAGGGGCATGCAGTGGCGACGGCCCGCAAGCTGATCGGTGACGACTACGCCGAGGATCGCAATCGCGAGCGCAAGGGCGATCTCGCCGCGGCCATGGAACGCGCCTTCGCGGAAACGTCCGGCGAGACGGAAGGTTTCGACGCAGCGACGGCAGCAAAGACGACGCGCTGGCTGCCCGATGGGATGGTGTTTGTCGGTGCGACTGGGGCAGGTCTCGAAATGACTAGCGATGGGACCGAGGCCGAGGAAGGCGACATGCCCGCTGCAGACCCTCTGACAGATGTCGAGAGCGATGAACCTTCGTCCTTGCCCGCCTTCCTCAGCGTAGATGCGGCCTGACGGAACGGTTGCCGCATCCGATCACGACATGAGCCTTGGGCCGCCCTCACATCGAGGGCGGCCCTTTCCGGCTGACGGGTTGCCTACAGCCGATATCGGATCGGCGGGCCCGTCCCGGAGACATCCCATGACCACCACAATCGACCTCGATCTCGTCCAGGAAGCCGCACGCATTGCCGCGCAGAACGATGCGTTTCGCCACTCGATCATCGGAAACACACCTGTCACCGATGTCCCGCAGGGCCAGTTCGTGATGACATGTGGCGTCGCGGCGCTTGGGCCCGATGCCCAACTGGAACTGACCCGCCGTGTTGCCGCCTTCGACGGGTTCACCGCCGACAGTGACCCGCAGGGATGGCACGAAATGGGCGCCATCGACCTCGAAGGCACGACGGTCTGGTTTAAACTGGATCTGTATGACGTCAACTATCAATACGGCTCGCCCGAGCCCTCCGATCCCGAACAGACGCGTCGCGTTCTAACCCTCCTTCTCCCGTCAGAATACTGACGCCCCTTTTTAACCGACATCGCCCCGGATCGCCCTTGCACAAAGGGCGGTCCTTTCGGGCTGGCGGGTTCCAAGGGGCGCGATGATCGCGCCTTGCCCGCAACAGGAGACCTGAGATGGCCAAAACGCTCGACTACCAGATCACCCTTTATCCGGCGCATCGCGATGGCGCCTTCGTTGTTACCCAGTTCCAGATGATGGCGAGCTACCCCGAAAAGCGCATTCAGGCCGCGGGCATGGATGACCTGATCGACAAGGTGACGCAGTTCGCAATGGAGCATGGTGAGAGTTGCAGCGCCTCGGTGCGCTGCCTCGCGCCGCGCAAACCGCCGGGGTTCAAGCGCGCGACCGAGAACCTCTATTTCAACCTGGTTGACCGGACGGCCGAGAAACGCGGCGACGCTGCGGCCTGAAGCCCTCACGCGGGAAACCCCCGGGGCGGCCTCGCGTAACGGTCGCCCTCCCCTCCCCCAATTCCAAAGGACCAAAAACATGACACAAGCGACTGATTTCTATGCGCAGATGCTCCAATCCCAGAGACGTGCAGCCGAGCAACGGGTCGAGACCCGCGCGGCGCTGCTCTCCGAGTTGCGCGCCCTCGGCGTGACCAGCATCGAGGTGCAATACGAAGGCTACGGCGATTCCGGCAATGTCGAGGATGTCCTCGTGACCCCTGACACTGTCACCCTGACAGAGGAGTTGCGGCGCCGCGTCGAAGACTTCGGCTGGGATTTCGCCTATGCGCTGAGCCCCGGTTTCGAGAACAACGAGGGCGGTTATGGCGAGCTGACCTGGTCACTGGAGGCGGACAAGATCGATGTCAGCCACTCGAACCGCTATATTGAGACCAACACCACCGAACACGAGGGGCTCTGACATGGCACATCCCCTCCATCACGCCGAAAGCTCGGCCCGAAAGTTCGGCGGCGTTCCAGATGACTATCAGTTCGTGCATGACTGGTTTGACTCATCCAAAGAGCACCTCGCGATCTTTACGCATCGCGCACATCGGCACCACACGCTCGGGATCTTCGAAGCCGAGCGATTGTTTGGCCACAGCCTGACCAACAGCGCCGGCCGGGTCGTCCCGATCCGCTGGATTGGTGAGCAGCATGTGCGCGAAGACTGCCAGGGGCGCATCCCGTCGCTGGCGGACTGGCTCGGGCGCATCCAGCCGGAGCCGTGGATGGCCAATGGCCGGATCGACAACGATCCGATGCAGATCGGCAGCGATCCACGCGCGGTCTGGATCGAAGCGGTCTCCAATCACCAGACCATACTTGGTTTCGAGGACTGGCTCCTGAATGTCTCGGTCGAGCACGTCCAAGATCGTCAGAATCGCGCTGCCGCCTGATCCGCCGGGCGGCAAGCTTACCAACCACCTGACCACGTCCAGATCGACCCGCTCGAGCCACAAAAGGCTCGGCGGGTCGATTGCGTTCCAAGAAAGGATATCGACATGCAAGACCCTGTCTATGAGGAAGCCTATCAGGGCCATACCATCAAAATCTACCACGACCCCGATACTGAGAGCCCGCGCGCGTGGTCCAACCTCGGCACATTGATCTGCTGGCATCGGCGCTATCGGCTGGGTGACAGCCACCAGTTCGACGGTCCCGAGGCGTTCCTACGCGATCTCGCTGGTGTCTCAGACCAGAACGACTTTTCGATGGACCAGCTGCGCGACCGCGCCGAGCGCAAGGCAGTCATTCTGCCCGTGTTTCTCTATGACCATTCCGGCCTCGCGATGAACACCATCGGGTTCCACTGCCCGTGGGATTCCGGTCAGGTCGGTTACGTCTACGTGACGCTTGAGGCGGTTCGGAAGGAGTTCGGCGCAAAACGCGTCACCAAGGCTTTGCGCGCAAAGGCTGAAGACATCCTGCGCGGCGAAATCGTCACCTACGATGCCTATCTCGGCGGACGGGTCTATGGCTATGTCATCGAGCGGGATGGCGAGGAGGTCGACGCCTGCTGGGGGTTTGTCGGCGACTATGAGCTGGACTGTCTGCTCGAGGCGCGCCGGGCGGTGCCAGCACCGTTGCCGAGTCAAACACGCGAGTCCGCTGCCGCTCAAGCGCGGGCTCACGCTTAGGAACCGGCAAAGGTGGCATACGCGCCCTTTCTTGAGGGAATCCCAATCAGCCTCGCATTGCTGCAATGCAGAAATGTCAGGGCCGGCTATTGTGCGGTCGCAGCATGGCCACCATGTCAAGAATGTGATCGGTTCTCTCCTCCTCCCTGAACCGATCAAAGTTAATCGGCGGCACCCACCTCCTCCCGGATGCCGCCTTTTTCTTTTGCGAGCTCTTCCTGAAGGATGTCCGGGTAGGTACGACCGCCGATCGGTCGACGCCGTACCCGTTTCGGATGCGCACTCGCAAACTGCCCAAAACTTGGACGCACCGGTAATACGTCAAGCTGACAAGGGCTTCTGCGACAGCGCCCACAGACCGATCCCCAGATTCTGGGGATAACTTTCCGCTGCAGGGGCGGAGATCTGCAACGCCACGAAAGAGCAAAAGACAGGGCGGGAGGGGTGACCCCCTACCGGGTGAGAGAGTGCGCCCGGGGCTTGGGGGCAACCCTCAACCCCGGAGATTGCCGATGAACGCTCACCCCAATTCCGTCCCTCTTGTGCCCGAAGCTCCTGCCCTTTCGGATGCCTCAGGCTTCGCCCAAAACCTGATGCAGGCTGCGAGAACCCTCCTCCCTCTGTTCGAAGCGGGAAAATCCATTGACGCCACCGCCCTTCGCAGTGCGATGGAAGATGCCTTCGGCGCCAGCGACACAAGCGGCGCCTGGGTCTGGAAAGACGCCTACGAGGCCGCCGAGACCGCCCAGATCCTGATGCTTTCGCGCTACGGCGCGCTGATGCAGCGCCAAGCACCCTCGCCGCAGGCCTTTCTCACCATGATAGAGCGTCTCGCCGGTCTGACTCCCGCCCACACGCGGCGCTCGGAAGACAGTGTCCGTTTGCAACAATTCTCGACCCCTCTGCCCCTTGCGGCCATTGTTGCGCAGGCGGCGGGGGTTCGGACCGACGACATGGTGCTCGAACCCTCGGCGGGCACGGGTATGCTGGGGGTCTTCGCACGGATTGCAGGCGCGCGGCTGGCGCTGAATGAGCTCGCGGACACCCGCCGCGCCTTGCTGGGACTGCTGTTCCCCGATGCCACCATCTCAGACCACGATGCCGCCTCGATCGACGACCGGCTGGATCGCTCGATCACGCCCTCGGTCATCGTGATGAACCCGCCGTTTTCTGCGGCCAACCATGTCGAGGGCAAGTTCCGGCAGGCCACCAGCCAGCATGTGCTCTCCGCCCTCGCGCGCCTCGCGCCGGGCGGGCGGCTTGTCGTCATCACGGGCGAAAGCTTCCGACCCTCGACGAAATCCTTCCAGTCGACGTTTCGGCGGATTGGCCAGAGCGCTGACGTGGTGTTTTCCGCCGCGATCGACGGCAAGGTTTTCGCGAGACACGGCACCACGATCGACACGCGGTTGACGGTGATCGACAAGCGTGCCTCCGGCGCTGAAGAGACCGCGCCGATCGATAGTGAGGCCGCCTATCATCCGCTCTGCGCGACGACGGCCGATCTCCTCGCAGCGGTGCTGACCCACTGCCCGGAGCGCAGCAGCCCCCCGCTCTGCCCCACCAGTACGGCCCTGTCGGCTCCGACCGCTTCGACCCGCACCAACCTGCATGCCCTGCGCAACGCAGCACGCAAGGCAACCCGTGCGCTCGCCGAAGAACGCGCCAAACATCCCTTCGACGATATCGCGACGGGACCGCTGGACTTCCTTCCGAAAGCTTGGAGCGAACCCGAGGGCGCTTTGCAGGACACGGTCTACGAGGCCTATGACCTTCAGGCGATCCGGATCGATGGTGCGGCGGAGCATCCGACCGCGCTGGTGCAATCCGCCGCCATGGCCTCGGTTCCGCCACCCGTGCCGAGCTACCGCCCACTCCTGCCGAAGACCCTCGTCGCGGGCGGCCTTCTCTCCGCGCCCCAGCTCGAAAGCGTCATTTATGCGGGCAATGCACATGAGACGCATCTGAAAGGCTGGTTCAAGCGCGGCGAGATCGAAGGCCAGCTGATGGCAGCGGCCCAAGGCGACGAAGGTGCCTTCCGTCTGCGTAAGGGATGGTTCTTGGGCGATGGCACGGGCTGCGGCAAGGGGCGGCAGGTCGCGGGCATCCTCCTCGACAATTGGCTGCAGGGGCGCCGCCGGGCGGTTTGGGTCTCAAAAAGCGACAAGCTCATCGAAGATGCGCGGCGCGACTGGATGGCGCTCGGCGGCCGCGAAAGCGATATCGTGCCTGTCTCGAAGTTTCGCCAGGGGAGCGACATTCGCCTGCCCGAGGGTATCCTCTTCGTCACCTACGCTACGCTGCGTTCGGCGGAACGGATCGGCAAAGCCTCCCGCCTCGACCAGGTCACGTCCTGGCTCGGCGACGGGTTCGACGGGGTCATTGCTTTTGATGAAAGCCACGCCATGGCGAATGCCGCCGGCGAAAAGTCGGACCGCGGCGATAAGAAGGCATCGCAACAGGGCCTTGCGGGCCTCGCGCTGCAGAATGCCGTGCCCGATGCCCGCGTGCTCTATGTCTCGGCCACCGGCGCGACGGTTGTCGGCAATCTCGCCTATGCCTCCCGCCTCGGGCTTTGGGGCACCGGAGATTTCCCCTTCGTGACGCGGGCCGAATTTGTCGCCGCGATGGAGGCCGGGGGCATTGCGGCCATGGAGATGATCTCGCGTGACCTGAAGGCGCTCGGGCTCTATCTGGCGCGGTCCCTCTCCTATGCCGGGGTCGAATACGAGATGCTGGTCCATGAGCTGACCCCCGCCCAGGTCGCGATCTATGACAGCTACGCCGATGCCTATCAGATCATCCACAACAACCTTGAGGCAGCACTACAGGCCTCAGGCGTCACCTCCGAGACCGGCACGCTGAACCCCCAGGCAAAATCCGCCGCCCGCTCGGCCTTCGAGAGCAACAAGCAGCGCTTCTTCAACCATCTCATCACCGCCATGAAATGTCCCTCGCTGATCCGCGCCATCGAGGCGGACCTGGCTGCGGGACATTCGGCCGTGATTCAAGTCGTCTCGACCAGCGAGGCGGTGATGGAACGGCGTCTCGAAGAGATCCCGCCCTCGGAGTGGGGCGACCTGCAGGTCGACTTCACGCCGAGGGAGAACATCATGGACTACCTGATGCACAGCTTCCCGACGCAACTCTTCGAGCCCTACACGGACGAGAATGGCGATCTGCGCTCCCGCCCCGCCCTCGATGGCGATGGCAACCCCATTATCTGCCGAGAGGCGGAGCGGAGACGCGATGATCTGATCGAGCACCTTGGTGCCCTCGCCCCGGTGCAGGGCGCCCTCGACCAGATCCTCTGGCATTTCGGCGGGGACGCTGTGGCTGAGGTCACAGGGCGCAAGCGGCGCATCGTGAGAACGCGAGAGGGGCGGCTCAAAGTCGAGAACCGGCCTGTCTCCTCCAACCTCGGCGAAACGCAGGCCTTCATGGATGACGCCAAGCGCATCCTGATTTTCTCTGATGCCGGTGGCACCGGGCGCAGCTACCATGCTGATCTCGGCGCCAAGAACCAGCGCCTCAGGGTGCATTACCTGCTGGAGCCCGGCTGGAAGGCCGACAATGCGATTCAGGGGCTGGGACGCACCAACCGCACCAATCAGGCGCAGCCGCCGCTCTTTCGCCCCGTCGCGACCAATGTGAAGGGCGAGAAGCGGTTTCTCTCCACCATCGCGCGCCGCCTCGACACGCTCGGGGCGATCACCAAGGGGCAACGTGAGACCGGCGGTCAGAACATGTTCCGCGCCGAGGACAACCTCGAGAGCGCCTATGCGCGCGCTGCGCTGCGGCAATTCTTCTACAAGCTGCGTTCAGGCAAGATCGAGGCCTGCTCTTACGCGAAATTCCAGGAAATGACCGGGCTGACGCTCGACGAGGCGGATGGCACCATGAAAGAAAACCTGCCGCCGATTCAGCAGTTCCTGAACCGCTGCCTGGCCCTCCGCATCGACATGCAGGATGCAATTTTCGAGGCCTTCGGCGGGTTTCTTTCGGCGATCATCGAGGACGCGCGCCAGGCAGGCACGCTCGATGTCGGCCTCGAGACCCTGCGCGCCGAGAAATTCGAGATTGTCGATCGGAAGGTCATCTTCGAGCATGAGGCGACGGGGGCAACGGCCACCGCGCTCACCGTCGAGCGGACTGATCGCAACGATCCGCTCACCCTGCCCCGCGTCAAAGCCATCTGCGCCGATACAAAAGGCGCGACGCTGTGCTGGAACACTTCCTCCAAACGCGCGGCGCTGATGGTGAAAGCGCCGGCCTTCATGGATGAAGACGGCGTACCGATCTTGCGGGTGAAACTGCTACGACCCATGGCGACCGAAATCCTCGCGCTGACCGAGTTCTCGAAGTCGCACTGGGAAGAGGTCGACGATGCGATGTTCGAACGGCTCTGGCAGGCCGAGGTTGAGGCCGTGCCGGAGTTCACCACCTCGAAGATCACGCTGATCTGTGGGTTGCTTCTGCCGATCTGGGACCGGCTGCCCGCCGACAACATGCGGATCTATCGCCTGCAGACCGAGGACGGGGAGCGAGCCATCGGTCGCTTGGTCAGCCAGGAGCAGCTCTTGAACGTCTATGCGCGGCTCGGTCTCGATTGTCAGATCGAGATGACGCCGCAGGAGGTCTTTGCCGCGGTCATGGAGGCGCGAACGACCCTGAGCCTGCTTGGCGGCTACCAGCTGCGCCGGTCGCTGGTCATGGGACAGCCGAGGCTCGAACTTCTTGGCGCGTCGGGTTCGGCTTTACCGGGACTGAAGGCAATGGGATGTTTCACCGAGGTGATCCAGTGGAAGACGCGGGTGTTCATACCGGTGGACGCCACCGAGGTTCTAGCACGTGTCCTCGTGGAGCATCCTGTTGGTGCCAGCGTAGCGGAGGCCGCTGCATGAGCGTGCGGCGCAGTATTGCAGATCTCTCGGCCGATCTGGCAGATCGGGCCGAGAGTTTCTGTCGCCAGTATTTTCCCGAGGGCCGCAAGCAGGGCAATTATTGGCAGGTCGGCGACACCTCTGGTGCAAAGGGGCAGAGTCTCGCCATCCGCCTGCAAGGTCAAGATGGGCGCAAGGCCGGGTCCTGGACCGACTTTGCGACAGGTGAATATGGCGACCTGATCGACCTGCTGCAGGAACGGCTTGGGTCGGTCACGCTGAAGGAAACGTTGAGGGAGGCCCGGTCCTTTCTCGGCGAGGCCCCCTGCCCTGCCGTACCTCGTGATACCCGAAATGCTGAGCGCCCGGATGCAGCTTCGAGCAAGCGCATCGCGCGGGCGCGCAAACTCTTTGCCGCTGGCAAGCCGGTGCTTGGCACCCTGGCCGCCACCTATCTGCAGGGGCGCGGGATCACACGGCCGGGTCCGGCCCTGCGCTATCACCCGCGGGTCTTCCTGCGGCAGGGCGAGGACGCCGCCGATCGGCCGCAAAGGACGCCCGCCCTGCTTGCGAAGATCACCGATAATCGGGGCCAGATCATCGGATGCGCGCGCACCTATCTCGACCCGTCCACCGGCGGTTTGGCCGCGATCGAGAGCCCGAAACGGCTCCTTGGGCAGCTGCACGGCCATGCCATCCGCTTCTGGTACGGCACGGGCCGCTCTGATCTCATCGTCGGCGAAGGTCTCGAGAACACCCTCTCGGTCGGCACGGCTCTGCCGGAGTTCGACCTCGCCTCCTGTCTCACCGCCAGCCATCTCGGCCTCTTCATTCCGCCGCCGGGGATCAAGCGTATCTGGATCGCGCGGGACAATGACGAAGCTGGACGTAACGCATCAAAGAGATTGCGCAACCAACTGGAATCGCTTGGAATTGCCTGTGGTGACCTCGTGCCAAATATGAGCGATTTCAACGACGATCTGCGGGCACTTGGCAAGGATGCGCTGCGCCGGGCGCTGATAGAGGCAATGAAAGCACAGGGTCTGGAGATCGAAGACGGGTGACCGCCAATCTCCACCGGGATGCCGGGCGGGGCAAAGGTTCCGCGGGTTCGATCTGATCCCGTTTGGAAAAGGGGAGCGATGGACCAGCGGGTCGGGGCAGAGCGCCCCTCGCCCGGGCAGCAATGCGCCGCTACCCGGAAAATTCCCCTGAGCCAGCGGCTCATTCCTCGCGGGAACAATTTTCCGGCCTGCGGCACATTCTCCGCTGCGCTCCGATCCTGACGGATGCGGCCCGGTCGCCGCCGGTCCTGTTATCGCCCCATCCAAATCGGGTCAGATCAAACAGAGGAACCAGACAATGCCCCATCACACGGACATCCAAGAGGAAACCGGCGTAACCTCCGCCATCCTCGACCACCTGGCGCTTCACGGCGCAACCCCCGGGCCCGGCGAGACCGATCATCGCCCCCTGCCCCAGCCTGACGAGGTCGAGCTCGCCATGGCGACGCTCTTCGACACCACCATCGGCCTCCTCATCGGCAGCCAGTTGGAAGACAATCTCGAAGAGATGCTCTGGTCCCTCACCTCGATCTTCCATCGCCGGCTCACCCATATCCAGAAGCTCCTCGATGACAACGAATTCGAGGTCCGGGAAAGTCTGGCCATCCAGGACGGCTCCGAGGTCGCCTCGGTCGAACTCGAGCGCCTCCAGATGATCGGGCTCAAACTCTGGGACCATCGCGACGCCTTCGAGCAGATGCGCGATCTGGCCGTGGACCACTTCTCTGCCGCCACCGGTTCGCCCTGGCTGCCACGTACCGGATCCAAGGTCTCGCATCGTGGTCTCACCTCCGCCGTGGTGGACAGCCGGGCCTATCTTTCGGCCAAGCGCCGCAAGGAGACCGAAGTGCACTGCCCCGAAGGCACGCGGATCGCCTTCTCAGGCGGGGATTATCACGCCTACGATCTGATCTGGTCCGTCCTCGATGCCACCCATGCGAAATACCCCGACATGGTGCTCTTGCATGGCGGCACGCCTAAGGGTGCCGAGATGATTGCGGCCCGTTGGGCAGATACCCGAGGTGTAACCCAGGTGGTCTTCAAACCCGACTGGAAGAGCCACGGCAAGGCCGCCCCCTTCAAGCGCAACGACAAGATGCTCGAGACCATGCCGCAGGGCCTGATCGCCACGCCTGGTTCGGGCATCACCGAGAACATCGTCGACAAGGCCCGCAAGCTCGGGATCCGGATCAAGAGGATCGGGGCTTAGGCCCCGGTTCACGCACCGCGCAACAGGTCCTGCACGACAGAAGGCTTCTTTGCGATCAGTGCCAACAGAACCTGGGCCGGACCCGTGGGGTGCCGTCGCCCGTGTTCCCAGTTCAGAAGCGTGCCTTTCGCGACGCCGATGCTCTTGGCAAATTCCGCCTGGGACAGGCCCGTCCGTTGCCGGACTTCGGCGACATCGACTTCGGCGACGGAAACTTCATGGACCTTCGCGCCGACCAAGTCGCCATCTGCGAAGGCCAGCGCCTCTTCCAGCCCCTTGGTGATGGATTCGAATGCACTCATGTTGCGTCTCCATATTTCGCGACAAGCGCCTTGCTCATCTCTACCACCGCGGCCTGCTCAGACTTCGACAGGTTGGCTTTCTCATTCTTGGCGAAGACCGTGATCAGAAAGATCGGCATATGGGTCCCGCCAAAGACATACACCGTCCTGAAGCCGCCGCTCTTTCCGCCCCCCTCTCTCGGGATGCGGACCTTCCGAAGTCCGCCGCCAAGAGAGACGCCAGCTTCCGGATTGGCGGCGATGAAGTCGATCGCGGCCTCACGCTCCTGGTCCGACATGATTGCCTTGGCGCGCCTCTGGAATTCGGGCAGTTCGACCACTGTTTGCAATCGTGTCATCTCTTGTCCCATATAGGTTTCGGCGGTGTATGTGTCAATGACGTATAGCATGAGCACTGGAAGGGCAAGTCGGCGACGCTTGCCTGAGCTAGAGACTATGTCGCGTCTGTTGGTAGCGGCGGCCCTTGGTCAAATGTCCTGTCCCATATTCTGACCGAACCAACCAGCCGGGCTGTCTATTATGGCTTTTGGATGGTTGCGGTGTCTCGTGGCGACACGGCCTTTCGTTCCACGCTCTGTTCGCCTCGAGCACTCCTCCGCATCGTGGGCACTTCAGCGAAGACTATCGGCACGTTAGTGATCCTGGGGATGCGACTTTGAGGCCTGGACTATGTCTCATCTTCGGTGAGTTAGAAAGGAGCCAATACCCTCGTGGCATCTCCCTCGGCTGTTCACCCAGTTTCCTTCACGGCCACTGCACTTCTCCCTTTGTCTGAGTTGCATGACATGCTGGTCGCAGCTGTCGTCCCGCCCACAAAGGTTGTCGCCGATCTTTTTCCCCTGACCCTGCGGGTCATTCCTCGCGAGGCAAAAAGACCGGCGCCTGCCCCTCTCCGCTGCGCTTCGCCTTCGGTGTGGCCGGGCCTTGGCCCGCTGCATGACCGCACTTCGTGCTGCAACGCAAACAAGGAGAAGAGCAATGACCACGAACTGCATCAAATTCACCAGCGCCGACATCGAAACTGCCAAGGGCACAGGCTCCATCTCGACCCTGACCTTCGACCTCGACATCACGGTCGAACCCGTCGCAAGCGCGAACCCGATGGCCCCCACGCACCGCGTCCTCGGCCGCTCCCCGCGCGGCAAGCTGGTCGAGTGGGGCGGCATCTGGAAGAAGCAGAACAAGGAGACCGGCGCCGACTACTACACGCTGACCATCCGCGACCACGGCTTCAACGCCAGCCTCGGCAAAGCCGCGAACCAGGATGATCTGTCCCTGCAGGCCGTCATCCCCTGGGGGCCGAAAGACGCCGCCTAAGCCAACGGCCAGACCGCTCCGGCGGTCTGGCTGCACCAGGCTCCGAGGTTTTTGCACGCGTGCAAAATCACCTCGGCGGCTCTGGTTGCTGTCCGTATTTTCAATCGGTGTAGCCCATATTGTGCGCCGGAAATCCTGTAGGCGTACAATATCTGTACATTTCCTCAAAAACCGTGCTATTTACAACTCGGAGCGATTCCGTGAGAGAGTCGAAATGAGAGCGGTGTAATGGGCGGCAGTATAGAACAGTTCCTTCAAGAGCTCGAGCGGGGCCTTGGCCGGACCATGGTCTCGGTCAACAAGGAGTTGACGATGCGCGAGCGCATCAAGCGCTCTTGGTCGATGCGCCAATGTGCTCGCTTCCTGAACATTAGCCATCAGCATCTGACGAAGTTCGCGAAGGACAATGAGGATTTTCCTGCCGGCAAGCATGTAGGGCGCGAGCGTGTTTTCACCCTGACGGAGCTGATGCACATCCGGGCTTTGATGGCTGCCTCAGCAAAGCGGCCTGAGCATTTTCTTGCTTGGCGCAAACCCGACGATCCTTTGCCCGTCATTTCGTTTGCAAGTCAGAAAGGTGGCACCGCGAAGTCGCTTAGTGCTGCGCACTTCGCTCAGTACCTGAGTCTGCACTACGGCATGCGAGTCGGCGTCATGGACGCTGACCCCCAGAGCACGATCACGCTCTATTTTGTCGGCGGCGAAGAAATGCCAACTTTGCCAGATGACGAAACTCCGACGATGGTTGACTTCGCGGGGCTGTTTCAGACCGACGAATCCATCCCCTACACTGACTATGATGCGGAGACGCTTGACGGGTTTTTTAAGAAAACCTCCTGGCCGGGCGTGCGGCTAGTACCTGCGCATGGCGAAACCTCAGAAGGTGAAATTCAGATCGCGAGGTTGTTGCGAGCGGGCACCCCGGAAAAGCGGTTCTACAGGTTCCTAAGAGACTCCATAGATCGTTGGAAAGAGGGGCATCCGCCGGTCACCTGTCCGAATGAACTGGTGAGCAGCGGTAGGGTCGATCAAGCGAAGCTTGAAAGTGCCCTCAACGAGACCTTGGACTGCATCATTATCGACTATCAGCCTGCGCTGACACTATTCCAGCTGAACAATGTGATGGCGTCTACTTCGTTGATTATCCCGCAGACGATGAAGGGGTTCGACATTGCGACCTTGTCCACCTTTGTGACTGGTCTCCTCACCATGCTGCGCCACATTTTCGCGACGGATCGGATCGATATGGGCGGTGCGGCACATATGCTGTTGCCCACGATCGTGCAGAGAACAAATGAGCAAGATCTCACACAGGTCGGCAACCTCCTCGAAAACTGCCCAGATGAGGTGCTGCCGGTATTCTATCTTCGCTCTGATGCTATTTCGAACGCGTCGGACGTTTATCAATCCGTCTACGAGTACGACCCAGATACGCCAGGCAAGCGAAAAGGCATCAACAGGTTCATCGAGAATGCTGACGCAGTGAATGACGCCATCGTCTCACGCCTCTGGCCTGGTCTTGAGCGTGGCTATGCCGAGGATTGGATGCAGAACTTCTACAATTTCGAGGAGGAAGCCGAATGAAGCGAACACTGAGCAGCTCGGTCCTCAAGAAAAAGCCCACGCGCCCAGATGAGGATGTGTCTGCGGCTCCTGGATCTGGTGCAAGCGAACAGGTTCACGAAGACGAAGCGAAACTGGTTGGTGGGGTTAAGCCAAGACTGGGCGGCTCTGGCAGTGCTTGGAAGGCCGGAGCGCTTTCAGACGCCAGCCAGATGCTTCACGTTGAGCGCGCACAGGTCGTGGAGCGCATTCTCGCGGGTCGACATGAATTGCAGATTGATCCGTCTCAGATCGTGGATGTGATTGGATCGGACCGGCGTGAAGATTGGCGCGACCAAGAGGCATTCGAGAAGCTCAAAGAGAGTATCGAGAAGAATGGTCAAGATACGCCCATTCATGTTCGGCCAGCGGATCCTGATTGGCGACCGGATGAACGTGAGCCCGAGAATGTAGAAGGCGTGACGTTCCAGTTGATCGTGGGTCGGCGACGCCATGCGATCCTTGAAGCTTTGGGATTGCCTGTCCGCGCCATTCTGGTTCCACAATCCCTTCGGGGTTCCCGTGAAGAGCAATTCGAAATGCTATTCATGCGCTTCCGGGAGAATGAGGAACGTGAAAACCTCAGCGCTTTCGAGCGCCTGGTTTCGATAGGCGAGATGTTTGAGCGGCTACAAGATGCCAAACCGGACGAGAAAATAACTGCAACCGAGTTCGCCAAGCGTGTGGGTGTCCATAACAGCGCGGTATCACGTGGTCGCGCTGTCTATGCCGCTAGAGCTGAGATTTTGCACGCGTGCAAAGATGTCTACGATCTCAGCCACCGTGACCTCGAAAAGGTTCTTGGTGACCTGACTGAAAAGCAGTCGAAGCCTGCAAAAAAGAAATCGCAGAGCCCAAAGAAACTCACGGTACAGCGAAAGATCGGCTCGCGGAAATTGAGTGTTACAGGGCAGGGCGGGAAGCTCTCAGTCGCTGCCACGGGGCTAACGTTGGACGAGGACATTCTCAGAGGTTTGAGTGATGTCATCGCTGAGTACTTGGAGAAACACGGATCGAAGTAAGAGGCAGGAGCCGCGGAGACGGTGGTCTTCGATCCAAACGAGGTAAGAAACAGGAGCGGATATGCTTTGAGATAACGGCAAAAGAAAAGCCCTCAAGCTGAGGGCCTGAGAGCTTATCAAGATTAGTTTGGTCGCTATCAAGATAGTTCTCCGGCGAATCACTGTCAACAGCAACGCTCCTGAGCGAACGGGATTCTTTTGCCCTCCATCAAGCAGAGGAGGCGAGAACTATCCATGAAACATACAGGTTGGCGCAAGCCGACACCGGGTCTTGGCATTGCAGAGCAGCTTGCCCAAGCCGGTGAACAGGTGGCTGTACCCAAAACGCGGGCTTTTGTCGCTGTGAAGCGGGTAGGAGCCTACATTGGCCTCAAGGCCGGAGACATGATGCTCCTCGATACGCTCGGGGCCTTTACCCAGGCCCAGGACTGGGAGGAGGGGCAGCGCCCGATCGTCTGGGCGTCGAACGCCTATCTGATGGAACAGACGGGCTTCTCGCTCTCCGCACTCAAGCGCCATGCACGGCGCCTGGCCGAGATTGGCGTGATCTCCTTCCAGGACAGCCCAAACGGCAAGCGGTGGGGCCACAGGGACGCCGATGGGCGCATCGTCGAGGCCTATGGCTTCGATCTGTCGCCGCTGTCGGCGCGTGTCGAGGAGTTCGAGGAGCTTCATGCCGATTTGCAGGCCGAGCGCGAGCTCTGCCAACGCCTGAAGCGTCAGATCACCGTGGCACGCCGGATGATCCGCGCGCGGATCGAGGCGGCCGTCAGCAGCGCGCTACGAGGGCCCTGGGCGCAATTTACCGGGCTCTTCGAGGAGCTTCTGGATCGGCTGCCGCGCCGTAATGAAGCCTCCGAACAGCTTGTGCGGTTGCTAACCTGGTTCAAGGAGCTCCAGGAGCGCGTCGAGGCGGCTTATCTCAAAGCAACTGAGGTTGTCCAACCTGTGGAAAACACGCCTGAAACCAACGAACAAGTTTCTGAGAAGACTCAAGAAATGAACCCCAGGGAGATCATTTCTGACCCTCATATACTAATTACAAACCAACTTAATCCTGTAACTTGTAATTCCTCAGAAAATGAGGAAGTCGCGGCCGTGGTGCCCAATGCTCGACCCGAAGATCAGGTTGATAGGGAGCTGGAAGAATGGGTTGCCGAAGTGCGCAAGAAGCGCGCTGCGCTGGATTTGCCCACTGTCATGCAAGCTTGTCCCGAATTCACATCCTGGGCGCGCAATTTGGGCGGGTTCCTGAAGGATTGGGGCGATCTGCACCGGGTTGCTGGTCAACTCAGGCCGATGATCGGGGTATCCGAGCATGCCTGGAATGTGGCCCAGGACCGTCTTGGCAAACAGGTGGCGACAGCAGCGCTGGCGTTGGTCTTCGAGAAGCATTGCGCGGGCGAAGTGTCCTCGCCGGGCGGCTATCTGCGCGGCATGGTCGAGAAGGCCGGGGCAGGGGAGCTGCATCTCGAGCGCAGCTTCTATGGCAGGCTCAGCGGGCAGGCGGCGTGATGGGGCAGGGGGTCAGAGACCAGCGGCCTTGGTCAGGTTCACGCGGAACCGGTCGCGACGGCGCTGGTAGCGGCGGGTCATCTCGGCCGAGGCGTGCCCCAGCTGCTTTTGGACATAGCGTTCGTCGACCTCAGCCG
>NZ_JBGFGP010000050.1:0-12659 GCF_041224545.1 Sedimentitalea sp. XS_ASV28 | reverse complement strand
CCACTCTTCCTTCGGCGTCGAGTTCTGTTTGTTGGCATCGGCCTCGATCAGGCTGGCGTCGATGGCCATCCTTTGCCCGCTGACCAGGCCCTCTTCGATACAGCGGGCCACCGTGGTCTCGAACAGGTGACCCCGATGCAGAAATTGAAAGCAGCTTAGATTCTACTGATGCGCCCCTCTCAAAATGGGGGGATTACCACTGTCGCTGCTACCCCAGTGATATCCAAGCGCAGTAATTAGTACGTGCTAAGAGGTTATTGGTCCGGTCCTTGTTTGGATCTGCCACGGAATTGTTCCGCTCCTTTGACTTGGTATTTTGCCACAAAGGAGAAACATCATGGCACAGAAACCAACCCCGGAATTCCGCGCCGAAGCAGTGCGCGTAGCGTTGACGAGCGGGCTTCCCCGCCTCTGTCCTGACGAGGCGCGCCGATGTAGCTCTTATGGCGGGGCGTGGTCCTGCGTGGGTCAGCCTGACGGGCGTGGGGAAACTGGCGCGCCGGGGAGGTCGGGGAGATTCTGCCCTGCCGATACCGGCGGGGTCTGGGGTCCGCCTTTGCGATCTGCGCTTATCAGGCGCGTCCTGGACGGGCCTCCGCGCTACCCCTTTCCAGACAGCTTCAAGATTTCCTTGTGAATCGGCATGCGAAGTTGACCCACTTGGGTGGGTTATGAGCGAGTAAAATTGACCCACCTGCCACGTTAGCATCCGCGCAAAATGGCGCGGAGGAAAGAGCAGGTGATATTGATGGAAAGTGTATCGAAGATCAGACTTTGGATTTTGCAGGAGGGTCGCAGCATCCGGTCTGTGGCGCGGGCAACCGGTTTGTCGCGCAACACGATCAAGAAGTATCTTAAGGACGACAACCCGCCAAGCTATCAGCGGCAAGCACCACCGGCTCGTCATAAGCTTTGTGATGGATTTGACACGCGGCTTCAGGAGCTCTTCGAGCAGGATCAAAAGCGTCCGCGCCGGGAGCGGCGAACGGCCGTGAGGCTTTATGAGCAGCTTGTGTCGGAAGGGTATACCGGGTCCTATTCGCCGGTTCAGCGTTTCGTCCGAGACCTCAAGCGCGCCGATGCCGGATCGGGAGAGGCGTTCATCCCCCTGCATTTTGCTGCCGGTGATGCCCTCCAGTTTGACTGGAGCGAAGAGCGCGTTGTCCTGGGCGGTGTCGAGCAGAAGGTGAAGGTTGCCCACTTCCGCCTGTGCCACAGTCGCAAGCCCTTTGTCGTCGCCTATCCCGGCGAGAGCCAGGAGATGGTGCTGGATGCTTTTGTGCGGGCGCTGTCCTTCTACGGCGGGGTTCCGCGACGGGTGATTATCGACAATCCCAAAACGATGGTGACCTATGTCTCCCGCTCGAAGGACCGGGTGTTCCATCCGCGGTTCCTGGCATTGATGAACCACTATGTCATGGAACCGGTTGCCTGCACCCACGCGTCGGGTTGGGAGAAGGGACAGGACCATCGAGAAGCGCCGCTTGTTGCACCGCCAGACAGCGGCATAGACTGAAACCCCAACGAGCCAGACCCTCCATTCGAGATCAGGCACTCGTGCTCCAAATCACCTGACGACGGACACATCAAGGGATCGAAAACCGAGCTGCTGAGAACACTCGCGGGTGGCCAGGCGTGGAAATCCACGGCGAATGTCGCTTGATCAAAGTTCACCATGCCAACTTGAAAACTCAGCGAGTTAAAGTGACAACACCCCAGCGCTGACTTGCGCTTCGCCGCCCACCATTTCACGGCCTCTGACATCGTCTCGCTCATTGCTATTCCCTTTCCTATAGCATGAGCAGGATTTCAATGGGTCGATACACTTGCATGCCTCTGATCTCTGATGTCTGACCCGGCGATATTGTCGCTTTCCGTTATCCCTACCGTGAGGGCATTCGCCCCATGTCCGCACTTGTCTGCTCCTGTCTGCTTCTGTACCTTCTTGGGTACCGGCGACGGGAGAATCCATGAAAGAGACGATTCCAGAGAGTAAGGCGGAGCGCGTGGCGCGGATCCTCGAGGGTGAAATCCGCTCGGGCACGTTGAGCGACGGCGCGGTCCTGTCCAGCGAACACAGCCTGGTCCAGCGCTTCGCCGTCTCGCGCAGCACGGTCCGCAAGGGGTTGGGGATCCTGCTGGACAAGGGGTTGATAGAGACCCGCGTCGGCATCGGGTCCTTCGTGACCTTCGGCGGTGAGCTGATCGACAGCCGCGCAGGCTGGAGCCTGGCGCTCTCGGACAAGGGGGCCCGGCTGGGGACGCGGATCCTGCTGATCGACCGTCGTGCCATGGACCTTGAGGCCTCGGATATTGTCCGGGGCGCTGAGGTGCTTGCCGTCGACCGAATACGCTTCCGCGAAGAGACCGGGCAGGCACTGTCGCTTGAGCGGTCACGGGTTCCGTGGCAGGCCGGGTTCCAACCGGTCCTGACCGAGGGCCTTGCGGGCGGATCCCTGAGCCGGACCATGGCGGCGCTGGGGCTCGTGCCTGCAGGCGGCGTGGTGCGGGCCACGGTGCTGACCGGCCTCACCGACGCCGATGCCGCCCTGATGGGCCGCCGGGCCGGAGAGCCGATGCTGCACCTGCAGCGTCTGTCCCGCAACGACGCGGGCGCCGTTGTCGAATATGTCGAAAGCCTCCTCGATCCCGCCGTCTTTGCCCTGCGAATGGAGTTCTGAGCCATGACCTTCACCGAGACGGCCCTGACTCGTACGCGTCTGTCCCTGGTCGGCCTTGCCTCCGGGGATGCGTTAGGCATGCCGTCCCAGACCCTGCCGCGTGAGAGGATCCGGGCGCTCTACGGGCGGATCACCGGTTTCGTGGCGCCCGCGGCGGAGCATCCGGTTTCCCACGGGCTGGCGGCAGCGCAGATCACCGACGATACCGAGCAGACCCTGCTGCTGGCGAAACGCCTGCTGAGATCCCCGGTCGATTTCGATGATCTGACCTGGGCGCAGGACCTGCTGGACTGGGAGGCCGACATTCGCGCCAAGGGGTTGAGCGATCTGCTGGGGCCGTCCTCCAAGGCCGCGATTGCCGCGCTGCAGGCCGGGACACCGCCCGAGGAGACCGGGCTGAAGGGCACCACCAACGGTGCCGCCATGCGCATCGCCCCGGTGGGCTTGCTGTTCCGCCCCGATGCCGGGCTGATCGCGCGACAGGTCGCCCGCACCTGTCGGGTCACCCATAACACCGGCGAGGCCATCGCCGCCGCGAGCGCCGTGGCCGCCGTGGTCAGCGCGGGGATCGAGGGCGACACATTCGACGCTGCGCTGGACCTGGCGCTGGCCGCCGCCCGGAACGGGCAGGAGCTGGGCGCGGCCTATGGCGAGCCCGACATAGCGGGCCGCATCGCCCTGGCGCTGAAACTGGCCGAGGCGGGGGACGAAGAGCAGCTGATCGCGGACATCGGCACCTCTGTCGCCAGCCGGGAAAGCGTGGCCATCGCCTTCGGCGTGATGAAGCTGCACGAGGGGGACCTGTGGTCCGCGCTGCAGGCGGCGGCCAATATCGGCGATGACACGGATACGATCGGCGCGATCCTGGGCGCCATGGGCGGGGCCACGGGGCTGACCCTGCCGCCCGCAGCCGAGGCGCAGGTGCTGGAGGCCAATGACCTTGAACTGGACGATCTGGTCCCCGCGCTGGTCGCGATGCGCGCCCGGCTGGCCGAGGAGCAGCCCGCATGAGTTGCCTGCTGCAGATGAGCGCGCCGGTGGTGGACAGCATCTACACGCTTTCAGCCTTCCCCGTGCGCGGGAAGGAGGTGGCCGTGACCGGGCATGAGATGGCTGCCGGGGGCGGGCTGAACGCCATGGTCGCCGCGCGGCAGGCGCAGATTGAGGTGCGGCTGGGGGGTAGCCTGGGCTCCGGCCCGCTGGCAGGGATGGTCGCCGCCGCGCTGAAGCGGCACGGTATCGATTGCGCCCGCCCACCGCTGGAAGGGTTGGACCAAGGACTGTGCACCGTGCTGGTGGAGCCGGACGGAGAGCGCAGTTTCATCACCCATACCGGGGCCGAGACCCATCTGGCGGAGGCGTCCTTGGCGGGGATCGCGCTTGAGGATGTCGATTGGGTCATGCTCTCCGGCTATTCGCTGCGCGAGGGTCCCGATGGTGCGGCACTGGCTGGCTGGATCGCGGCGCTGCCCGCGCGGATCCGGGTGCTCTTCGATCCCTCTCCCATAGTGGCCGAGCTGCCGCAGTCGCATTTGGCCGCCGTGCTGGGCCGAGCCGACTGGATCAGCGCCAATGCGGATGAGGCCCAGGAGCTGCACCCCTCCGCCGATGCAGCCGCATGTGCGCTGTCCCTGGCCGAAGCGCGCAGCGGCGTGGTCCTGCGGCAGGGCGCCGAGGGCTGTCTGCTGGCGACCGGCGGCAACGTCACCGCGATCCCGGCCCACCGGGTCGTGCCGCTGGACACCAATGGCGCGGGCGATGCCCATATCGGCAGCTTCATCGCCGAGCTTGCCCGCAGCGGCGATCCGCTGCGCGCCGCGCGCTATGCCAATATCGCGGCTGCTCTTGCCATCACCCGCAAGGGTCCCGCCACGGCGCCCGCCCGGGCCGAGGTTGAGGTCCTGCTGACCGATCCGGTGGGCTGAGCCATGGCTGCCACGCCGAAGGCGCCAGGGATGGCGTCGCAACATGGACGATCCTGCAAGACAGCCATTTTCGGCCTTTTTTCTATACAAACAAAAATTGGACGGGAGGACATCTAGTACATAAGCAAATCAAGAACCGAAGCCCGAAAGATCGGGGCATTGTTCTCAGTTCTGGAAGCATCCCGCAAATTGCCATGCATCCGCCTCTTCGACCGGATCGACCTCTGAAGGGGCAGACGGCGAGGCTACGTCGCAGTACAGACAACTGCTTCACGCCAGAAAGCGGGTTTGACAACAGCAGACCAACCAAGATGGAGACATCAGATGAACCATACCAAATCCCTGGTCGCAGCGCTGGCGCTGCTGGCAAACGGCGCAATGGCCGACGAGATCCGCGTGCTGAACTGGCAGGGCTACGGCACCGACCAGGACTTTGCCACCAAGCCCTTCGAAGAGGCCACCGGCACCAAGGTCATCCACGAATACTTCAACTCCGAACAGGAGATGCTGACCAAGCTGCGCACCAACCCGGGCGCCTATGACGTGGTGCTGATCAACACCTCCTTCTTCCCGGACGTGATGGCAGAGAACCTGCTGCAGCCCATCGACCTGTCGAAAGTGCCGAATTACGCCGATGTCGCCCCCGATTTCGCCGCCAACCCGGCGATCAGCAAGGATGGGGCGCATTACGGCGTGCCCTGGGCCTGGGGCCTGACATCGATCGCCGTGAACACCGGCGTGGTGAAGGAGATCCCGACCTCGATCGAGGTGCTGTGGGATCCGAAATATGCCGGTCATGTCTCGATCCGCGATGACGCGCTGGAGGCGGTGCAGCTGGCGGCGCTGGCCACCGGCCAGAACATCAACCAGATCGACGACCTGGACGCTGTGAAGGAAAAGCTGGGCACGCTGATGCCGCAGATCCGCACCTTCTGGGGTTCGGAAAACGACTGGAACCAGTATATGGCCGCTGGAGAGATGGACGTGGCCAGCTACTGGTCCGGTTCCGCAGCACGTTCGCAGGCCGCTGGCCTGCCGATCGAGTTCGTGGTCCCCGTGGAAGGCGCCATCGGCTGGCTGGATGCACTGGCCGTGCCCGCCACCTCTGAAAATGCGGACGCCGCCCTGGCCTTCATCAACTGGATGATCGACCCGGCCTTCTACGTGGAATGGGACAAGAACGGCGCCCCGGCCTCGGCCAACACCGCCGCCGCCGCCGCCCTGCCGGAAGAGGCGTTCAACCGCCGCATCCTCGGCAACCCCGAGGTCGCAGCCCGCGTGCAGTTTATGGCCCCCGTCGCCGAGGAAGACCGCAAGGCCTACCTGGAGCTGTGGCAGTCGCTGAAGGCGGCGCAGTAAGGCGGCACGGCAACGCGACGGGTCGGACGGCATGTTCGGCACGTCGCGGAACACCCGGCAAACGGCAAGGAGGGGTCCGCCCATGGCCAAGTTTTTCACCAAGGATGCGACCCGTGCGGCCGGCCTCCTTTCACCTGCCTATATCTGGCTGACGGTGGCGATCTTCCTGCCATTGGCCGCCATGCTCTACTTCAGTTTCCTGTCCGAAGTTCCCTTCGGGCAGGAGGCGGACTGGCACTATACCCTTGAGAATTACCGCAGCTTCTTCGCCTCCAATACCTATGTGACGCTGCTGTGGAAATCGATCCGGCTGGGGCTGACCGTCACGCTGGTTTGCGTGTTGATCGGCTATCCCTGCGCGCTGGTGCTGGCCAAGGTGATCAAGGGCCGCGCGCGCGAGGCGCTGTTCCTGCTGATCATCCTGCCGTTCTGGTCGAATTCGCTGGTGCGGATCTTCAGCTGGGCCATCGTGCTGCGCGGCAACGGAATCCTCGAGGTGGCGGTGAACTGGATCCTGCCCTTCGATGTGCGGCTGGGGCTGATGTTCACCCCGACGGCCGTGGTCATCGGGCTGGTGCACAGTTACCTTCCCTATGTCATCCTGACCTCCTACCTGGCGCTGCAGGCGATCGACGACAACCTGATCGACGCCGCGCGCTCCATGGGGGCGAAGAAGCTGACGATCCTGTGGCGGCTCATCCTGCCGCTGTCGCTGCCCGGCCTGCTGGCGGGATCGGTGCTGATCTTCGTCCCCGTCGTCGGCTCTTTCATGGAGCCGCGTATCCTGGGCGGCCGCTTCGGCACCTATTTCGGCACGGTGATCGAGGATCAGTTCGTCGCCGTCTTCAACTGGCCGCTCGGCGCGGCGCTATCCTTCATCCTGCTGGCCGTCGTCCTTGTGATTCTGGGCGTGGCGAGCCCCATCCTGCGGAAGGCGCGGACATGAGCGGTCGCTGGCTTGGACTGATCGGGCGGCTCTGGCTGCTCCTGATTCTGGTGTTCCTCTATGCACCGATCTTCATCATGGCGCTGATGTCCTTCAACGCCTCGCCCTTTTACCAGCTGCCCTTCCAGTTCTCGATGGACTGGTACCACGCCCTGGCAGAGAACACGGCGATCAAGACCGCCGCCGTGCGCTCCGTGCTGATCGCGATCACCACGACAGCCATTGCCACTACGCTGGGCACGGCGGCTTCTCTGGCGCTCTTCCGCTACAGCTTCCCGGGAAAGACCGTGCTGCAGGCGCTGCTCTTCCCGCCGATCGCCATCCCCTGGCTGATCACCGGCACGGCGATGCTGATCTTCTTCTATGGCATCGGCCTTGGGCGCGGTACGCCGTCGGTCCTGATCGGCCACGTCGCCCTGGCTCTGCCTTACGTTATCGTGGTAGTCACCGCGCGGCTTTCGACCTTCGACCGGACTCTGGAAGAGGCGGCGCGGTCGCTGGGCGCCTCGGCCTGGACGGTCACGATGCGGGTCACGGTGCCCTGGATCCTGCCTGGCATCATCGCCGGGGGTCTCTTCGCCTTCGCGGTCAGCTTCGACCAGTTCGTGGTCTCCTACTTCCTGTCCGAGCCCGGCGATGCGACCCTGCCCGTGCTGATCTACACCTCGATCCGACAGGGCTTCACCCCCGAGATCAACGCGGTTTCGACAATCATCATCATCGTTTCCATGGCGATCATGCTTGTCGCCGCCCGGTTCTCTAACTTCGGAGGAGATCGCTAATGGCCGAGGTTCTCGTAGAAAACATCACCAAGACATTCGGCAAGATGACGGCGCTGGACAATGTCTCGATGGATTTCCCGGATGGCGGTTTCTTCGCCCTGCTGGGCCCGTCGGGCAGCGGCAAAACCACCCTCTTGCGTACCATCGCCGGGTTCATCCTGGCGGATAGCGGCCATATCCGGATCGGCGGCACCAACGTCGAGACGGTGCCGGTGGAGAAGCGCGACATCGGCATGATGTTCCAGAACTATGCGCTTTTCCCGAACATGACCGTGGCGGACAACGTGGGCTTCGGCCTGCGGGTGCGCAAGGTCGGTGCGGTCGAGGAAAAGCGCCGCGTCGGCGAGGCGCTGGAGCTGGTGCAACTGTCACACCTGGGTCACCGCAAGCCCGGCGAGCTGTCGGGCGGGCAACGCCAGCGGGTCGCGCTGGCCCGGGCCTTCGTGACCAATCCTCGGGTTCTGCTGCTGGATGAGCCGCTCTCGGCGCTCGACAAGGCGCTGCGGGTGGACATGCAGATCGAGCTGAAACGAATCCAACGCGAGATCGGGATCACCACGATCTTCGTGACCCACGACCAGGACGAGGCGCTGACTCTGTCGGACAAGATCGGCATCCTGAAGGATGGCAAGATGGTCCAGTCCGGTGCGCCCCGGGAGGTCTACGACAACCCGGCGAATATCTTCGCGGCCGAGTTTCTGGGCGAGGCCAACGTTCTGCAGGGCACCCGCGAGGGCGGCGGCCTGCGGCTGGCTGATGGCCGGATGATCCAACTGCCGGGTTCCGCCGGCGGTGCCGAGGCGATCGCGATCCGTCCCGAGAACCTCTCGATCTCGCTGACCGAGCCGACGGAGCCGGGCATCGGCAGCCTTCAGGGCGAGATGGTGCAGCGGGTCTTCGCGGGCGCCGTGACCACCTGCGTGGTGCAAGCCGCCGGGCGGCGGATGAAGTCCGTGGCGCTGGACCGGCACCTGCCGCAGGTCCCCGAAGGCACGCCGGTCTGGTTGACCTGGGAGGTGGACCGCCTGACTCCCATCGCCAAGGGCTGAGAGCTTCGGACCGCCTCTTTCACGTTTGCTCACAAGAAAACCGGCAGCACCGGGGAGTGCTGCCGGTATCCGTTTCGGAGTGGCGTCAGGCGGTGGCCTTGGCCGGTGCGAAGGTCACATCCAGCTTGCCGCCGGCGGTCAGCGCAAGTTGCCCGGCCTCGATGGCCAGCGGCGCGCCGTCCAGCCTGGCCGAGACGATCTGCCGTCCGCAGAATTCCAGCGTCACCATGGCGGTGATGCCGGTCAGGTCGGCGGTGAAACCGTCGGTGCCGAAGGCGGGATTGCCGAGGGTGGGGGCTCCGGTGCCGGTCAGGACGGGGTTGCCGCCGATCAGAAGGGTCCAGCTGTCGCCCTCGCGGGTGACCTCGACTGTGCCGAGCTGGCTTTGCAGTGGCCCGAAATTGTGCTTCACCCGCGCCGGGTTGATCTGAAGCCCGCCCCAGACCGTGTCCGACACCACCTGTAGCACCGAAAGCGTCGGTAGCAGCGCGCCCCAGGTGTAGAAGGCATCAGTATCGGCCTGGTCGCGGATCTCACCGGTGACCGAGCTGTAGTTCTCACCGCACTGGCGCTTGTCCCAATGGGCGGCGAACATGGTGGCGCCCTTGTCGGCCAGGTCCGAGGCCTCTGCCACGCGGCCATGGCGCATCAGGCCCTGGTAGACCCAGTAATTCAGAGGCGCCCAGGCACGGCCGCGCCAGTAGACGTTTTCGTGATAGGCGGGCTGGTCGCGAGGGGCAGAGGGCAGGATGTAGCGGCCGCCGAACTTGTCTTCGGCCAGGAGGTAATTGTCGATCAGCGACTGCAGCTGCGCCTCGGTCCCGATCCCGGCGGCCAGCGGGTAGAAGGAGGTGGGCGCCAGCGCCTGCACGAAGCGGCCGTCGAGGCGCCGGTTGGCGAAGACGCCGCGCGTTTCGTCCCATAGCCAACTGCCGATCTGCACCTTGTGGCGGGCGGAACTTTCGGCCAGCTCGGTCGCCTCGGCCTCAAGCCCCAGCAGGGTGGCCATGTGCGACAGGACTTCGCCGTCCAGCGCGAGGAGGGAGTTCAGGCCCACGTCCGCCGATTGCAGGAGGCCCGTTTCAGGATCGAAATCGGCCTCGTCATGGACGGCCATATTGTCCATGGAGCTTTCGTTCTTGGCTGCCAGCCGGGTGCCCTTGTAAAGCCCGTCGCCCTGGTCGGCGCTGGTGCCATAGGCGACCAGCCGGGTTTCGCCGAGGCTGCGTTTCGCCCACCACCATCGGTGGTTGGCCAGCAGCTTCGGGAAGGCCCAGCGAAGCACGTCGAGATCATCGGTGCTGCGGTAGAGCTGCCAGAGGACGTGCGAGCCGATGGGCAGCTGGGTGCGGTCCAACCAGGCGTCATTGCCGGTGACGAGGCATGGGAAGTTGCCCGCCGGGGTCTGCCATGCAAAGACCGCCTCGATATTGTCGCGGGCCTTGGCGGGGTCGATCATCGACCACATCAGCGCGTGGAAGAGGTTGTCGTTCAACCAGACGCCGAAGCCGCCGAATTTCTTGACGCTCCAGTTGCGGGTGAGCGCGGTGTAGGGCCGGTCGTTGATCCTGTCCATGACATGGTTCCAGGCCAGGACATCGTTGACCGCCTGCAGCGCAGCCTGGGGGTTGCAGGCCAGGTCGGTATCCTCGGGCAGTGAGTCAGAGGCGTCGAAAGGCTCTTCCGGCTGGCCGTCACGGGTGACGGTGACCTGCATCTGCGGCATCTCGTCGAGGTTGAAGCGAAGGGCCAGGAAGCGGCCGGTGGTTCCGCGCGAAGCAAGGTAGAAATAGCCCTTGTTGTCGAACTCCGCGATCAGCCCCTCCACATCGTCATGGACGGTGACGAGGAAGGGTTTTTCGGCGCAGCGGATGCGCATGATCTCATCGCCGACGCGGGCCAGGGTCTCGCCCGTTTCGCGGTCATAGGTGAATTCCGCACCCTCAGGCCCGCTTAGGGAGATCGAGACCCAGTAGCGCAGGCCCCATTCGCCCGTCGCCCGGCAGGTCCAGGTCAGGTCCAGTTGGTCTTCAGCCGTGCGCCGGCAGGCCCAGTCGAGCTTGGTGTCCTCATGATCGGTGCTGAAGGCGATGTGCCCGTCGCGCATCCCCCGCCTGCCGTAGCGCAGCAGGTCACCCGCAGGCAGGGCTGTGGCCGCATTGGCGCGGTCCGAATAGAGCACCGGCGTCACACGGAAGCCCGAGGGGAGGTGCGTGAACTCTGCCGGGCGTTCAGCCGTCCATGTGCTCCAACCAAAATTATCCGACATCTGACCGACCTTCTGCTGCGCTGTTCGAAGTGGTGATTGCCAGTCATCTTAGAACCGGCAATATTATTCGTATAGAAACAAGTTTGATCCGGGGGAGCGATCCTGCAGATGCGGCGTGCTCCGCTTGTCCAGGCGGCAGTTGCATGGTTTTGTGGCACCCAGGTGCCGGGAGAGAGGGCTTCATGCTGAAGGGAATTGATCCGCGTCTGAGCGCGGAACTGCTATACGTGCTGCGCGCGATGGGGCACGGGGACATGCTGATCGTGGCAGATGCGAATTTCCCCGCAGCCGCCGTGGCGAAGCAGACCGTGCATGGGGAACTCCTGCGGATGGATGGGGCCACCGCGCCCGAGGCAATCGGGGCGATACTGTCCGTCATGCCACTGGACACTTTCGTCGAGGATGCCGCCGCGCGGATGGAGGTCGTGGGTGATGCCGCGGCGATGCCCATTGTGCAGCAGGAGGCGCTGGCCAAGGTGAAGCTTGCCGCCGGTGCGGACCGAGCGCTGATCCCGGTGGAGCGTTTCGCCTTCTACGAACTGTCAGAGCAGGCCTATGCGGTCGTGCAGACTGGCGAGCGGCGCTTCTACGGCTGCTTCATGCTGCGCAAGGGCGTGATCGGGCCGGAGGAGTGACGGAATGTCGATGGATGACTGGCTGCTGGTGATCGACATGCAACCGGGCTTCGGGGATCCTGCAAGCCCCTGGTGCGTGCCCACCTACGAGGCCTGCGCGGCAAAGGTCGGCGCCCTGGTCGAGGCTTTCTCGGAGCGGGTCCTCTTCACCCGCTTCGTGCCGCCGGAGGAGCCCGAGGGTGCCTGGGTGGATTACTACCGCAGCCATCCCTTCGCGCGGGAGCCCGGGAATGCGGGCCTCTGGGATCTGGATCCGCGCTGGAGCGGGCGAACCTCGGTCGCCAGCCACAGGTTCTCGAAATGGCGGGAGGCCGAGGCGGTGCTGCCTGCGGGCGCGGGGCTGGTGATCTGCGGCGTGGCCACGGATTGTTGCGTGCTGGGCACGGCGATCGAGGCCACGGATGCGGGGCGGTCCGCGCGGCTGGTCACCGATGCCTGCGCCGCCGGCACCGCTGTGCTTCATGACGCGGCGCTGGTCCTGCTGGCCGATCGCGCGCCGGTTTTGACATTCAGCGACACCGCGCAGGAGGTTGTCGCCAGCCGGTGATCACTGCCCTCGGCGCGCCGGACCCGACGGCGGATCGTGTTGATCCGTCCGACCGGGTCTTCACTTGCCACCCAAGCCGCGCTCCGCACCGCAAGCCTTTGAGCGCGCCGGATCGGAAATCGCCGTCGATGGACTGCGGCTGAGCACCGAGGTCTGCCGTACAGGGAGCGATCTCTGCGGCAAGGAACCAGGATCGTGCCTGTCCGCGAGGCAGATCCGCACCGCGCCACCGCGCGGGCTCTGTCGCAAACTTTCCGTTTCCTTTGGATTTGGAAATCTGTCAGCGTTGCCGGAGTGTTTGTGAGGAACGATGGATTGATTGTGCTCAATGGTGCGCATTATCCGAAGCCGGCGATCCTGCATGCGGTGTTTTTCTATGTTCGCTATCCCGTCTCCTACCGAGACCTCGAAGAGATTCTGGCCGAGCGGGGATTCACCTTGGACCATGCCACGCTGAACCGCTGGA
>NZ_JBGFGP010000045.1:0-14342 GCF_041224545.1 Sedimentitalea sp. XS_ASV28 | reverse complement strand
GTCCTACCGCTGCGACCGGAGCGGTAGGGCGCAGAACAGGCATGAGCTGAGGCGAGACGTAAGTCGAATGTGCCGAAGTTTCGTTTTGTCCGCTCACTGGACAGAAATCCCCTGCCAGAATCCATGGGCAAAAAACGGTCGGTTCTGGCTCCCTGCCCTGACCCACACAAGACCAAAGGTTTAGCTATGTCAGAACCCCTGGGCAAAACGTTGGGGGTTCTGCCACGTTTCTGGCCAGCTGCTCATAGCCGCGCTTCGCCTTCTTCATGTGCAGCTCGAAGCGGGCGTTCTTCGCCTCGGCCTTGGTGTCGTACCAGTCTGTTCGCACCTGGCCAGAGCTCCCGATCCGTCCCCAGTTGCGCACCAGACCCCAGTCTCCAAAGAGACCAGGCACGATCTCCAGCCGGTAGAACCGGTGCAAATTGGCGTCGGGTTCTGTCCTGGTGAGATGCATGGTCCCCTACCTCCACATCCTGGCTGCGATGTCTTGTTCTTCCTTGCCCACGGCATCGGCATAGATCGCTGTCGTGCTGAGCTGAGCGTGCCCCATCCATTTCTGGAGCATGTGCAGAGGAATGCCGTTGACGGTCGCGTTGATCCCGAAGCCGTGGCGCAAGCCCTTGGGGCTGCGGTGCGGCGCATCCGGTATCCCGGCCTCGATCATGATCCCTTTAACAATCTGCCAGACTCGCACGCGGCTGAGTGGCCAGATCGGCGCGCTGGCCTGTTTGCGGGATTTCTGGGCTTCCCTGATGCCGTGGGCGGTGTTGAGGGTATCCAGGTAGTCCGACGGCACCGGAACGCTCCTGTAGACAATCTTCGAGCTGCCAGAAGCATCTTTGCGCTTCTTCAAGCTGCGGATCGTGATCGTCCCGCCCGACAGGTCCACCCTGGCCGGGGTGATCTCCAGCAGCTCTGACGGACGGCAGCCGGTGAAGAGCAACGTCTCGCAAAGTGTACGGTCGCGGGCGGGCTTGCGCCACGCCACGGCCAGGAAGGCGGCGCGCTCCTCGGCGTTGAGGTAAAGCCGGTTTCCGGCGGTGTCATAGAGGCGCATTTCACTCATATTTAACAGTCTGCCCGAATACTGTTAAGCCGCGAAGCAGAAATCATCCCCCTGCCCTATCGATCCACAGGATTTGTGGGCGGCGGGCTTAACACTATTGCCAATAGTGTTAAATTTCCCATCCGACCTAGTGTTCTTTGTCGCGTGGCGGCATCGGATCGTTGCCGCCGCCGAGCGTGTCCTTACTGCGGATTTTTCCGTCCCGCCCCTTCACAGTAAGCTCACCGCCTCCGACATTGACGAGCTTTTCACGTCCGGAAGCAATCGCATCCTTCTGTGTATCGAAGACAAAGCCGCGCCCGGCACTGTTCCGTTTATCCACCCACTTATTGTCCGACGATCTCCGGTAGATTGTCCTGTCTTTATCCTTGCTCATGCTCAGAATCCTTCGTTGTCCACGTCGATATCTGTCTCGACCACTGCTGTTTCGACAAATGCACCGAGCTGGTCCCGCAGTTCGTTATACACATCGTCGTTCTCGTCGCCGGTGCCGAGCGACAGAACAAAAACCGTTTCCATTTCAGGGATTTCTTGGTTGCCGCTATAGCCATAGAGGTACAAATCCCGTGCGTATATCCTGGCACGAATGCGTAGTATATCACCGTCAAAACCAACTCTTTGAAACGATTTTTGGTGTTGCCGGATCGGACTCCATTTGTGGTCAGTGGCGCGAGCTTCCTGCTCGGTCACTTTTCCCGTATCGAGCCCGCCCAACAAATTTTTGAAGCTTGCACCCCGCTGGTACTGAAGCGCTGTTTCAAGGCGAACGCTGAAGTAGTTTGGTCCTGCATAATCTGTCACCATCGGATGCGGATTCACGATTGCGGTTAGGGTGCCCGTCCCTTTCAACTTGCCACTTTTCTTAAGAGAATCTGGTATGGGTAGCTCCCAATAGTAGTTTGCGCTTGGACGAAGAGAGGCACGCCACTGGAGCGTGACGAAGCCCGGCTTGCACTCCCACGGCAACGATGCGGCTGTCGGCGTGCCGAAACCAAGTGCTGGATCGAAGTTCATCCCGTCCGAATTATGCAGCAGCAACGCTTTGACGAGATCAGGTGACGCCTCACGCACCCGCTCCATTGTGTGTGCCGCGAGTGGTGACGTCAGGGAGGTGGCAAAGCTCGATCCCCGGATGACTACGCCGCCCAAGGCGCGGACATGCGAAAAGTGCGAGAGGTCCGGCTTCAGCATGCTGGACGGTCCCGGCCCGCAAAGGCTAACAGGGCACTCGCCCCCCGGATTACCGTTATCGTCATGAACACGGCCGCCAACGGTAATTGCCGCCTCGCAGTCGCCGGGCGGCTGAAGCCGCGTTCCCGGCTTGTTGCCGATAGATATGATGGGCAGAACGACATGCTTCCGTGCCAGCATGGCGATGTCATGCCCGAGTGCACTCACGGCTTCGAGATCGCACGAATAGGGCTGATTGAGCCCACATTCTCCAAGTAAGTCGCTGATTTCGCTGTCGTAATCGTGATATTTCGCATATAAATCATGGCGTTGACGGCTGCGAGGGGCGCGTTTCATGGATCACCTGGAGGGTGCGGGCTTGGCGCGGGGAGATCGGGTTGATTTCGACCGCCGTGTGCGTCTGGAGTTCCGTGGTGCGCAGATCAGTTCAGACGGTGGCCTGCTGGTGATGCGCGAGCTTGATGACGTGCTCGGCCTGTCCAATCTGGCGTCGGAGGCGCTGCGAGACAGCCGCACCGGGAAGAACACGCTCCATCGGCTTGACGGATTGTTCCGGCAATCGGTGTTCGGACGACTGGCCGGATACGAGGATGTGAACGATGCCGACCGCTTGGCCCTCGATCCCGTGATGCGTCAGGTCGTTGGCGGCAGGGCCGTCGAGGCGCAAGCTGCTTCGGCATCGCAGATGGGACGGTTCGAGACCGAGACGCTGGCTCTGGCCGCGAACCGGGCGGCGCTGGCCGATCTGAACGGCCAATGGATCGACCGGTTTCATGACCGCAACGGGTTGAAATACATCGTGCTGGACATGGACAGCTCGGTCAGCCCCACCCACGGCGATCAGGAAGGTGCTGCCTGGAACGGGCATTTCGACTGCACCTGCTATCACCCCATCTTCTTGTTCAACCAGTTTGGCATGCTGGAGCGCTGCGCCCTGCGTAACGGCAATGTCCACAGCGCCGATGGCTGGCGGGATGTCCTTGATCCCGTCATTGCCCGATATGCTGGCCGCGACCTTGGTGGACGCTTCTTCCGGGCCGACGCTGCCTACGCGATCCCCGCGATCTATATGCGGCTGGAAGAAGCCAGGTTCTTCTACGCCATCCGTCTGCCCGCCAACGCCGTCTTGCGCGAGAAGATCGCGCATCGGCTGACACGGCCCGTGGGACGGCCTTCGCTGACCAAGGTCAAACGGTTCTTCGAGGACTTCGAGTATCAGGCGGCGTCCTGGGACAAGCCGCGCCGCGTCATCGCCAAGATCGAATGGCATCCGGGCGAGCTGTTCCCCAAAGTCGGCTTCATCGTCACCAACCTGCCGATGGAGCCAGACTGGGTGGTGAGGTTCTACAACCAGCGCGGCACCGCAGAGCAGCACATCAAGGAAGGCAAATATGCCTTTCGCTGGACGCGGCTGTCATGCCGGAAGTTCCGGCACAACGAGGTGCGGCTGCAACTGCACGCGCTGGCCTACAACCTGGCAACCTTCCTGCGCTGCATCGAACTGCCCGAGGCCATGGCGGACTGGTCGTTGACCAGCCTGCAACTCAAGCTGATCAAGATCGGCGCCCGCGTCGTCCGCCACGCCCGCGCCATTACCTTCCAGTTGGCCGAGGTCGCCGTCACCGGCCCGATGGTGCGGGCCGTCCTTGCCGCCATCCGCCGTCTTCGAACGCCTCCGTCATGCGCATGACCACGATCCATGCCCAAGCTGAACGAAAGCGGCAGGACAGGTCCGTCTGCCGCGCGGAAAAGCGGCTCTGCCGGGCCAGAATGCTGCGGGTTCGAGGCTTGATCCACCCGACTTCGGCCGTTTGCGCGACGACAGACACCGCTCGGGGCGAAAAACGCTTGCCCAGCGAGCAAAATCAGGCGATCTTGAAGTCAAGCGGCAGGCCACTTGGGGAATGTCGGTTTACAAGGCTCATCGATGACACGCAGTTACCGTCCTGACCATGTTCTGTCGCGCAGCCCCTGTTGGGTCGGTGTGACCTGATGGTCATGCAGACCGAAATCGCCATCATCGGCGCAGGCGTTGTTGGCCTTGCCATAGCGGAACGGCTGGTCAGCGAAGGGCATGAGGTCGTCTTGATCGACCCAAATCCCGCCGGGTCTGGTGCATCCTATGGAAATGCCGGCACCATCGCTGATTATGCAGTGCTTCCGGTTGGCACGCCCGATGTGTTGCGCAACCTGCCATCGCTGCTGTTTGACCGGAATTCCCCCCTGTCGATCCGTCGCGCCGCCCTTCCCAGCCTTGCCCCTTGGCTGATCCGCTTTGCCTTTCAATCCCTGCCGGGGCCCGCGCGGCGCAACGCTGCGGCCATTGCCGACTTGCTGGCAGATGCGGCCGGGTTATGGGCAGGATTGGCCGACCGTATTGGTGGGCAGGACATCTTGCAAAAGCGGGGCTGCCTTTACGCCTATGAAACGCGCCGGGCCTTTCAATCCGCCAAGGCAGACATGGCCTTTCGGCGCAGTCTGGGCATATCGGTTGATCTGATCGGCCCAAATGACTTGCGGCAACTGGAACCGGGCCTGCCCGAGGTTGAGGGCGGCGCCGCGTTTTTTCCCAATGCCGTCTTCATGTCCGATCCGGGTGAGATGGTGGGCCGATTGGCGCGTGCGGTGGCGGCCCCAGTGCTGCCGCACCGCATCACCCAACTGCGCCGCGTGGCAGGCGGGGTTGAACTGGCTGGCGGCGACTTCCAGTTGAAGGCACGTAAGGTTGTGCTGGCCGCTGGAGCACATGCACGCGATCTGGCGCGGCAGGCCGGGGACCGCATTCCGCTGGACACCGAACGGGGGTATCACGTCGAATGGGATATGGATGTGCCCCGGCTAACCCGTCCAACCTGCCCGACCACACGCGGTTTCTATCTGTGCCCGATGTCCGGTCGCTTGCGGGTCGCAGGCACGGTCGAATTGGGCGGGTTGACCGCACCACCCTCGCCCCATCGGGTGGCCCGGTTGGTCGAAGGCGCGCGCGCCCTGTTTCCCGATCTGCCCGAACCGTCGCGCGATTGGATGGGGTTCCGTCCCAGTTTGCCCGACAGCCTTCCGGTCATCGGGCCGTCACGCGGCGGGGCCGATGTGATCCATGCCTTTGGTCATGGCCATATCGGGCTGACACTTGCCCCCATCACGGCCATGCTTGTGGCGGATGTTCTGGCCGGGCGAACACCTTGCCGCGATATCGCTGCGGTCCGGCCACAGCGTTTCGGGCTTTGATCCGCCCCTGACCCCGGCTAATCAAGGGTAAATACGCAGGAATTCGCGGGAAATCCCTTGCCGCAGAACTTGCCGATCCAACTCCTTATGGGGGAGATCGTGCTTCGCGCGCCGGACCGCCGGCGCGCGAGCAGGAACATGAGCCCGGCGAGAAGGAAGGCTCCGTAGCGCAGCGCCCCCCCACACCCACGGGCTGGCCGTGATCCTGCCTAGGAGGACGGCAGTCACCGCCGCCCCCGGCGCCAGTCGTCGAGGCGGGCATAGATGGTGACTGCGATGCCACAGAGTGCCACCGCGATGAACACCCAGCGCAGAGTGTCGAGATACGGCACCAGCGGCAGGATGGCGGATTGCGTCTCGGCCAGGACGCCCTGTGCCACCTCGACGCCCGCCGCGCCCAGCGTCGCCACGCCCGCCGTGCCACCACCCTTCATCGTGCGGCTGTCGGCCAGCACCTCGCGGGCGGGCGGCGCCTCGGCTGCGAATGCGGTCGCTCGGACCGGGAAACGCTCGCCCCACTGGCGTGCGGGGCCGAGGTCCACATGGATGAACCCCGTTGAGGGAGAAGTTCCAAACCCGCGTTTCTGGGTTCGCCGCCATCACACTATCGAGATAAGCCACAAAATCTTGAGGATCGACGAAGGCGCGCGAGCCCTTCTTGGCTACTGCTTGCACTGTACCGACTTGGCAGTAAAGCGGCGGCAAGGTCAGATTGTTGTTCCAGTCATGCCCTTGCACTACGAGGGACGTAACCCAGTTCCCGTGCTGCGTGTCGGCTTCACCATCCGCGATAAGCGGCGGCGCGCGCCAGACTTCCGCATTACGGTAAGAGGTGGCCGTGAGTCCGCCATCAACGACGCCGACGATCGGTAGCGTCGTCATGTTTTCCGGCAAAGGGCGATCAGGTTCCCTACCCTCGCCTGGCGAAGTGGAACTGATCGGCTGCACAGGCTCGATACGGAACACTGTGCCCGAGGCAATCAGGTGATCTAGCGCACCACGAGACGGCACCAACACGGTCGTGCGGGCGCGGTGGTGCTGGCGATAGGTGCGCATCGCAAGATTTATGCGATCGCCGCTAGCCGCTGCCGCTCTCAGTGCGCGGCGCATCACGACCGGCACATCCTCCGTAACCGTACCAACATCTACGCCTGCCAGAAGCGGTGGCGGCGGCACGATCGTGCCATCGCGCAGGGCGGCAAACCGCTCGATTAGTTCTTCGGCCGCATCGCGGCCACGCAAAGGCATGAGCCAGACGACAAAGGCTTTGCCCGCATCTGTTTGCGGTGCGGCTTCCCAAATCGTATCGAGGCTGGCCGAGCCGCCTGCATCCGCGCTTTCGAAGAACCGCACAGCTTCAATGCGAGAAATATCCACCTGATCCTTGGCAAGGCGGCTGCTCTCGACGATGTTCGCATATCCGTCAAGCTGATCCGCTGCGATCTCGACCAAGTATCCCGAACGATAGGGCGCAATCAGACGCGCGCTGCGCGTCGCCTGAAAGAGGTCGTTCGGCGTATAGCTTGGCGCAAAAGAGTCGTCGAACATGGAGGCATATAGCACCACCCGGCCATCGAAGCGTGGCTGCTGCGCTGCTTGCTCTGCTAGGTCGCGGAACTGTCTCGACAGCGCACGTCGCTGTTCGGGCAAACGATCTGTTATGATGCTGTCTGCGTTCTTTCCGCCACCCGATACACCCTCAGGCTTCGGGTCCTTGGTGAAGCGAAGGACCGGGTTCAGAAGCGGACGCCGGGGAGTATCAACCATCGAGCGCCTCCTTCAAATAGCGGTGTACCATCTGGCGGCTGACGCCGACGATCTTGGCGATGTCTGATTGGCTGATGCCGCCCTTGTCTTGCAGCAGCAGTGTCAGTGTCTTTTTGTCGGCCGTGTCCAGCTCACGGTTATCAAGCAGCCGGGGGCTGCCGGTGCGCGATGCACCCACGGCTAGCAAAATATGCGCTAGACTAGCATTCTGATTGCTCAGGATCGCCCGCCGCCGTGCCGCAAGCGCGATATTTTCGATGTCCGCGCCATTGAGTCCGTCTGAGACCCGCGCCAGCAGACGGCCGTCATCCTTACGCGCGTCATCACCTTGGAACAGAAAATGCTCCCACATGCTGGCACGCACATCTTCATCAGGCAGGTTCAGCTCAACTTTGTAAGGAAAACGCCGCCAGATCGCTGGATCGAGGAGATGCGGATGGTTGGTTGCACCCACCGTCACAACATCATCGGTGAGAGAGTCGAGCCCCTGAAGAACAGTGTTCACCACGCGCTTCAACTCGCCCAGTTCGTGCCGGTCGTCACGGAGCTTGGCAATGGCATCCATTTCATCAAGAAAAAGGACGGCATTCCGTGCGGGGACGAATTCAAATATGCCCCTGACGTTCTTGGCAGTTTCACCCAACCTGGACGAAATCAACGAGTCGAGTCGTACTACATACAATGGCCGCTGGAGCAACGCGGCGATGTGCCCCGCCATCAAGGTCTTACCGGTGCCAGGCGGTCCATACAAAAGCAACCCGAGACGTGCGGAGACACCCTTCTCGGTCAGCATTTCAATATGCCGTGCGTCCTCGATAAATTGTGAAATCGTTTCCCCTGCATCCCCGCCCAACATAATCGGCGTCGTTGGCCATTGCCCCTCTTCAATGAGGGGAAGACGAGACCCAGCATCGCGCGGCAAGGCCTCGGCATAACCGGACGCCTGAAGCGGCACGCCCCGCTTGCGCAGCAGGTTCTGAAGGGCCTTTGCTCCCTCAGCATCATTCTGCTCAGCCATCCGCTTGGCGATCTTACCGCCCAGCCGTCGCACAGCGGTGTAGTCTGCCGTCATGGCGGCTTCTACAAGAGCGTTTATGAGTGATTTGTCAACTTCCATGACGCTATATGTATCATGTAAGCCAAAAATGTAAACTCAAAAATGTTATATGTAAACTAACGCCGTTTGCTACATAGACTTGCAGTAAACTTCCCACATTTTCTCCACGAGTTGTCCTTGTGTGATTCCAAGCCGCTCGGCTTCAGAAGCTATCGCTTCGCCAACCTCCGGAAAGATTTTCGGATGCAGCTGGTAGGTCCTGGGGCTTGGTTTGCGCCCGGGCTTTTTTCGCGGAGTGCGATCAACGAACCCCCTCGCCTCTCCTACCTCATCCACGCGCCGGACTTCTTCAACGGTCGTCCCTTTCGGGCGCGCCTTTAGTCCAGAAAGCCTATTTGAGCCGCTCATAAACAGCCTCCGCGAATGCTTGGGCGTTGATCAACGCCTTATCCACTTTACCGCCTGTCATCATCTCAGGATCATTCATCATCGCGGTCAGATCGCCGCCATAGGCAAACAGCTCCGAGAAAGCTGCGCGTGCTACCAAGGATGGCTCGATCACGTCGATCCCTGCCCCTCTGAGCTGCTCTTCCAGCTCCTTCTGGACGCGGCTTTTGACTGCTGCACTTGTCTTGGTCAAAACTACGGCATGTCGGATCGAACGCCCGAGCGCCTCTTCCTCCTCTCGCACCAATGCCAGTGCTTCGGAGCCAATCTCTGCATCGAGGGCCGTTGGCTGCATCGGTACGATCACCAAGTCCGCCTGGGAAATCGCCCGACTTACTAGCTGGGAGGCAACCCCTTCCAAGTCCACGATAACGATTTTGCCATCGCCGTCGGCGCTCCGAATTGTTGGAACAATCTCTGAGCGGCCAATCTCGCTCTTGAGGGTCACGCCTGTGGGGATGCCGTGTGATGCCCACCTGGTCAGAGATTTGTTTGGGTCGCAGTCCAGCACTGTGACATCCGCTCCCATGCGGGCGAATTCAGACGCCAGAAGTACAGCGCAAGTTGATTTACCAACCCCGCCCTTGGGGCTTGCCATGACGATAACGGGCATTGCTCAATCCTGCCGCTTTGTTGTTACCGGATTTATACCCTGTACCGGTAAAATATCCAACACCTGATTTAAATCCATAACCGGAATTATTTCTATTACCGGTTTTTAATCCTACGGCCTCCCTCGCTTCTCGAACCATTTCCGGCAAAACCCGACAAAAGCCCGATCAGCATTCCGAGGCGGCTCTACGCACCAGCTGCGCCATTCCTGTTCAAGAAAACGTACATCCCATCCAGGAGCCGCATGGCGCGCTTCTTCGTAGGTGTCAGACTGCAAAGGCGGAATGCTGCCCTCCACGAGCGAGGTGGGTGACATCGTGCCACGATTGGTGAAAACCACCATGTCGGCGTCATCCTCAAAGGTAACGTGGTAATCCGGCAAGTGGTCATGCTCTACGAGCTGCCGGATCATCTGCCGGAAGCGCTTCTGAGGGCTTTGAGAACCCGTCTTGAGAAGCAGTTTGGCCAGCGTGATACGCCAGGACTTCTGTTGGCCACAGTGCTTTCGAGCAATTTCGTACACCCGCCGTTCTATGGGCTTACGCAGACGGAAGTAGTCCCTATGTAGGGTCAGAACTTCTTCGTTTCGGATCGCGTTGAAGACCCAATCCGACAGCTTCACCTCACACCAGAGCAATCGACCATCGAGACCATGCTTGCGACGGATTGAGGAAGCGTCGATCAGGCCGAATCCATCGACCTGTTCTTCATCTCCGGTCACAATGTTCGTCCTGATGCGGGTTCCTTCAAGACGGTCCAAGGCATCGAGAAGGGACTGATACTCCCGGCCACTTGTACCGCGATTTGTGAAGATAAGCAGCTCTCTGGAATTGATCCGAACACGGGGCGAAACAGGAAGGCCTTCCTTCAATTTCGCCATGATCTGGCTGATGCAGTAGATCAAAATGTCTTTGTCGTAGATCGTTGCTAGGCCCTTCACACTGGGCGTGATCTGCAGCCACTTATTGCCATTCTCATATCGCTTGATCGTCGTTTCCGGCTTCTTTGAAAGCGAGTAGAACGGATGCTCCATATGTTGCATCACGTCCTTCAACACGGCGTCAGCGACATCGCAGATGAAAAGGTCGTGCTGCGGGTGACGATCCGGAAGGAGCGGGGCGAGGGCGTTCGTGTTATCAGTTACCATGGGTACACATTCGTGGTTTTAGTTACCACAGTCAAGATTCGTGTTATCAGTTACCCAAAGCAGGATTTTAGTTACCAAGATTCGTGTTATTAGTTACCGGGCATCATAAGAAGTTGTTAAGTTTCAAGAGATTACGAGTAATCTGCTCACCCGTAACACAGATTCTAACACATATATAACACCCAGACTGACAGGCTCAGTCGATCACCGACAGCGCTTCACCCATTACCGCCGGTAGAACACGCACGCATCAACACCCGTGGTTGTCGTGGTCCAGGATGCCCCGAGGACAGCGCATGTGGACACGTTGCTGGCTAAGAAACGAGGAAGAGTCACCGTCAGCACCAAAGCCAAAACCAATGCACCCAGACCAAACCAGGGCAGGCGGCTTTTGAGGCGATCCGCTTTCTGTTCCCGTTCGAATACCTCTCGATAGGCTCTGGACCTGTCATCCTCAGATCTGGCCAAGGCTCCAATGGTCTTGTCCGTCTGGACGCCAAGGCGTCTGACAATCTCTGTCATCACGTCTGCGGTTGCACCCAGATGACTGTCGAGGGTCTGGCCCAAAAGATCCCCGTATTTTTTCGGATTGGTTTGATCCCGTGCGGCGAAGGCAGCGATCCGCGCTTCTGTGGCAACCTTGATCTGCTTGTCTGCCACGGCGGTCAGATCATCGATCCTGTCGGACATGCTGGCGACAGCCGTGGCCATGAGATCGAGCGTTTCGCGCAGATCATCGTCGGAGAGGGCAGGGAGGTCGGGTTGGTCTGGCATCGGGAGGCGTCCTTCGGATTACTGGTCCTGCGGGACGAACAGCCCCTTGAACTCAGGATCGGCGTAGTAGCGCAGCTTCTGCGCCACGGCGGTGGCTTGTCCCTGCACGCGCAGGAGTTGATTTTCCGGGGGAAGCTGCATGATTTCATCGGGGGTCAGCAGATCGCGGCCCGTGAGGTTGTTGCTGAAGCTGGGGCCGTCACCGGGCTTGAAGCTGTCGGTCTGGAATCCGGCAGTTTCCTGGCCGATCATCTGGCTCAGCCACTTGGCCGTCTCGAAATCATTGACCCCGAAGACCTGTTGCACCCCGGTATTGGCAATGAAGGTGCCCGCGCGTTCGCCGTAGAGGTCCTTGAGCTGGCTCATGTCCTGCAGGATCGGCCAGAGTTGGAGGCCATATCCCGCCATCAGCCCCATGGCGCGCTCCACGGCCTCCAAGCGGCCCAGAGCGGCAAACTCATCCAGCAGGAACAACGTGGGCGTCCTGAGGCGCTGTGCAGCCCCCTGAGCGCCTACAGGGCCACTCTGAGGGGCCACTGAGGCTTCTGCGTCCCGTGCGATGTCCTGAAGCGCCTGAGACACCAGAAGGCGCAGCCAGCGGCTGTAGGCGTCCATCCGGTTCGGGGGCAGCACCAGAAACACCGAGGTGATCCGGTGGCGCAGATCGGAGAAATGGAAATCCGACCGCGACAGGACTTTTGCAATGCGCGGGCTGTCCAGAAAGTGCGTGTGGCGCTGTGCGTTGGATAGCACCGAGGCGGCTTCCCGATCTGCCTTGCCGAGGAAGCGGTTGGCGGCGCGGGCAATCAGTCCGCCCGCCGCATCGCTGTCCTGCATCAGCTCCAGCAGCGCGCGCAGCTTTTCCGGGGGCAGGGTGAGATATTCCCGGACGGTGGCAAGTGTCCGGCGGTTGCGATCCTCGTGGCAGACACAGAACATGATCAGCCCGCCGAGGATGGCCTTGGCTTCCTCGTTCCAATGCGCTTCCGAAACCTGTCCCGGCGGGTCCATGACCAGCGCCTCTGTCAGGGAGGCCGCATCCTCGCCCAGATCAAGGCTGTCCGGTGTCAGCCGGTCGAGTGGATTATAAGCGGCAGAGGGATGGCCGCTGACCTCAAACGGATCAAGGACGTGGACCGTTCCGAACCGTCGCCGGGCTTCCCCGGCGATCCGGGCATTCTCGCCCTTGGGATCGATAACCAGGACGGAGCGCTCAGCCGCCAGCAAGTTCGGGATCACGGTGCCAACGCCTTTCCCGGCTCGTGTCGGGGCGAGGGTGATCAGGTGGGCAGGACCGTCATAGCGCAAGAGCCGCCCAGTGTGCGGATTGCGCCCGATCAGAAGACCGTCTTCGCGCTGGAGCTTCTTCAGCTCCTTGCGGTTGGCGAAGCGGGCCGAGCCGTGGCTTTCGCCGTTCAGCCCGAAGAAGGCGTCCGCGCCGGAGGCCATGCGCCAATACTGGAACCCGAAGATACCACCGACAAAAATGAACGGGCCGAAGACCAGCCACTGCCATGCGCTTTCACCGGGTGGCTGGTCAAAGAAGGCAAAGACGAACGGCGTGGCGACAAGTGCCCCGATCATCGCGCCGAACACGACAGCGCCGATCATCCAGCCCAGCAGGATGGGTGTGAAGATCAACCGACCGAAGAACCGGAACAGCCCTCCGAAGACGAGCATCACGCCCCGCATCAGGACGACGTGTCCTGATCATAATTGGACGGAGCAGGGGAGGGCGACCCAGAGGGAGTCCCCCAGTCCGCGAAGGCCTTGCGATCCTGTTCGCGGGGCAGGTTGCGGATTAGCCGGTCGAGCATGGTAGCAGCCCCGGAATCCCGTTCCGCCAGATCAAGCAGCGCACCGCCTAGGATGACCTTGCGCCGCGTGTCGAGTTTGCGCTGTCTGGTGGCTTCCCGGTTCTTCAGTGCCTGAAGACGGGCCTTGGCCTGGGCGTAGCGTTTCTCGGCTCGTTCAAGTTCGGTTTCTGCCAATGCGCGTCTCCATCTTTGAAAAGAGCAGGTGGCCAGGTTGGTCTTGCCAGATCGAGACTAAGCGCTTACCCGTAGGCCTGTAAAGGACAAGGGCGCACTTATGCAAACTCTCCACCTGCGGTTTCGAGCTTTGCGTGCGATCTCTCTGGGGCAAAGCCCCGGCCGATGGCCATCCCCTTCGCTGCATGCCGCCGCGACATGGAAGGGCGCGCTGCCCCTTCCAAACCATCCCAGCCCAACCTCAGCGGTTGGATCGCGTCCCGCAAGGTCGCGCCAGCGTCTCGCCCGATGCCCCACGGTGGGGGCCGGTCTGCCGCTAGCGTCTCCCTTGCGGGAGGTTCGTGTCGTCGGACCTGACGGTGCCGACACGAACCGGGTTTGCCCCCGGCAAACCGCCATTGATCTGTCCCCATATCCCGCCCCCCATGAGGCTGGGGATCTGGGGGCAGATCAATGGCAAGCCCGCGCGTCGGAGAGCCGTTGGCTCGCCTCAAGCAGGCTATCTTTTCCCCTCAGACCGCGCCGGTTCCGGGCGCACTCTTGCGGAGAAAAGACGGCTGATCCGATGGCCAATGTCAGGGCACCGGCACGGATCAGCTCCGGCGCGTGGGCGCGTTTGCATCACAGGCGAGGGGAGGGCGCATGGCCAGCTACCACCTCTGCGTGAAGACGATCAAACGCAGCGCCGGGCGCTCTGCCACGGCGGCGGCTGCCTACCGTGTCGGCGAGCGCATCGAGTGCCAGCGCGAAGGTCGCGTCCACGATTACACCCGCAAGCAGGGCATCGAGGAGACCTTCATCCTGACCCCGAAGGACGCCCCGGACTGGGCCTCGGACCGGTCCCGCCTCTGGAACGAGGCTGAGGCCAGCGAGACCCGTCGCAACTCCGTCACCGCCCGCGAATGGGAGCTGGCCCTGCCGTCCGAGATCAGCGCCGAGGCTCGGTCGCAGATCACCCGCGACTTCGCCCAGGAGCTGGTCAGCCGCTATGGCGTGGCCGTCGATGTTGCGATCCATGCGCCGCACCGGGAAGGCGATCAGCGCAACCACCACGCTCATGTT
>NZ_JBGFGP010000031.1:0-522 GCF_041224545.1 Sedimentitalea sp. XS_ASV28 | reverse complement strand
ATGCGCTTGATGAAGCGGTGATCCTGTTCAAGGATGTTGTTCAGGTATTTGACCTGCCGGATCTCGACCGGGCGGCCGTCGCCGGTGAATTTCAGGATCATGTTCACCGCCTGCAGGCCGGCCAGGTTTGCGCCGCTCTTGTCGATGACAACCCGATCTGGCACGCCGTTTATGGCGATTGTCCGCTTGAAAAAACGCCGGGCAGCGGCCAGGTCACGGCGCTCGGAGAGCAGAAATTCAAGAGTTTGACCGTCGCGGTCCACGGCTCGGTAGAGGTAGGTCCATTTGCCCTTCACCTTTATATATATCTCGTCCATCCGCCAGAAATTGGCCGTTTCCTCGCTTGCGGCTGTACTGCAATCAGCGGCGCGAATTTCACCATCCAGCGGTTCAGCGTGGCATGGTCCAAGGTGAATCCCCGCTCGGCCAGAATCTCTTCGAGGTCTCGGTAGGAGACGGGATAGCGAACATAGAAAAACACCGCATGCAGGATCGCCGGCTTCGGATAATGCGCACCATTGA
>NZ_JBGFGP010000030.1:0-365 GCF_041224545.1 Sedimentitalea sp. XS_ASV28 | reverse complement strand
CTTATGCGCGCGATGGTCAGCATCCGGCGCTTGATGGGCAATCGGCTTGATGTAGCTGCGCAGTTTGTCTGTAACGAAGACCCTTGGTTGGCCGAATTGCGCGATCAGCCTCGCCATGAAGCGCTTGGCAGCTTTGTCATTTGGGCGGGGACGATACCGCCGGATGCAGGCGGCAAAATGGGCCCCAAAGCGGTTCACCCAAAGCCAGATTGTCTCGCGGCTAACGATGACGCCCCTTTGAGCCAGCAGTTCTTCGACATCTGCGGTGCTGAGCGCAAACCGATGGCAGACCCAGACCTCATAAACAACAATCTCAAGAGGGAACCGGAAACCTTTGAAGCGGGGCTTTTCAGGCGGATTTATCA
>NZ_JBGFGP010000029.1:0-410 GCF_041224545.1 Sedimentitalea sp. XS_ASV28 | reverse complement strand
GCCTACGGTGCATTGTGAATCCCTTTTGTCAACACGGCCTAGCGACGAAACCTCTTTCTTACATCAAATCCAGCGCTCGCGGTATTGACAGCGACAGGGCTGGCCAAAACGTAGTCATCAGCATGACCGGGAATGCGACATAAGTCAAGAGCCCGTCTGCGGTCAAAACGGCCGTCATGATTTGTGCCCGCGTGATCTTGCACGACAGAAACAGCGGTGGCGCCACCGGCGGGCTATTTGCGCCAATGACGACAGAGCACCCTACGATTGCGGCGAAATGCACTGGGTCAACTACATTCGCCACCATCAGGGGCATGAACAACGGAGCGATCACAACAGTGACGGATATGTCATCCATCAAGGCACCTGCAACAATCAAAACCAGATTAACGACCAACAACGCGCCGATC
>NZ_JBGFGP010000028.1:0-573 GCF_041224545.1 Sedimentitalea sp. XS_ASV28 | reverse complement strand
GAGCCGACCTGCGGACTTCATCAAGGCCAGCGGTCATGAAGCGCCGCGACAACAGGCCGGACACATGACCGCAATCCGCAAAGATCACGGTCGCCTGAAATAACCCTTGCAAAAACGGAGCCATCCACACATGGCGACGCTGGAAGAAGAGAACCGAAGGCGGGCCGAAAGTGTCAAACCTTCGCAGAAAAGCGTCAAACCTGACCGAAACGAGGATCAGCCATGAACAGAAACTACAATCATATCAGAGAGTTAAATGGTGCCCGGGGGCGGAATCGAACCACCGACACGAGGATTTTCAATCCACTGCTCTACCCCTGAGCTACCCGGGCAACGGAAAGGCAAAGACCTTTGGGTGCGGGGGTTTTAGGCGTTGCTTAAGATAGTGTCCAGAGGCTTTTTACATGGCACGCTTACAGATTTCGCCCTAGATGTTTGATCCCACGGTTTAATGGTGTGATCCTTTCGCAGGAATGGAAGGATGCCTTGTGGGACAAGTTCGCCACGGAAGCGCCACGTACTGTCCCCCGGCAGGCGAATTGCAAAGCAAATCTGCCGAGAGGGCACGCACGC
>NZ_JBGFGP010000077.1:0-246 GCF_041224545.1 Sedimentitalea sp. XS_ASV28 | reverse complement strand
ACATCTGCCGGCAGGTGTGCCGCGAGAACGAGGTCGACATCTTGCGCGGGGTGCTGTCGAGCGATCACGCCCACATGTTCGTCTCGGTGCCGCCGAAGCGCGCCATCTCGGATCTGGTGCGCAAGATGAAGGGCCGTTCGTTCCACAAGGTGCAACGGGAGTTTCCAGCCATCTGAAAGCGCTACTGGGGCTGCCGGTTTTGGGGGCGAGGGTCCTTTTCAACCACCAACGGTGCCATCACCGAAG
>NZ_JBGFGP010000027.1:0-370 GCF_041224545.1 Sedimentitalea sp. XS_ASV28 | reverse complement strand
ACGTCGAGCCCCTGTTCACGAATGCGACTGGCCAGACGGGTGAAATCGCTGTCTGACGAGATGAGGACAAATCCATCGAACCGCCCGGAATGCAGGATGTCCATCGCGTCGATCTCCAGTGCGATATCGCTGGCATTCTTGCCGGTCGTGTTGGCAAATTGCTGGTGCGGAACGATCGCGAGCGCCGCCAGCTTGTCCTTGGTCCAGCCTTGCGGGCCGCCTCCGGCAACGTCGCCATAGATGCGCCGGATGCTGGCTTCGCCCAGCGAGGCGATCTCTTCGAACATCGCTTCGGCATATTTCGCCGAGATATTGTCGGCGTCTATCAGAACCGCCAGAAGCGGTGGTTTCTGCGTGTTTGTCATACCCG
>NZ_JBGFGP010000026.1:0-1846 GCF_041224545.1 Sedimentitalea sp. XS_ASV28 | reverse complement strand
CGGACCATTCGCGTTCAGAGCGCGTTTCCAGCTCGCCCCTGGCGTCCTGGCGTTCCTCGTCCTCGGCAATCAGCGCCGCGCGATAGCGGGTTTCGTTGGCGCGATACTCGGCGTCCAGCTCGCCCATCTTGCGGGTTTCATTTTCGGTAGCGTTGTCTTTGCCGACAAGCGTTGCCAGCTCCTGGCGGATCTCGGATTGCCGCCGGATGATCTTCACTGAATCAAGCATGTGTTTTTCCTCTATGCTCGGTAGGGTTCTCGCGCATCATCGCGCGGATTGAATCGCGCCATTCCTGGCGGTCGGGTGGTGTCGGTTTGTGTCCACACTCAATTCTGGTTTTCTTGGTGTGACAGGATGCGCAAAGCACTTGTACGTTGGCAGGGTTGAAGCTCAATTCAGGGTTTGTACGCACGGGTTTGATGTGGTCACATTCCAGCCGCCGCCGAGTTCCACATTCGACGCAAGCCCAGCCGTCACGCTCCAGGACGGCATGGCGGATTGCCTGCCAGCGTTTGGTGCGGGTGACGCGCTTGGAATACCGCTTGTAATCCTTCATCCGTTGTTCTCCGCCGTTGCGCTGATCTCGATGAACCGCAAGCGCCCGTCTGCGCTTTCCTTCAGGCCGGTGACGTTCCAATCAAGCCCATCATGGAGCAGCCGGTCGGTGGTCTTGATGCCCCGCGAAAAGTCGGAGCTGCGAACCGTGAACCGGCTTGTCAGAGTCGCGTTGATCCCGCCGTATTGGAACTTTTCAGCGTCCTTGACGTCTACCCGGTGCGCCCAGATGGTACCGATCGGCCAATAGCTTGTGAGAACGCCGCCGAATCCATCGTCGGTCATAGTCCCGCGCATGATCGTTATCCGCCGGTCAAGCTTGCTTGCGTTCATGCCCATTCCAACCTCGCCCGTCTGGATGGTGTCGCCTTGCGCCTCATGCCCTCGGCAATCGCCAGAATAGCCGCCGCCGCCGCGTCGATGCGGCCCAGGGAACGCGCCTTAGCGAGTTTGTGATTGCCTGACGGGTCAACCAACGTGATTGCGTCAGAGAACGCCGAACGCAGAAGCAGCGACGGGATTGTTTTCACCTCGCCGTCAAACAATGCCCGCCGGAACCGCTCAATATCTTCGGCCCCGTCCTTCCATCCAAAAGCCGCGCCAGATGAACGGAACCCGGTCCAGGTTTGCCGCCAGCATGACTTCGGAGAACTCAGCATGTCGGAACCTGTCGCCCACGATTGACGCCGGGGTGATGCCGTCCAGGTTGCGCACGATCTTGGCAAGCCAAGGCCCAGGCGGAACAGTGTTTTCCCCCATAACCGACAGTTCACCCCGCCCCTGCATCTCAATATAGCGCCCTGACACGCCGTCAGACGCCCCACGGTCGGCAAGTGAAGGTTTGACAGGGAGAAGGTGCCGAAACATTCCAGACGCCCCGTATCAGGCCAGAACAGCGCCGCCGCTGACATGGAACGGGAACCGCCGAGATCCACGCCAAGAATGCACGGCCCGTCACGGTCGGGCATATCATCGGGCGCAACTTCGCAGCTCATCCATTCGTCCAGAGTAATCAGGACCGAACGATCATCAGACGAAACCCTCTCGTTTCTGTTGAGGTTGCGGAAACTGGACAACTCCAACGAACCGGCTGGTTTCGCTTATGCTTGCTGTAACCTCAGTCTTCCGGTCGAGCGCCGCGTCTCGCCTCTTAGGCCGTGTTGACAAAAGGTGTTAACAGGGCGGGCTGAACGTGATTCAAACTGGTATCTGCAATGGAGACCAGCTTGGCACGAGACCTGATGTCGGACGAAGAGTGGGCGTTTCATGAACGCTTCATCCTGGCCGCCC
>NZ_JBGFGP010000025.1:0-575 GCF_041224545.1 Sedimentitalea sp. XS_ASV28 | reverse complement strand
TATTTTGTTGAAAAACTCGCCCTTGATCGAAGGGGCGTCGGCTGATTCAATTCCTGCGTTGGATGGGAGGATCGGCGATGATGGGACCGCGGCAGGAGGCGCAACCGGCGCTGTTTTATGAGTTCTCGCTAGAGGATCACGTGCCCCAGAGCCACCTCCTGCGATCGATTGACCGGTTCGTGGATCTGTCCGGTATCCGCAGCTACCTCGCTGATTTCTACAGCCATACCGGGCGGCCGTCCGTCGATCCAGAGCTGCTCATTCGGATGCTGCTGGTTGGGTATTGCTTTGGCGTCCGGTCCGAGCGGCGCCTCTGCGAAGAGGTCCATCTGAACTTGGCGTATCGCTGGTTTTGCCGCCTGGACCTCAGCGATCGGGTTCCGGATCACTCGACTTTCTCGAAGAACCGGCACGGGCGTTTCCGCGACAGCGAGCTGCATCGGGGTCACCTGTTCGAGACCACGGTGGCCCGCTGTATCGAAGAGGGCCTGGTCAGCGGGCAAAGGATGGCCATCGACGCCAGCCTGATCGAGGCCGATGCCAACAAACAGAACTCGACGCCGAAGGAAGAGTGG
>NZ_JBGFGP010000024.1:0-14998 GCF_041224545.1 Sedimentitalea sp. XS_ASV28 | reverse complement strand
TCTGGTCGAGCGCTGCTTCAACAAGCTCAAAAACGCCCGGCGCGTCGCCACCCGCTACGACAAGACCGCCGAGAGCTTCCTTGGCTTCATCGACATCACATCTATCCGCCTATGGCTCCGCCATTTGTCAACATGACCTAGCGCATTGTAGTAGATATTTGTGCTCAGTTTCAGATTAGCCTGAAACAATCCGAACATATGAGACCGCGATAGCCCGGATTCGCGCGCGACGTCATTGAGGCTAAAAGCGTTGCCCATATTTTCACGCATGTAGGTGATTGCTCTCCGAACTCTGAAATCTGTGAGGCCGACCAATGGCCGACGATAACCGTTCCGGTATTCGCGTCTCCGGGAATATTGCTCGATGATGGATAACATCAGATCGTCAAGCTCGGTCAGGATGGCCTCCCCGCCGCGAGGCTCCCGCATCGAGTCTGCCAAGCGCTGGACAGCAGTTCTGATGTGCCCGTCCATGCGTACACCCGATTGTGGAAAAAAATCCGAACACGCGTTAACCGCTAAATCGGTTTCGTGATCGCTCAACCAGTCCGGTTCGATGTAAAGCGCTAGAATAGTGATTTTGGCCTGTGACGAGTGATGGAAATAGGCACGCGCTTCCCAAGTATTGATAAGAACGATTTGATCGTCGGTAAGAACATAATCTCGATTGGAGACCCGAAAGGCACTTTCGGCATCGGATATCTTTACTAAGATATGACAATGGGGATGGGCATGCAGCACCAGATCGTGCGTCATGTCAAGCAAGGCAACTCGGCTAAAGCGTCCCTGTATGATATCGACGGCGTCCTTCATGTGTTTCCTTTCCGGTTCACGCGCCCGAATGGCAGGTCACCGTTTGGATATGACTGTCACAATTTACCTACTTTTTACCTACTTTGATCTGCACTCTGCATACGAACTCTATTCAGTCCTGCCCATCAATAGTATTAATATTATATGATATTTTGCATCATGAAGCGTGAATGCTTTTGACGCTGGATTTCCTTGTATTTTTTGGACTTTTGGGAAAATGCAGTAAGTTCCGGCCTATCGCCTACGCCTATGATATCTGCTACGAAAACAGCCGGAGCGCCGAAGCTTCTGGAGAAAAAGCATGGTCTTGTCTTATGAATTTGGGAGGTCCCCTGTTTAGAAGGGAGCTACTGGTGTCCCCCGTCAGCACCTTTGGAACATCTGATTTGATTTCGTAACGGAGGGTTTCTGGCTCATCGTAACCGCCAAGGAGTGGAGATGATACAGAAACCCGGAACGCAGAAAGAGCCCGCCGAGAAGGTCGTGAAGGATATTCGGCGGCGCACCAGGAAGCATCATCCGGCCGAGGAGAAGATCCGGATCGGCCCCGGCTGCTCAGCGATAATGGCCGCAGTTACATCTCCGGGGAGCTGGCCGACTGGATGGCCAGCCGGGACATGGATCACATTCGCGGTGCCCCGCGCCATCCGCAAACCCAGGGCAAGATCGAGCGCTGGCACCAGACCCCCAAGAATCGCGTCCCGCTCGAGAACTACTACCTGCCAGGCCCCTTGGAAGCGGCGATCGGCGACTTCATCGACCACTACTACCACTACCGCTACCACGAGAGCCTCGGCAACCTCACCCCTGCCGATGTCTAACTCGGCAGGGCCGAAGCCATCCTGCGACGACGAAAGGATATCAAAGCCAGGACCATCGAGAAGTGCCGCTTGTTGCACCGCCAGACAGCGGCATAGGCTGAAACCCCAACGAGCCAGACCCTCCATTCGAGATCAGGCACTCGTGCTCCAAATCAACTGACGACGGACACATCAAGGTATCGAAAACCGAGTTGCTGAGAACACTCGCGGGTGGCCAGATGCGGCAATCGGCGGCGATTGGCGTTCCCAGTTTTATACTGTCAGATGTCAGCGATTTCTGACTCACTCAGCTTCACTTTCCTGGAGATTGGCAAAGTGCCCGTCAGGCACTTCCACCCCAAACGTCAAGCATTTCCACCCTATTTCGCGCCAAAAGCTCTTGGCCAGTCCCGTCGCTCCCGGCCCAGAACTGCCGTTGAACGTTAGCTCATGATTCTGCGGTTGTATCCAGTGTTGCTGCCATTCACTAGCTTTGGCAGAGATTTCGTTGACTTTAGTGAAAATCTCGGCTTGGAAACAGGTGTTTGGCCTGATCGCGCGGATGCATGGCGCGTGGGGCAGGTAGCGGCTTGGGGGCGCTGTCTGTTTTGGCAGTAGTCTGGCTGATGGCCGCGTCCATGGGGTCGCCCAGATCGGACAGTCGGTCCGAGATATCATCAATCCGCTCGGCGATCAGATGCACAACAATTCCTTCGCGTTGCAGCATGCCGGTGACGCGCAACAGGCGGCCACCCATCACGGCGCGGCGGAACTGGTCGAAGACCTTGCGCCAGACGACGACATTCGAGACGCCGGTTTCATCTTCCAGCGTCAGGAACACCACGCCGGAGGCCGTGCCGGGGCGCTGGCGGGTGACCACAAGGCCGCAGACGATGGTGCGCTGCAGGGGCGCATTAACCAAGGCGTCATGTCGGGTCAGGCCAGCCATGGACGGGCGCAGCAATTCCATCGGATGAGCGCGCAGGGTCAGGCGGGTGGCGAGGTAATCCTCGACCACCTCTTCGCCGATCTGCATTTGCGGCAAGATCACATCGGGCTCAGTGATCGTCTCGCCATCGATGGCGTCGTCGAACAGGGGCAGGACGGTCGGGGCGCGGATCGCGCGCACCTCCCACAGCGCATCGCGGCGGGTCAGGCCGATCCCTGCAAAGCCATCCGCCTCGGCCAGGCGCTCCAGCACGGCGGGTGCGACCCCGGCGCGCAACCAGACCATCTGCGGGTCGCGATAGCCATTGCCGCGCGCTGCGACGATCCAGCCCGCGTCCTCTTCGCGGAACCCTTTGATCTGGCGAAACCCCAGCCGCAGCGCCAGCGACCCATCCGCCCGGCGTTCCAGCGTGTTGTTCCAGGCGCTGTGATTGACGCAGATGGGCCGCACCTCGACCCGGTGTTCGCGGGCGTCGCGCACGATCTGGGCGGGGGCGTAAAACCCCATCGGCTGGCTGTTCAGCAGCGCGCAGGCAAAGATCGCCGGGTGATGGCGTTTCAACCAGGCCGAGACATACACCAGCACCGCAAAGGCCGCCGCGTGGCTTTCGGGGAAACCGTAATCGGCAAAACCCTCGATCTGGGAAAAGCAACGGGCGGCGACGTCTGCGCTGTAGCCATTGGCCATCATGCCTTTGATGAATTTGTCGCGGTGTTCACCAATCGTGCCCATGCGGCGAAAACTGGCCAGCGACCGGCGCAGCTTGTCGGCCTCTTCGGCGGTATAGCCGGCGCCGACCTCGGCAATCTGCAGCGCCTGTTCCTGAAACAGCGGCACGCCCAGTGTGCGGCGAGTGACGGTTTCCAGCGAAGGGCCGAAGGGTTCGGGCGCCTCAAGCCCCTGCCGCCGCCGCAGATAGGGTTGCACCATGCCGCCCTGAATGGGACCGGGGCGGACTATGGCGACCTCGATAACCAGATCATAGAATTCGCGCGGCTTCATGCGGGGCAGGAAATTCATCTGCGCCCGGCTTTCGACCTGAAAGACGCCGACCGCATCGGCAACCTTCAGCATCTGATAAGTCGAGGGGTCCTCGGGCGGCACGGTGGCAAGCGTCCAGTTCTGACGTTCATGATCCGCCAGCAGACCAAAGGCCTTGCGGATGCAGGTCAGCATACCCAGCCCCAGCACATCGACCTTGAGGATCTTCAGCACGTCGATATCGTCCTTGTCCCATTCGATGATGGTGCGATCTTCCATCGCGGCATTCTCAATCGGACACAGCTCGTCCAGCCGTCCTTTGGTGATCACGAAACCGCCGACATGCTGGGACAGATGGCGAGGAAAGCCAATGATTTCGCCGATCAGACGCAGGGTCTGGGCAAGGCGGCGGTCAGATGGATCTAGGCCCAACTCGCGAATGCGGTCCATATCGGGGCCGTCGCTGGAATAACCCCAGATCTGGCCGGACAGCCCGGCGGTGACATCCTGCGACAGGCCCATCACCTTGCCGACCTCGCGGATCGCGGCACGGGACCGGAAATGGATCACCGTGGCGCAAAGACCCGCACGGTGGCGGCCGTATTTGGCGTAAATCCACTGGATGACCTCTTCGCGGCGCTCATGTTCGAAATCCACGTCGATATCGGGCGGCTCGCCCCGGTGGCGCGACACGAAGCGTTCAAACACCATGCCGATCATCTCGGGCTTCACATCGGTGATACCCAGCAGATAGCACAGGATCGAATTGGCGGCCGATCCGCGCCCCTGACACAAAATCCCCTGTGATCGCGCGTATTGCACGATGTCATGCACGGTCAGGAAATAAGCCGGGAAATTCAGTTCCTCGACCACGGCCAGTTCCTTGGTCAGCAGCTTTTTCGCCTTCTCGATGGCGCCGTTCGGATAGCGCCGGGCCAGCCCTTCCTGAGCCAACCGTATCAGCCGCGCCATGGGCGTTTCACCATCCGCGATCTCGTCGGGGTAATCATAGCTGAGCTGGCCCAGATCAAAGCTGCAGCGATCCGCGATCTCGATCGAGCGGCGCAGGGCTGCGGGGTGATCGATGAACATCCGCGCCATGTCCGCGGCGCCTTTTAGCCGGCGTTCGGCATTGGGCAGGGCATTGCGGCCAATCTGGTCGATGGTGCAGCCTAAGCGCATGCAGGTTAGCACATCGACCAGTTGGCGGCGGTGGGCGCGGTGCATCAGCACATCCCCGACCGCGACCATCGGCGCAGATGTCAGACGCGACAGCCGAGCGCATTGATTCAGCCAGTCGCGGTGCTGCCCGTCATAGCGTGGCGCGGCGCCGGTAAAGACGCAACCGGGATAGTGGCGGCGCATCCGGCCGATATCCTCGGCCGTGCTGGCCATGTCGCCCGGCAGCGCGATCAGGATCATCCCCGCGCAACCCTCCAACAGATCGGCCATGTCCAGATGGCAGTCGCCCTTTCCCGCGCGCCGTTTTCCAAGGGTCAGTAGCCGCGTCAGCCGTTGATAACCCGTTTTGTCGGTCGGCAGTGCGACCCATTCGACGGCGCTGTCGCGCAGCACCAGCCGGCAGCCGATGATCAGTTTCGGCAGCTGCGGGATGCGGGGGCGGGGCAGCTCCCTGGGGCTGCCGATTTCCTGACGAGAGCAACTGTCGACCCGATGCTGGGAACGGATGCGCACGCTGCCCTCGGCCTCTTCGCGCAGGATTTGCAGGGCGCGATAGGCCCTGACCACACCGGCCAGCGAATTGCGGTCGGTGATGGCGATGGCGGCGAGGCCCAGTTCGGCCGCGCGGGTCATCAGCTCTTCAGGATGAGAGCCGCCGGTCAGGAAGGTGAAATTCGTGGTCACGCATAATTCGGCGTAACCCGCGCCCCTGTCAGGGGGGGCGGTCGGATGATTCAAGTCGGTCGGATTTTCCAGGTCGGTCGGCATTGGATCGGCGGTCGAATCGTTCATGTCAGTCAGGTCGGCATTGGCATCAGTATCGGCATCTGCGGTCTGGCCGGCGGCGGCAGCGGTCGGGTCGGCCTCGGCAGTTCGGTCGGTCGGGCTTGATGACGCGGCATGGCGTCGGTCGCGCAGGGCCTGGTCACGCGAACTCTCCCTGAACGAACCAGCCCGGCTTTTGCGGCGTGTGAAACAGCCACAGCCGCCGGCCCTGCACCGTTTCGACGCGCCAGTAATCGCGCAGACCGCTGCGCCAGTCGGGATCATCCAGCCACCATTCGGGTGCGATCCGTTCCGGGCCGGTGGCGCGGGCCGTGCGCAGCGCCATGCGCCGCCAGCGAAAGCGGTCGGGTGGACGGTTGCCGGTTGCCGAGATCGGCTCTGGCGGGAAGATCCGCAGCGGTCGCGGATTGGGGCTGATCCAGTCGCCGCCCGCCTGGGCATGGGTTGCCGGCACGATGATGAAGGCGCGTTCGGGAATATGGCTGTCAGCGGGCAGAAAACGCTGCACATTATCCAGCCCGATCCGGGTGCCGATGCGGGTGATCAAATCGTCCTGCCGGGCGCAATCGCGATTGCCGGTCTGGGTGATCTGTTCGGCGGGCAGGGATTCGACCTGCACCGCCTCCAGCCGGACCTGATCGATGCCGAAACCCGCATCGATCTGCGAGACCCCGTGCCGGAACAACGGCAGGATGCGGGTGGGATCGCGCATGGGCCGGGCCAGGCGCAGTTCGACCTGCTGGGCATGGCTGTCGACCCGACGCAGCGTCAGGCACAGCATGCGTGCCCCGGCCTGTTGGGCATGCAGCTTGTCACAAAGCCGGATCAGCAGGCGATTGGCCGCCGCCATCACATCGTCCTCCAGCCCGATGGGATCGGGCAGGGTCATGCGGATGCCGTAATGCGGCGGCTCTGCCTCGGGGCTGATCTGTTCGGGCCGATCCCCAAGCGCCTGATCCAAACGCAGCAACAGATCCGGCCCGAACCGCCGCGCCAGAGGCGCCCGGGGCATTGTCGACAACTGGCCGATGCGGCGCAGGCCCATCCGCTTCAGCCCGGTCGCGATGGACTGATCCAGCCGCAACGCCTCCACCGGCAGATCCTCAAGCGCCGCATCCGCGCCATAATGCGCTCGCGCCCAGGCCGCCCCGCGCGTATCGCCCAGACCCAGCCTTATGGACAGGCCCGCCCGTTCCAGCCGCTGGCGCATCCCTTCCAGCATGGCCTGTTCGCCGCCGAAGAGATGAGCCGATCCGGTGATGTCCAGCACCAGCCCATCCGTGCCCTCACGCGCCACCCAGGGGCACCATCGCAGACCCCAGCGACGCAGCGCGGCCAGAAATTGCGCATCCAGGTCGGGCCGCGCTACTTGGCTGATCAGGTCGGGGCAAAAGGCCCGCGCGTCGGAAAAGCTCATCCCGCGATACAGACCCTGCTGTTCGGCCGCCGCATTCAGGCAGTGAATTCGGTTGGCGTTGCTCTCCTTCAGAGTCAGAACAAATGGGTGATCAGTCGGGCGCGTCCTCAGAACCCGGTCGCTGGAGAGCCGGGGGAACCACAGCGACACGACCCGCCTCTGTATTCCATCGAACATGCCAATACCCAAGTGTTCCTGATTTGTTCTTGATAAGCTGCCAGCATTGCAGAGTCGAGTCGTCCGGGTCAAAGATCGGGGCTGAATGCCAGCGCGTCTCGGTCGCGTTGCTGCCCATACCTTCGGGGATCAGGCACAACCCGGTCTTGCCGCCGGCCTGTGCCGCAAGCTGCAATCGCCGCCCGACCGTCAGGCTTAGCGGGGCGCTGATCTGCAACGCCACCATCCCGAAAGCACCGTCGCGCAGCGCCTCCTCGGCGACGGCCAGGACATCTGTCTGATCCTTGGCCAGGGCCATCACCAAACGCGCCGGATCAAAGCCCTCAAACCCCTGCGGATACAGCATTTCAGGCTGCCATTGTTCCCGCACCCACAACACATCCACCCCCATTTGCCTGGCAGTCCACAGCACATAGGTAATGGCGCCGGGGCCGGATACTTCATGAAGGCGGCCGGTTCTAAGAGGATAGGCGGTACCAATCGATCGCTGCATCAGAATCATTAGGTCAGAAAAGGTCCTAGCCTTCATAACAGCCCTTTGACCGATATGCAGCGCCAATAGATTAGGCGTGTATCCCTTTGATACAAGTACACTGCAACTCTATATTGCGGTCATGCAAAAGAGCAAATCAGCATCCCCCGACTTTAGCGTTCGCGGCTTCTTCAAGCGGTTCCCGGACGATGAAACCTGCCTTGATCATGTTGACCTGCCACGGGATTTTTCCTCCACCGTCGATTAGAGTCCGACCCAACTTGAGGACGGACAATGAAGCGAACGAGATTCACGGACGAGCAGATCATCGGCATCCTGGCCGAACACGAGGCAGGCGCGAAGTGCGCGGACCTGTGCCGCAAGCACGGCATGTCGGAAGGCACTTTCTATAACTGGAAGGCGAAGTTCGGCGGCATGACGGTGCCGGAGGCAAAGCGGCTGAAGACGCTCGAAGACGAGAACGCCAAGCTGAAGAAGCTGCTGGCCGAGCAGATGCTGGACTTGGCGGCGATGAAGGAACTGGTTTCAAAAAAAGTGGTGACGCCTGCCGTGAAGCGCGAGGCGGTCGCGCATCTGAGGTCCCTGCTCGGGCTCTCGGAACGGCGGGCGTGCCGGATTGTCGGGGCGGATCGCAAGATGGTCCGCTATCAGGCGCAGCGAGCTCCGGATACGGATCTGCGTGGCCGTCTGCGCGAGCTGGCCAACGACCGCAGACGGTTCGGCTATCGGCGGCTCTTCGTGCTGCTGCGCCGCGAGGGTGAGCCGTCCGGGATCAACCGGGTCTAAGTTTCATAACAACCGCCATGCAAGACCAACCCCGTTTCGGTTACGCCACCGATTTCCAAGGGCGCGTCGAAGAAAACGTAGCCCGTTTCAGCTTCGGGCTTTGACCAATCGGGAAAGAAGCTAATTTCCTTCGTTGCTCGAAAAATCTTCAGGACATCCACAATGGATTATAGATAGATCTTTAGAGGTCTCGGTGCGGGTCAAAACTTGCGTCAAGGGGATACACTCTAAGCAAAATCAGAAGCATAACCGGCGCTCAAGACGAGCGAAGTGGGACATCCGGTCCAATTCAACCAGTGTCTGAATCAAGACGTCAATCAGCCGTCTATTTCCACTTACCTTGGCAATTGATAGATGAAAAGTCGGTATTGCGCTGCAAGCAATCAGCCACGCTTTCTTTTCTATTGGGGTCGTAATCGGCGCTACACAACTCGTCCAGCCGATGAAGGGTGGTTGCATCCACATTACCGACCATCAACCTCACACAGACCACTTCGATAATTTCACGCAATTGGAATAGATCGCTGAGATCGCGCAAGGTGATCGGCTTAACGCGATGGGCCTGACGCCGCATTGGTTGCAAAAGCCCTACATGCGACAGCCGATCAAGAACTGCACGGGTCGCTGCGCGACCCAGGCTTAACTGTCCAGAGAGATCAAATTAGGTTACGATGATGCCAGGCATGAGCTCACATCGGACGATAGTCTGGTGAAGCGCGTGGAAAGCGATATCGCTCTGTCGCGGCGCACCTTTCGCCGCGCTGCTGCAGGTACCCATCTGCAAAACATGTTCCATGAAGGTTTTGAACATATTTATGCGCCGAGGGCAAGCGCGTCGCGTCGGCCGCAAAAGGGGTGAGAATAGCACCTTTCAAATGAGCTCTCAAAAAATCCAAGCGATCCTCCAGGAAAATTCTCGCCCCCGATATCAGTAGTCGTGATACCTCTTAGCAATAAGAATTGGGTATCCAAATACTGTAAATGGGATAAAAGCATGAATAACAATCTCAGTAACATTTTAATGGAGATGCAAGATGGCAAAGGGAACAACTATGCGCGCATTGGTGCTTGAAAGTCACGGCGGACTGGAAAATCTGAAAGTGGTGGAAGATCACCCCATTCCAGAGGCTTCCGAGGGTCATGTGGTTATTCGCGTTGGCGCATCGTCGTTCAACTATCACGACATTTTCACTGTGCGCGGTATGCCGGGCATAAAAGTGCCTCTGCCAGTGGTTATCGGTCTCGATATGGCGGGTGAAATCTCCGAGGTCGGCAGCCGTGTGAAGGGATGGAACGTGGGGGATCGCGTCCTTGTCAACCCGCTCAACAAGCAAAAAGGCCTTCTGGGTGAGATGATGGATGGCGGCATGGCGCAATACTGCCTCGTCTCGGCCGATCAGCTGATCAAGATGCCGGATGACGTTTCCTATGAAGACGCGGCTTCATTGCCGGTCGCCTACGGTACGGCACACCGGATGATTGTGACCCATAATACTGTCAAGGAGGGGGACAAGGTTCTTGTACTCGGAGCGTCCGGCGGTGTGGGGACGGGATGCGTTCTGCTGGCTAAAATGCTTGGTGCCGAGGTGATCGCCTGCGCTGGCGGCGAGGACAAGATGCAGCGTTTGCGAGATCTTGGGGCGGACCATGTCATCAACTATAAAGAAGTCGACTTTTCCAAATGGGCCGTGGAGAAATATGGCAAGCCTCAGCGTCGCAACTATGACGGTGGCGTTGATGTTGTTGTGAACTTCACCGGAGGCGACACTTGGTTCCCATCTCTGCGCTGCATCAAGCGGGGCGGAAAACTGCTCACGTGTGGCGCAACTGCAGGACATGATCCGAAAGAGGATTTGCGGTACGTCTGGAGTTTTGAGCTCCAGATCATCGGATCCAACAGCTTTTATGATGACAACCTTTCGGCTCTGATGGATTTGGTCGCAGTGGGGAAATTGAAACCTGTCGTGGACAAGGTTCTTTCTCTGGATGAAGCGGTCGAGGGGCTGCGGTTGATCGAAAACCGCGAGGTTCTGGGCAAAGTTGTTATCACACCCTGAGCCGAACCGGCCAGCGAAACCTTAATTTGGGGAACTGAAGATGACAGATAAATTGACAGCGGCTGATGTCGAAGAAATGCTCCTGCGGGGCCCTTTCCACCAATGGCTTGGTATCACGGTCCAAAAGGTCGAAGAGGGTGAAATCGAACTGACCGCCAAATGGCGCGATGAATGGGTGGTCAATCCCAAGGGCGGCTACACTCACGGCGGTATTCTTGCCACGCTCATTGATCTCACGGCTGACTGGGCACTTGTGTCCCATACTGGCCGCGGCGTTCCAACAATCGACATGCGGGTGGATTATCATCGCGCTGCGATGCCCGGCAATCTGACGGTTAAGGGTCGCGTGATTAAAGCCGGACGGCAGATATCAGTCGCCGAAGCAAGCGTCTACGACAAAGATGGGGTGCTCCTCGCGAGCGGTCGGGGGGCCTATAACACAACGCCTCCCAAGGCGTAATGGTTTCTGTTCCATGTCGACATCACCAGTGAAGATCGGACAACAGAAAATGAAAATAGCTTCGGACACTTCCTCGCGTGAGGGGGTGTTTGACCAAGCGGTCCTAAATCTCCACTATGAACTGGACGCGGGCGAGCAATTGTTCTCATCGCTGGGGTTCAACGTGACACATCGTGGTTATCACACCCTTGGCTCCATGAATCATCTGATCGTTTTCGGCACCGACTATCTGGAGTTAATCGGTCTGTGCCCAACCAACCCCAATCTACGCAAGGGACTTTTGGATTGGCCTGTTGGCCTGAACGGACTTGTTGCTGGAACTGTTGATACAGGACGTACGTACGCCCGTCTGAAATCCAACAAATTACCGGCTCTTGAACCTAAGTCGTTCAGCAGGCCGGTAACAATGGATGGCGTGGAAACTGAAGCGAAGTTCCAAACGGTTCATCTTGATCCCGGATATTTTGCGGTATCGCGGGTTTACTTTCGCGAGCACCTGACCTCCGCTCTAATATGGACCGCTGATAACCAGCGGCATCCCAATACGGCAACCGCACTGACCCGCCTCATCATCGCAACCGATGATGTTGCAGGTGCGGTCGGGCGACTGGCCAAGACGTTTGGGCTGGAACCAGCAGCCGAAAATATTGTCGAGCTTAATGGCAGCACCAGATTTGAATTCCGTAACAAGCAGGAACTCACCCAAGCCTATGGCGGGTCAATAGTTCTCGATACATCCGCTCCAAAGATCATCGGGCTCAGCATTGGCGTGGCATCGCGCGACGGCTTCTTGGCAGCTTTGGAACCTGGCGTATCTGAAAAGCTCGTATCGCCGGATCCGGGTCGATTTATTCTGCTGCCAACCACTGTTTTGGCCTGATGCTGGAGTTTCATGAAACTGAGAGGATATCATTATGACGCGATTCTCCAACCTCGGAATGCTGATCAATCCAGCATGCGCCATGAATAAAATAGCGGTGCAGGAATTTGGTCGCGAGAATGACCGGGCAGTCACCTATGGCGCTCTCGATACGCTTGCCAACAAGGTCGCGAACGGTCTGATTAGTCGCGGCTACGAGAGAAACGACAGGATTGCCATACTCAGCGCGAATAGCTCTGACTATCTCGCGGTCCACCTCGGGGTGATGCGGGCAGGTATGATTTCCGTTCCAATCAATCACAGGCTGCCCCTGCATTTGGTCGAGTACATCATCGGCGATAGTGGAGCGAGACAGGTTTTTTGTGATCGAGACCGTCAATCAATGGTCCAGGATGGCATACCTACAATTAATTTTGACGATCCGGGCGCGCTGGCAGGATTTGGTGACGAGGGCTCTTTTGACGCCGTGGAACCGGACAGCGGAGACATCGCCACATTTCTTTACACTTCTGGCTCCACGGGTAAGCCAAAGGGTGTCATGCTGTCGCATGATGCACAGCGTTGGGTGATCGAACAAAGGCTGCAAAATACCAGTATTGAAAGTCAGAATATGCTGATCGCTGCCCCTCTCTACCATATGAACGCGCTTGCCCTGTCGCACTTGGTCTTGGCAGGCCACGCGAGCATGGTTCTGATGCCGCAATTTAACGCCCGCGCCTACACAGAAGCGGTCGCTCGGTTCCGCTGCACTTGGCTCACCTCTGTTCCGCCAATGATTGCCATGATGTTGGATGACAAAGAGGCTATCAAGGCCGCTGATTTTTCTTCAGTGCAGCATCTTAGGATGGGGTCTGCGCCGGCAAGTGCCACGCTACTTGCGGAAATCAGACGAAATTTTTCCAAGGCGAAGATCCACAATGCCTATGGCACGACAGAAGGCAGCCCGATCGTTTTTGGACCCCACCCTGATGGCAAGCCGACGCCCGATCTTTCTCTGGGATACCGCAACTTGGCAGTCGATCTGCGCCTGATGGATGCCGCTGGCATGGAGGCCGATGAAGGTGTATTGCAAATGCGCTCCCCCGGCCTGATGAGCGGCTACCACAATCGCCCGGACTTGGCTCTGCCGTTCACCGATGATGGCTACTACGTTACCGGAGACATCTTTAGTCGCGACAACGATGGATTTTATTACTTTGTTGGCCGTGCAGACGATATGTTCGTCAGCGGTGGAGAAAACATATTCCCGGGCGAGATAGAGCGGATGCTCGAATCCCACCCCGATGTGGTCCAGGCCTGCGTCGTACCCGTCGATGACGCGATCAAGGGAAAGAAACCCGTCGCTTTTATTCGGCTCTCTCCAGACGCGACGTTGGACGAAGACACGCTGAAAGTCTATGCTCTAGAGAATGGCGCATCCTACCAACATCCGCGTGAGATTTGGTTCCTTGATGAAATCCCGTTGGCGTCGACCAACAAGGTGGACCGCCCCCTGCTCACACTTCGGGCAAATGAGTTGATAAAAAGCGCCGCAAAAGCACACGTGTCCCCCGTCAGCACCTTTGGAACATCTGATTTGATTTCGTAACGGAGGGTTTCGCCACCACCGCCGCTAGGTGCATCCGGTCGGACAGGCTGGGAAAGAGATCGCGCCCGGCCTCATACCAATCTCCCATATTCGCCCGTAGCCCCATGCCAAACCCGTGGGCCGCGTCGTAGATCCGTTCGTAACCGGCCGATCTTGGCCGCAGTGGCAGCGATAATCTGTGATAGGCTCGCGCCATGGAGATTGATCGGGACCAGATCGACGATGCTGTTCTGGGTTTGATGTGGCTGACGCTGCACGACGATCGTCGGGCGTGGAAAGGTTTTGACTGGGAGTGCTTGGCGCGGTTGCACGAGAAGGGGTTGATTGCCGATCCTGTCAGCAAGGCGAAGTCGGTTGTCTTGACGGATGAGGGGCTGAGGCGGGCCGAGGAGCTCTTTCGAACGCTGTTCACGCGGCCTCGGCCTTGACGGTGCCCATGGGCTTCCAGTTCCACGGAAGCAGTTCGTCGATCCGGTTGATCTTGTGGTCGTTGATCCGGGCGAAGATGTCGGTGAGATAGGCCTGTGGGTCGAGGCCATTGTCTTTGCAGGTTTCGATGATGGTCATTGCGTCGGCCAAAGCCTCGCCGCCCGCGTCCGAGCCTGCAAATATAAAATTCTTTCTGCCCAATGCGATAGGCTTCATCTTCCGCTCGGCCGGGTTGTTGTCGATCGCGACGCGGCCATCGTCGAGAAACAGGCAGAACGTCGCCCAACGGTTCAGCCCGTAGCGGAACGCCTTGGCCAGATCGCTCTTGCCGGGAATGCGCTTGAGCTGATCCTCGGCCCAGGCCCTGAAGGCCTCGACCTTGGATTTGCTCCGGGACTGACGCGCGGCGCGGCGGGCCTCGGCGCTTTGCCCGATGATCTCGGCCTCGATGTCGTAAAGCTCGCCGATCCGCTTGAGGGCCTCCAGCGCGATGGCAGAGCCGGTCCCCTTGTTGACGTCGAAGAAGTCTCGCCTGAGGTGCGCCCAACAAGCGGCCTCACGGATCCGCGGCTGGCCGCTCTCGTCCGGCTCATAGAGCGATTTGAAGCCGGTATAGGCATCGGCCTGCAGGATGCCGCGGAAACCGGCGAGATGCTTCTGGGGATGCTCCCCCTTGCGATCGACCGAGAAGAAATAGGCGCTGCAGGGCGGCGCCGTTCCACCCCAGGGTCGGTCATCGCGCAGATAAATCCAGATCCGTCCCTCCTTCACGCCCTTGCCGATCCCCTCGATGCGCTTCGAGGGATCGAGGACGCGGACGGTGGTGTCGTCGGCATGCAGGCGGTCGGTCTTCATCACCTCCGTACGGATCCGCTCGACCAGCGGCGCCAGCACCCGGACGCTTTGGCCGCACCAGTCGACCAGCGTCGAAGCCGGGACGTCGGCCCCCATCCGGGCCAGGATCTCGCGCTGCCTATAGAGAGGCAGATGGTCGTCGAACTTGGAAACCAGGATGTAGGCCAGCAAGCCGGGCCCACCATGGCGCACGGGATCGGGCGCGACGGCGCCGGCAGTTGGGTGATCTTCTCGCAGCGCCGGCAGGACTTCTTCAACCGGGCCGTCTCGACCACCTTCAGCTTGGCGGCGATCAGATCGAGAATCTCACTGACATCTTCGCCGATCAGGCGCAGGGCGCCGCCG
>NZ_JBGFGP010000158.1:0-372 GCF_041224545.1 Sedimentitalea sp. XS_ASV28 | reverse complement strand
TTTTCGCTTGATTGAGATGAGTGGGAACCTTGCCGGTCAAGCGGCCATTTCGGCTGCATAGTCTTCCCAGAGGCCGAAGGCGGCGGCTCTGGCGTGGCGGTATGAGATTGCGGCAAGGCAGTAGCGGTGGGGTCTGAAAATCGTATTGATCTGGTCATGGGCGGACAGGAAGCGCTTCGCCTGCCTTGGCGATTTGAACCTGCCCATGAGCTTCTCTCGCTTTCGGGTCGGTCGGTGCGAGCCCTCGATCCGATTATTGATGCCTTTGTGGGCGCGGTGGTCGGCGTCCGGGGCCAGCTGACCGATCGGTTTGATATAGCTGCGCAACTTGTCCGTGATGATAACGCGGGGCTGGCCAAAACGGGCGATCAA
>NZ_JBGFGP010000157.1:0-73690 GCF_041224545.1 Sedimentitalea sp. XS_ASV28 | reverse complement strand
ACCGCGAGATCATGTTTGGCCGTTTGACGGATTGGCGTCGCGTGGCCACACGCTACGACAGATGCGCGAAGACAGTCCTCTCCGCCGTCGCCCTGGCTGCTACCGTCCTCTTCTAGCTTCTTTGACGATCAATGAGGCTGGACCCAAGGTTCGCAGGATATGTCTTCGATGAGCGACGAAACGCTTTAACCGGTGGCGCGCGTTGTCATGGGAGCGTCGTGTTGATCAGATAGAAGATGACTGCCGAAAGGATTGCGGCGGCGGGAACCGTGATGACCCAGGCGGCGATGATGGTCATGAAGTGCGACCTGCGCACCAGCTTTCTGCGTTTGCGTTCTTCGGGTGCGTAAACGGGTCTGTCGGGGAATTTCGCCTGTGCCTTGCGAATGCGCTGCTCGGAGTGCCATTCACGAAAGAAGCCCACACCGAATACGCCGCCAACGGCGATATGTGTCGAACTGACGGGCAGGCCAAGCCAGCTGGCCACGATGACGGTGAGTGCCGCCGACAATGCAACGCAATAGGCACGCATCGGGTTGAGCTTGGTAATCTGGCCGCCGACCATGCGGATCAGCTTCGGCCCGAACAGGAACAGCCCGAACGAAATTCCGAAGGCCCCGATCACCATGACCCAGGTCGGGATGCTGATGGCGCTTCCCAAATCGCCGGATTGAGAGGCGTAAACGATGGCGGCGAGCGGTCCGACCGCGTTCGCGACGTCATTCGCTCCATGTGCGAAGCTGAGCAACGCCGCCGAAATCACCAGCGGGATGCCGAACAGGACCTTGAGCGATTTGTTCCGGTTCTCCAGCCCGACAGATTGCCGCCGCACGACCGGGATCATCGCAAGCCAGGTCACGGCGCCGCAGACAAGCCCGATGGCCAGCGCCGCCGAGAGCGATACGTGGATGATCTGCTTGAGACCCTTCAGCGCAAGGTAGGACGCGAACGCAGCCGCCATGATACCGACGAGAAAGGGAACCCAGACGCGGGCGGCGGCAATCTTGTCGTCCTGATAGATAATCCGCGACTTGATGAGCCACAGGAAAAGAGCCGCGATCGTGCCGCCCAGAACGGGTGAAATCACCCAGCTTGCCGCGATCGCGCCCATTGTTGGCCAGCTGACGGCGGAGAAGCCCGCCGCCGCGACCCCCGCGCCCATGACCCCGCCGACCACGGAATGGGTCGTGGATACGGGTGCACCGATCCACGTCGCGAGATTGACCCAGAGCGCGGCAGACAGCAGCGCCGCCATCATGGCCCAGACAAAGATCGTGTCGGTTCCGATACTTTCCGGTGCGGTTATCCCCTTGGCGATGGTCTCCACCACGTCGCCGCCAGCAATCAGGGCGCCGGCACTTTCACAGACGACGGCGATCCCGATTGCCGCGGACATCGAGAGTGCCTTGGCCCCGACCGCCGGCCCCATGTTGTTGGCCACGTCATTGGCACCGATATTCAGCGCCATGTATGCGCCGAGACAGGCGGCGATCACAACGACAACAGGATTGCTGTCCTGTCCGAAGAAGGACAGCACCGCGACGCCGGTCAGAAGGATGAAACACAGCGAGACGCCGATCCCGACCATGGGCCGCGATACGTAGGTCGTCGCCAGTTCCAGTGTTGAAAACCGCGCAAGGTCGCGATCAAGCGTCTCCAGGTGGCGCGGATCGCCCTGCTGCTCTGCCATTATGTGTCATCTCCAATCGGCGGAATATGACAAATAACGCTTTCGGCGCGGGATTGCCAAGTGGTCAAAACCGGCTTTGTCAGTTTGCGATTTGACGGCGAAATATCTGTTTGAGTTCTTCTTCGTTTACCAGTTCGGCGGCTGTTGCGGCGTCAACCCAAATCCGGCGGCGTTCATGCGCTTCGGGAAACTCGTCAAGCAGCCCACCCACGGCAACCGAGTAGACCAGCGTTTCGACCGGTGACGCATAGCCCGTGTCGTGCCGCTTGTTGTAGCTATAGGTTCCGATCGGCTCGTTTGCCGCCTTGCTACCGGTGACACCGGCCTCTTCCCAGGCTTCGCGCAACGCGGTTTCATGCGATTTCAGTCCGCGGATCGGCCACCCCTTGGGAATGATCCAGCGCCCCGTATCCCTGCTGGTGATAAGCAGATACTCCCGTTCGTCGCCCTCGCCCCGATGGCAAAGCGCTCCGATCTGAAGTTTCTTGGGACGTTGCAGCAGGGGGCCGGGAAAGAACTCCCAAACCGCGTGAAGGACAGAATTCATAGCAATCACACTCGACACTTATTCTTGTTTTGACTTCAATATAGTGCAGGAAGTGGAATGTTTCAAATTACGCTGTCGTTAACGCGGCGCGTTTTGGGGCAGATTCCATCGATTTCAGGCTTGGTGTGCGCTTCACGGGTCCCAAAACGGAGCGGTGACATGTCTGGTCGCCCTTTCGGGATCGCGGATGCGCGTATGGCGCATCCACACATGCTTTTCCTCGGGTCGCGCGACAAGCTGAGCACTGATGACCGTCATGTGCGGAGTGGAAATATGTTTCTCAACCGCGATGGATGGACCGGTCATGTCTCCTGACTCTGAACGAAGCCGAGTCCCGAGAGTGCCCTATCGCAGCTATCTAAACACCTTGGCAGACAGCGACGCCAATCGACCGGCTGATGCTGATCGGAATGGTAGGCTATGCCGGCAAACGCCGGAAAATCAGTCCACGTGAGTACGATGTCCGCAGTGTCATTCCATCTCAATGACCGATCATCCATTTGTATCGTGTCGGTCGTTCCTTCGGCTTTCCGATCTTGCACATCGGGCAGCCACAGCCGGCGAGGTGTTTCTTGTTTACCACACGGGGCTCGCTTCCGCTTTTCTCCGACCGGGACATGTACCCGCGCAAGGTCGAGTTCATCAGGTTCAGCCCTGGCAGCGCTACCTGACGTGGGCTGGCTCTGGTGCAGGTGGGACAGTTTATTTCGTCAGAGGCGTCGTTGATCGTGTTCCAGCTGTCAAAGGAGCCACAGCTGTCGCATGTGTATGTATAGATCGGCATGTGTCATCTCACTTCAGAAGATTTTCGTTGCGCAGTTGTGAGGCTGCGGCCCCATCAAAGAAACCCGTCCAGGATCAGGAAGCCGGGTATCCAGCCTGTGATGATGCCCGCGAACAGGGTCACGGCGGCTGTCGCGCGCAGGATCGGTCGCTGCATCGCAAGCAGCAGAAAATACATGAACCACAGTACGGACCAGATGACCCAGTTGACCCCCATCCAGAGGTCGAGCGCGGTCGTGGCGGTGGCAAAGGTCCTCACCGCGACGGGCAGGACCGTGATGGAGACAAACAGACTGAACCATCCCAGCCCGTTCCCATTCACCGGGACAAGGCGGTTGTAAGCCACCCAGAAATAGGTGGTCGCAAACAGCAAGGTCAGGGCGCCGGCACGGATCGAGCCTTCATTGGCGTCGGTTCCGAAGATCGAGGCGAGCGCAACCAGGAGAGCGACGATACCCGACACGACGTTGATGACGACGATTTCGCGATCCTCGATTTTTTCCGACAGCCAAAGGCCGTTCAGAAACAGGACGACCCCGACATACAGCAATAGAAATCCAAGCATTCTTGTTCCTTCCCCATTGGTCGGGCGGCCGGTATATATTGCTCCGGCCGCACGTTTTCTTGTCAGGTGGCAGAGGGGCTAGCTGGCCTTAGCCACGTCTGCGCCAGAGACCTGATGGGTCGGTCCGCTCGAATTCGGGTTGATGTCGAAATCGAAGATCGCGGTCGGAATCGCCAGTGTCGCGCAGACATTGGGGATATCGACAATGCCGGCAATACGCCCTTCGACCGGTGCGGTGCCCAGGATCATATAGGCCTGCTCGCCCGAATAACCGAATTTCTTCAGGTACTCGATGGCATTCAGGCAGGCCCGGCGATAGGCGACATGCGCGTCGAGATAGTATTGTTCGCCGGTGTGCTCATCGACCGAGATGCCCTCGAAGATCAGGTAGTCATCGAAATGCGGGTCTATCGGGCTTGGCTTGAAGATCGGGTTGACGACATTGTACTTGGCCATGCCGCCCTTGATCACATCGACGCTGATATCGATCCATCCGGCCATCTCGATGGCGCCGCAGAAGGTAATTTCTCCATCACCTTGCGAGAAGTGGATATCACCCATCGAAAGTCCCGCGCCCTTTACATAGACCGGGAAGTAGACCTTCGATCCGCGCGACAGGTTCTTGATGTCGCAGTTACCGCCATGTTCGCGCGGCGGCACCGTCCGCCATGCTTCCGCTGCGGCTTGGTCCCGCGCGCCGCCACTCATCTGTCCCATGAGAGCGGTGTCCGAATAGGGCAGGGCGGCCAGGGGGGGCACCCGGTCGGGATCGGTCGCGACCAGTTCGTTTTCGCGCCGGTTTGCTTCTTCGAGAAGCTTGCGATTCGGGAGACAGCCAATCAGCCCCGGATGAATGATGCCCGGGTATCGCACACCGGGGATATGCCGTGATGTCGTATAGATGCCCTCGAAATCCCAGCAGGATTTGCTGGCGTTCGGATAATGCTCGGTCAGAAACCCACCGCCGTTTTCCTTGGCGAAGAGGCCGTTGAAGCCCCACTCCGAGTCTGATTTGGCGCCAAGATCCAGTATGTTGACCACCAGCAGGTCTCCCGGCTCCGCACCTTCGACGCCGAACGGCCCGCTCAGATAATGCACCCGTGTCAGGTCGACATCGCGGATATCGTTTGCGCTGTCGTTGTTGCCGATCTGCCCGCCGGTCCAGTCATGACATTCGACGCGGACCGTCTCGTTGGGTTTCAACATTTCGACGAATGGAATATCCGGGTGCCAACGGTTGTGCGTCTTGATATCGTGATCTTCCGGCGCCTTGTTTAGGTCAACTTCAAATACTGTTCTTGGCATATCGCTCATCTCCCTGACTGCTACGGGCGCCATGATCGCGCCCATGATTGCTGATCCGGCGCGAGGCGTCTTGCACCGCACGGATAGGGAAAATTTCTAGCAACGGCGTGTAATCGCACTTTGCTCCGTCAGCGGGATTTTTGTAAACTTTTGTAACCGAGAGCGGGCTGACATCCTTGGTGACAGGCATGCGCTCTGGTCAGGTTTGTTGATTTTCAGTGGCTTACACGCGTTGCGTTGCAATTGTCCATCGTCGTTGCGCACATATCCCGGATTTCGCGGGGTTTTGGGGGGTCAACCGACTTTCAAGCAGGTCGACTTGCGAGCGGGATTTGGAATAACCTGATTTCACACGGTTGGGGGGAAGAACTTGAACAAGGTTTTGGTCGTGGACGACGACCGCGGCATCTGCACCTTTCTCAAGCGTTTTCTGGGAGATGAAGGCTATGTCGTGCAGACGGCGCATGAAGGGCGCAAGATGCGTCGCGCGCTGGCTGATGACACCTTCAACCTGGTTCTGCTGGATCTGGGTTTTCCTCAGGGTGAGGACGGGGTGACACTGGCGCGGCGGCTGCGCGTGCAGTACGACTGCCCGCTGATTATTGTGTCGGGCAAGAATACCACGATTGACAAGGTCGTCTGCCTGGAACTCGGCGCGGATGATTATGTCACCAAACCGTTCGAACCGCGCGAATTGCTGGCCAGAATGCGCACCGTGATGCGACGGTATGCCGGGCGGGTCGAACCAGAGCCCGAAACGAAGAGCCGCAGTCCCATGCTCAGCTTTTGCGGTTGGCAACTTGATCCCGAGGGCTACGAACTGCGCGCCCCGAACGGAGAGCGCTCCCGGCTGACCAGTCGCGAGTTCGAGGTGCTGCGTGCGCTCGTGCAGCGACGGGGGCGGGTTCTGACCCGCGAACAGATCCTCGACATCGTTTCGAGCCGCTCGTGGTCGCCCTATGATCGCAGCGTTGATGTGCTGATCGGAAAAATCCGCCGCAAGCTGGGCGATGGCGCGGGCGACGCGAAGTTCATAAAAACCGTGCGGGGGATCGGCTATGTGTTCGCGCCGCCGGGATAGGCCCGCAAGCGGACGGGCAGGAACATCGTAACGATCGTGCCGCGTCCCTCGACGCTGTCGATCTCGATCCAGCCGCCGTGGGTACGGACAAAACTCTCGACCATCGTCAGTCCAAGCCCGTTGCCGTCTCCGCGTTTCTTGGTCGTGAACAGCGGCTCGAACGCGCGTGCGCGCACATCGGGTGACATCCCGGGTCCGGTATCGGTAACCGAGATTGCCACGAAATCGCCTGCGGTCTCGTGAGCGCCCGCGTTCGCGCGCCCACCAGCGACACGATGCTCTCTTGCCCCGATGATGACGGTCCCGCTGTTCTGCATCGCATCACGTGCGTTCAGTGCAAGGTTCAGCAAACTGGTTTCCAGCAGCCCGCGCGAGACCTCGATCGATGCGAGTCGCGCCGGAAGATCGACGCGCGTATCCCATCTTTGTCCCAGGGTTCTTTGCAGCATGGTCGCGAAGTCGGGCAGCATCCCGAGCAGATCGACCTGTTGTGTCTCATCATCCGGCCGCGACCCGAAATTCAGCAGGCGCGAGGTCAGATCGCCGCCCGACAGCGTTGCGCCGATCGCCTCGCTGACCAGTTCACTGAATTCAGGGTGCGACGTTCCCATGCGTTCTTCCAGCAGGCGCAAATTGCTCAGCAGCACCGCGAGAATATTGTTGAAATCATGTGCAACCCCGCTGGCCAACTGTCCGAGCGCCTCCATTTGCTGCTTTTGGCGCAAGCGGGCCACGGTCTGTTTCTGCGCGTTCACCAACTCGATCCGCTCGAAACACCGATCCAGTGTCGAAAGCATGTCTTCCCGGTGAAACGGCTTGGACAGATAATCGTAGGCTCCGGCCTGCAACGCCTGAATGGCGGTCTCGACCGACACGAATGCGGTGATCATCAGGCACATGAGATCCGGATAGATCCGGCGCAGCTCGCGGACCACCTCCAACCCTTCATTGCCCGTGCCGAGACGAATATCCACTAGCGCGACCGTGACCTCGTGCTGCTTCACGGCATCAATCGCGGTTTCCACGCTGTCGGCGGTCAGCACGTCATAGTGTTCGAGTGTAAGCAATCGGCTCAGGCTTTCCGAAAAATCTATGTCGTCATCGACGATCAGGACCATCCGGCGCGCCACCCCGCTCATTTGTCATCGCTCCCGGCATGCGGCAGCCGGCACTGAACCGTGGTTCCGGAGCCGACTTCACTGACGACATTCACAGTGCCGCCCATATGCTCGATGATGCGTTTGACCAAAGGCATGCCAAGACCGACACCGAATGAATTCGTACTGAAAAGCGGCTCGAACATGCGGCGCTGAACCTCTTCGGTCATGCCTGTCCCCTGATCCTTCACCTCCAGCACGACCTCCTCTGCCGTGGAAAATGTCGTCACCCTGATCGGGGCGTCCGTCTTGGACAGATCGCAGGCTTGCACCGCGTTGTTGAGGATATTGACGAAGGCCTGTCTCAACCTCTCGCTGTCCGCGAGAATTGTGCCGCCAGACCCGAGATCCAGCACCACACAATCCTGTATGGCCGGGTCCATGTCTGCGAGCGCCCGTTTGACCCATCCATCCAGCTCGATCTCGACCGTGTAGAACGAGTAATTGCGCGAGAAATCCAGCAGATCATCAATGATCTTGACGCAGCGCCACGCATTGCGCTGCAATCTGTCCAGCTCGCCTTGCGTTTCCGCCTCTTTCCCGGCCAGCGAACGGCTCAGCACATCGGCGGAGTTCACCAGAGTCCCCAGCGGATTTCGCAATTCGTGACTGACAGTGGCGGTCACCTGGCCGATGGCCGCAAGACGTTCATTTGCGGCGAGGTCCTTTTGCGCCTTGGCCAGATCTTCCATCGAGTACAACAGGTCCCGCTCTACAAGTTCGCGACTTTCATGGGATAACACGATCCACCATGTGCCGACGGCCAATAGCGGCAGCAGGGCGAGAAAGACCCCGAGCAACAGGAGGCCGCCATGCAGTTGGGGCGCATCGAGATTGGGCTCGATCAGGCGGTAGCTGATCAGGATTGCCGCACCGACAACAACTGTCAACGCCAGAAACACACCGGCCGCCTTGATAAAGCGCTTGACGGTATTGGGCGCGATCTTTGCTCCCAAGCCGCCGGAGCGGTGCCCGAAATCTATGGATTCCTCGACCTTGGGCGATTTGCACATATCGTGACAATGCGATTCCAGGCTACAGCACAGCGAACAGATCGGGCGTTGGTAGAACGGACAATGCGCCATATCGGGGCGTTCATATTCGAAACCGCAGAGCTCGCAGATGATGGTCGCCTTCTCGGGTTCGGTCGAGGGCGTCGACGGACGGGCGATGTAATAGCACCCCCGCGTGGCGATGCCGATGGCCACGGCGGAGAGCAGGGCCACAACAAACGCCAATGGCGCTGCATAGGCCTGTGCAAGGGTTCCGAAGAATCCTGCGAAAACGATGAATGCCACCAGAGAGGCCAGTGCCATCGCGCCGCAACCCACGGGATTGAAATCAGGCAGGTAGGCGCGTTTGAATTCCGTAAACGAGGGGCTTATGCCGAGCGGCTTCAGGACTGCCAGGTCGGCAAAGATCGCGCCGACCCAGGCGGCGGCGATCACCGAATAGATCGCCAGTACGATTTCGAGCGTGTCGAAAACCCCGAGCAGCATCAGCAGCAGGGAAATCATGATATTGAACAACAGCCAGACGACACGCCCCGGATGATACAACGTCACCCGGGAAAAGAAGTTGGACCAGGCCAGCGATCCTGCGTAGGCGTTGGTGATGTTGATCTTGATTTGCGAAATGACGACAAAGATCGTCGCGGCGGCCAGCACAACGGCGGGATCGGCGCTGACGTATTCATATGCCTGAATATACATGTGAACCGGTTCCAGCGCGGTGGTCTTGGGCAATCCCGCCGATATCGCCAGCACTGCGAGAAAACTGCCGAACAGGATCTTCAGCCCGCCGACCAGAATCCAACCGGGACCGGCAAAGATGACCGCCGCCCACCAGGCCACGCCGTTCTTTTCGGTCTTGTCGGGCAGAAAGCGAAGATAGTCGACCTGTTCGCCAATCTGGATCGACAGAGCGAACAGGATCCCAAGGGCGCTGCCAAAGGACAGAATGTTGAACCGGTCACCCCCCTCCTGTGACCCGAGGAAGCTGGTCCAGCGCCGGATGGTGTCCGGATCCTCATAGAGAATATATGCAAAGGGGAGCAATTGCATCACCACCCAGACGGGCTGGCTGATCAATTGAACGCGGTTGATCATCGTCACGCCCATGAAGGTGATCGGAATGATGATGATGGACGATATCAGATAGCCCAGAACAAGAGGAATGCCGGCCAGAAGCAGCAGGGCCTGCGCCATGATCGCGCCTTCGAGAGCGAAGAATATGAACGTGAACGTGGCATAGACGAGAGAGGTTATCGTCGATCCGACATATCCAAAGCCCGCGCCACGGGTCAGCAGGTCCATATCGATATTGTACCGGCTCGAATAATAGGCGATCGGAAAACTGGCCACGAAAATGAAGACGATCGCCACGAGTATCGCGGGGAACGCGTTTGCAAACCCGTAGCTCAGCGTGATCGCACCGCCGATGGCCTCGAGCGCCAGGAATGAAATCCCTCCAAGAGCGGTGTTGGCAATGATGGCGGGCGACCATTTGCGAAAAGACCGGGCCGCGTATCGCAGCGAGTAGTCCTCAAGCGATTCATTCGCGATCCACGAGTGATAGGATCGCAGCAATGGCGAGTGGGTTTTCTTCAAACCAACAGGTTCCTGTCATGCAGGCATTTCGAGCGCATGATGAGTGGTCCAGTCCTCCCGGTATCCTCTTGCGGTGGGCAAGCGGTGTCGTTCATATCCGAGTAGTCCCTGAAAGACCTCGCACGGTCAACGTGTCGACCGCCCGGACACCGCGATTGACCGGCGCAAATGGCAGATGATTGTTCCCTTGTGTCGCCTGTTATCGCTGTCCCGCCAGCGTCCATTGGTCAGGATCAAAGAACGCCATCCGGCCCGGATGCTTTCGCTGTCGCGTGGAGAGCGCTCCATTCAACGCGGGCGGAATGACGCGCCGCACTGTCCTGTTCCTTCCGTACCGCTGATGCCATCTGAGCCACTTGACGTCATGGCTTGCCTGACATAGGAGATGGTTCCGCTGAGCGGGCGTTGTGTAATGGTAAGACCCTTGCCTTCCAAGCAAGAGATGCGGGTTCGATTCCCGCCGCCCGCTCCAGTTTTTCCATACTGAATCGACTTGTTTGCATGACTGTTTCATGGGCGTCTTGCCCGAGGTCGCATCACACCAGCGCGATGGCGAATTCCGGCTGAGATTGCGCTGCCGCATTGATGCTCAAACGCGTTTCGCGATATGATTGAACCAATTTGCACTGCCTCGAATCGTAGATTTCAACGTGTTGATTTATACCTCATGTTTCAAGTTGATCGCGAGACGCACTGGTTGACAAGAAATGCGATGAGTGCTGGCCTTCGATACGGCAGGGCGGGGTTCAGGTCGCTTTTGGGTGGTAAGATGTTCATTGGTTTCAATACTGGCAATCGGCATGTTGGCGCGTTCGCTATCGGCATGTTGGCTCTCGTCTCGATGACTGTGTTTGCGGGCTCTCTGACCGCAGAGGGAATGAAACACGGCGCGGGCCGTGAGATGGTGGATCCGTCGGATTTCAACTATGTGGTAACGCGCGGAACGTCTGAGAGTTCGATGCCCGCGCCGCAGGGCGGCAATGCCGATCTCGATCATCACGGTTTCCGCTTTTTCTGTGTGCCGACCCATTATTCCTACGATGATCCCGTCGTCTACCCGGGGATCGAAGGTGCCGCGCATCTGCATATGTTCTTTGGAAACACGGACGTCACAGCCTACAGCACGAGCGAGAGCATCATCAATTCGGGGCGGTCGTCGTGTGACGGCGGCATCACCAACCGGTCGGCCTATTGGATTCCGGCGCTGTTCAACGAGGCCGGTGAAGTTGTCTTGCCGACGCTGGTCAACAATTATTACAAAAGCTGGGTGACGGATCGCAGCAAGATCAACCCCATACCGCAGGGGCTGCAAATTCTTGCCAATGACGACGTGCTGGGATCGTCGGGAGTTGCCGTCAGTTCTGTGAACGAAGAGATCTGGTCTGCCACTTTCCGCGTTTTCCCGGATGATGGTCTTACCGTCGAAATCCGTTTTCCCGATTGTGTTGCGGTCGACGCCAACGGCGATCCCATCCTGACCAGTCCGGGGGGAACGAGCCATGTTGCCTATTCCGCCGGAAGCTGCCCCGCCTCGCACCCGTATACGATTCCGCAATTGACCCAGAACCTGAAATGGACCGGTGTGCCTTTCGATTCCGATTGGCGGTTTGCGTCGGATTTGATGTACGACGCGCCTCAGGGAACGAAGATTCATGCCGACTATATCGCAGGATGGACCGAAGAGGCGGCGAAGATCATGTCCGATTGCGTGCGGGATGGCTATCGGGAATGCGGGCCGGGCCTGCAAGGTCAATGGCAGGATCAGTTCTTCTCGCCCGATGGCGAGCGGGTTTATGATTTTTTCAAGGTCGCGGACATGGCCGACCCGACGCCCGATGCGTTGCGCAACTGGCCCGCGATGCTGATGGACGTCGCCGCAGTCGGGCAAAACACGATGCCTGCTCCGACAACGGTTGCGTCCCGGCCGGAAGTGATGATTTTTGGCAACTGGCCTGATTTCCGGTCACCGGACGGGTATGAGCAAAGGCTGTTGGCGCATAAATCGGCTTTTGAAGAATTGCGTGACCGGCTGAACACCGGTCTTGCACCGGGTCAGCCCGCGGTCCAGATCATTCCGGGTTATGAATTCATCCTGCAGGTGATGCGTGACATTTCCTCCGGGAACGCCACCGGGATCAACAGCATAGATGATCTGTTCGCGGATGATCTCCACCTCAGTCCGGTGGGCAACTACGGCATGGCCAGCCTGGCCTATGCGGTCATCCACGGCCGGGATCCGGATGACCTGTTGGCGGGACCGAGCCTGGAAACGCAATCCGTTTCCGGGGCACAGGCGGAGTATCTGCGGACTGTCGCCTGGAAGGTCGCCCGCGAGTACGAGCCGGCGGGGTTCGGTCTGCGCACGCCGACCGCACCTGGCACCCCCCAGGTCTTCAACGGCAACAGCCAGACCCATGGCTGGCTGGAAAATCTGTACAAACCGGCGCTGGATCCGCAAGGCAACCATGTGGCACAGTCGATACTGTTCGGTTCGACCGCGTCGCAACGATGGAGCGAACCCGAACCGGTTGGCGTGCAACTCCCCGAAACCATCGGCGACTACGAACTGGTGGTGATCGGCGTTGGCCCGTATTTCAGTCGTGAACAGGACATCTTCGACGCCGAAGCCAGCGCCCTGAAGAAATTCATGGATGCGGCGCAGGCACCTACCGGTGAACCGACGGCGCATACCGCCAGCTCCGCTCGCGGTGGCGGATTCCTGGCCGGTGAAACCGTTGTCACGACCGCCAACCTGAATATGCGGGCCTCGCCAGGGGGCGAGGTTCTCAGGGTCCTGCCCAGCGGCACGGTCGTCACGATACCGGACTGGTCCACGACCTATACGCAGGGTGGTCGGGATTGGATCGGTCTGACCGTCGGGCAAGAGTCGGGATACGTCGTCGCGGACTATCTGCAACATCGCTAGGGACGATTGAAGTCAGGACGGTTTCGGGATGTCATCCGACCGGCCAGCCACGGGCAGATCGACGATCCGTCGCCTGCATGCGGCTGCCGGTGTTTGATCAAAGTCAAGCAAACTTTCGCGGCAAGGCGATAGCTGTCGTGTGTATGCACTCTGCGGGGCTGTGCCCGGCGGATGGAACCGGGGGCTTTGGCCATGCCTGTCACGCGACGCCGATTTCTGACCATCGCTTCTGCAAGCTGTCTTGTCGCGACTGCGGCGCAGGCTTTCCGCTGGCAGGGCACGGCTCTGGGCGCGCGTGCACAGATCGTGCTGGATCATCCCCGCGCCATATCGATTGCCGAGGCGGCGCGGTTGGAGATCGACCGGCTCGAGGATATTTTCAGCCTTTTTCGCCCGAATTCGGAACTTTCCCGGTTGAACGCGACCGGCGTGTTGCAGGCTCCGTCCTCTGAACTGCTGGATTGCCTCGCGATCGCGAGACATGCGCATGCTGTGACCGATGGGCGGTTCGATCCGACGGTTCAACCCCTGTGGCGGGCGCTTGCCCTGTCTCATCGCCGGGCGCAGGGGCCGCGGCAGGAGGTGATCGAGACCCTGCGCGCCCGCATCGGTTTTGAACGCGTGCATTTCGAGCCGCGTGGTGTTTCGCTTGATGGCGGGCAGGAACTGACGCTGAACGGAATTGCACAGGGGTATATCGCTGACCGGATTGGCCGACTGATGCGCTCCGAGGGGGTTGAGGATGTGCTGATCGACACGGGTGAGATCTTTGCCATGGGGTCTGAGGGCAACGGTCACGGCTGGCCGGTCACGATTCAGGGCGAGTCCCGCGCCAGACGTCTTTCCGGTCGTGCGTTGGCGACATCGGCGCCGCTGGGCACGACGATGGATCGGGCCGGCCGGGTCGGACATATCATTGATCCGCGCGATGGTCGTGTGGCGGTCCCGGCAGTTCGCCAGGTCTCGGTCAGCGCGCACAGCGCGGCGCTTGCGGATGCGGTGTCCACCGGATTGTGTCTGGCCGCTGACAGGGCCGAGGCAGAAGCGCTCTTGAGCAAAGTCAAGGATGCCCGCCTTGAGAGCCTGTACCTCTGACACGTCTGTAACCAGAGGAGTTTCGCCATGGGGATCAAGCAAATCGTTCCGGTTCTGGCCATTCTGCCGATGCTGACGGGGGCGGCGTTTGCCGGAGATGCCGACACGGGCGAGTCCGATTTCAAACTCTGCAAATCCTGCCATGCCATTATCGCGACAGATGGAACCGTGATCCAGAAGGGCGGCAAGACCGGCCCGAACCTGTACGGGATAATCGGTCGTGTTGTCGGATCAGAGGCCGATTTTCGCTATGGCGACTCGCTCGTCGCGGTCGGCGAGACCGGACTGGTCTGGGACGAAGAGAATCTCGCCGCCTATATCACCGATCCAAAGGCGTGGCTGTCGGAAACGTTGGGCGAATCCAAGGTCAAGACCAAGATGACCTACAAGCACCGGAAGAATCCGGAAGACATGGCCGCCTATCTCGTGACGGTGTCACCGTCTGACGGCTGACGGAATGAGCGGCGGATGACTCCCGGTCGCGCGGAAGTGGCCGGGCCGCCATTCTCACTATCCGACAATCGAAACAACAGGCAGGGCGCATGTGATGGCGCCCGCCTCGGGGCGGTCGGTGACACCGTTCTTCCAACGCGTTTTACTGGGCCGCTATGGGCATGCGTGCGATCTGGCACCGTTGCCATAATGTTGACAGGGCATCGGCAAGGTTGGCGGCATCGTGATCGTTGTGCACCGGGGATGGCGTGATCCTGAGCCGCTCGGTTCCCTTGGGCACCGTGGGATAGTTGATCGGCTGGATATAAAGCCCGAACTCGCCCAGCAATGTGTCGCTGACAAATTTGCATTTTACCGGATCGCCGACGATGACGGGGATGATATGGCTGGGATTGTCCAGATGCGGAATGTCGCGGGCATCCAGCTGTGCGCGCAGCTGCGCGACACGTTCGCGGTGCATTTCACGTTCGACCGAAGAGCTCTTGAGGTGGCGCACCGAAGCAGCCGCTGCGGCGGCGACCGCAGGTGGGAGAGCCGTGGTAAAGATGAACCCGGAGGCAAAGCTGCGCACGAAATCACACAGCGCAGCAGAGGCGGCGATATAACCGCCGACGACGCCAAAGGCCTTGCCAAGCGTGCCTTCGATAACGGTCAACCGGTGCATCTGGCCCTCGCGTTCTGCGATGCCGCCGCCGCGCGGCCCGTAGAGTCCGACGGCGTGAACCTCGTCGAGATATGTCATCGCGCCGAACCGATCGGCGAGGTCGCAGATTTCCCTGATCGGAGCAATGTCCCCGTCCATCGAGTAGACCGACTCGAACGCGATCAATTTCGGCGCATCCCTAGGGGCGGCGGAAAGTTTGGCTTCGAGATCGGCGAGGTCGTTGTGTTTCCAGATCACCTTTTCAGCGCGGGAATGACGTATGCCTTCGATCATGCTTGCGTGGTTGAGCGCGTCTGAGAACACGATGCAGCCGGGAATCTGCGCCGCCAGCGTGCCAAGCGCGGCCCAGTTGGAAACGTAACCGGACGTGAACAGAAGCGCGGCTTCCTTGCCGTGCAAATCCGCGAGTTCACGTTCAAGCAACACATGATCGTGGGTCGTGCCCGATATGTTGCGCGTGCCACCCGCGCCGGCACCGCAGCGGTCGATGGCCGCGTGCATCGCCTCGAGCACTGCCGGATGCTGACCCATGCCGAGATAGTCGTTCGAACACCAGATCGTCACCTTGCGCGCGCGGCGGCCAGTATATTGTTTTGCCGCAGGAAAACCGCCACAATCGCGTTGCAGTTCCGCGAATACCCGATAATTGCCCTCGGCGTGGAGCGCGTTCAGGCGAGTGTGAAAAAACTCTTGAAAATTCAATGGTCCGGCTCCCGGTTCTGCGCTGTCAGATTGCAATCTGGCAAAGGGCGGCCCTGGTCTCCATGACATTAGTCAAGTGCCGGTCTCTGCGTTACGGGGGTGCGGCTTGCGCAGTCTTGGTGTAGGGTCCAGGCGATCACATCGAGAGGAGTATTTCGGTGCACGAAGCCCATAAAGCGATTGCGCGAAATGCCATGTTTATCCGCTCACTTCCCGACGAGCATATCGAGACGGTGCTGTCGCGCGGCGTGTTCCGGAGCAGTGAACGCGGAGAAACCCTGTTCATTCAGGGCGAGCCTTGTCCGGGCATTCACGTGGTTCTAGAGGGATGGGTCAAGCTGTATCGCATCGCGCCAAACGGTTCCGAGGCCGTGGTGGGTGTCTTCACCAAGGGCGAAAGCATGGGTGAGCCGGTCGCGCTGCGGCAGGGAACATATCCGGTGTCGGCCGAGGCCGCGACCGCCTGCACGACCGTTCTGATCCCGGGTGACGCGCTGATTCAGCTGATCCGCCGCGATCCGGAGGTCAGTATTTCGATACTGGCATCGACCTTCAATCATCTTCACTCGCTGGTATCGCAGCTCGAACAACTCAAGGCGGAAACGGGTGCGCAACGTGTCGCGCGTTTCCTGCTCGAACTGTGCGAGGACGGGGAAGATGAATGCCGCGTGACGTTGCCCTATGACAAGGTGCTGATTGCGGGACGACTTGGCATGAAACCCGAGAGCCTGAGCCGGGCCTTTGCGCGCCTCAAGGACTCCGGTGTCACCATCGCGCGCAACCACGCGGAGATTTCCGACATCAGGCGGTTGCGCGGCGTCGTGGAAAGCGACCCGGCGGATGCGTGGCACCGGTGATGGGACACCTATGGGTCAGGTCACGATGAACGGGAGCAGATAGAGCGCGTAGGCCAACAGGGCCCAGAGCGTAAAGGCCAGCGTGGCACCGGCCAGCCATCCCGGCGCGCCTTGCAGATCGAGATACCGCGCGAGGATCAGTCGCGCCTTGAAGAGCGCCAGCAAGAGAACAAGCCCCGCCCCCGCCCAACGCGGCAATGGGGACAGGGTAACCAGAGCAGCCAGAAGACTTAGGCCGATCAATGTCCCCCAGGCAATCAGCAATGGTCTGGAAAAATTCATCCGCCTCATCCCAGCAGGTAGATGACAGGGAACAGCAGCACCCACACAAGATCGACCATATGCCAGAACATCGCCGCCGCTTCGATATTCTCGGGCCTGTCGCGCCATGCCACCAGCAACAGCAACAGCGCGCCCGCCGCGACATGGGCGGCGTGAAATCCGGTCAATCCGTAGTAGAAGGTAAAGAATGGATGGCTGTCCCATGCGATACCCTGTGCCGCCTTTGAGGCGTATTCGGCACCTTTGATGCCCAGAAACACGACGCCCAGTATCGCCGCAGCAACCAGAGCGAGTCGCGCCAGCATTCGTTTCTGTTTGCGACGCCAGACAAGCGCTTGTGCTGCGAAAAAGCCGCTTGTGATCAGGATCGCGGTGTTCAGTGCCGCACCGGTGCGAAACAGGTGATCCTGCGCTTCGGCAAAGCCGGCGGGATCGACAAGCCGCACCGCGAGAAAGGCCGTGAGTCCGGCGGCAAAGACCAGAAGTTCGCTGACGATGAGCACCCACATCATCAGATCGCCCGGCAACGTCTCGGGGCCGCGCGCGCCGCTCACGCGCCGACCAGCTGACGATAGATGCGCGGCAACGCAAAGATCAGCTTTTCCGGGTTCGGGATCACCGCGAAACCGCCCTGACCGAACATCCGGGGAAACCACGATTTGGCGTCACTGTCGACCGCGATGCCAAAGACCGCCTGACCGGCCCTGCGGGCTTCGCGGATGGCCATGGCGGTATCCTCGATTCCGTGGCGGCCTTCGTAGTGGTCAAGGTCATTGGGCTTGCCGTCGGTGATCAGGATCAACAGCCGCCGTCTGCGCCCCTGATCGGCCAGCTCTGTCGATACGTGCCGGATCGCCGCCCCCATGCGGGTGTAAAATCCGGGTCGCAAGCCGCCAAGGCGGCGCTCGACGGTCTGATCCATCGGTTCGTCAAAGCCCTTGCAGGTCTGCACGTAGACCCGATGCCGCTTGAGCGACGAAAAGGCGTGAATGGCAAAATCGTCACCACAGGCATCCAGTCCCCAGGCGAGGGCGTTCAGGGCTTCGCGCTCGATATCGACCACGGCGCGGCCGGTCACGGCGCTTTCCGTCGAACGCGACATGTCGAGCAGGATCGACACCGCCAGATCACGGGCCTCGGGGCGGGTCTGCATCCATACGCGTTCGCTGCCTTCGCCACTGGCGTGGCGATCCGCCTCGGACCGCACGACGGCCTCGATATCCAGCGAGTCACCATCCAGATGGCCGCGTGTCGTCACGCGGGCAGGGCACAGCGCCTCGAATTGACGTTTGACCGCACGTATGCGCCGCGTAGCGGCGGGATCATGTGCATAGGTTTCGTCCGCGGGCGGGGCCACGGATGCCAGAACGCAGGTGTGATCGGGAAGGTATGCGCCGGTGCGACAATCCCATTCCGGATAGGTCAGCCTGTGTGACAGACGCTCGCGATCGACATCCTCCGGTGCAAGATCGAGGTGAAGTTTCAGCTTGGTCGGCGGTGCCTTGGTGATTTGCCCCAGCCCGATTTCGTCCTGGTCATCGGCGGCCTTGCGCGCGTTTTCCGGGTCGTCGTCATCGACGCGCCGGTTGATGTTGAGAAATTCGGCCCAGGACAGGATCGCTTCGAACTTGTGGAGGATAAAGCTGTCGCTGCGTTCGGCCTGATCGGATTTGCGGCGGCGGGCGCGATGTGTCTTGCCCTCGCTATCGTCTGGGGGCGTTTCGCCGGTTTCAGACCCGTCGTTTTCGTGCCGGGCGCTGATTTCGATGGGGCGCAGTTCCGGCCAGAGCGGTACAGGCCGGAACCGGCGGTAGCCGCGCGGCGCGGAAATGTCCGATAAATCGCCGCGTTCGATCGCAGTCCATAGCGGGCGGGCATCGTCGGATAGCGGGGCACCGAGCATGTGGCGTATCGCGGCTTCGACCCGTGCTTCGGCAGCTGGAAGTTTGGGGTCCGGACGCCGGATGCGGATCGCCTCGGCCAGCGCGTCATGGAGTTTGTGCAAGCCCGGAGCGTTTCGCAGTGTTCTTGCGGTCATTTTTCGCGCTGCGCGCAACGCAAGAATATCGCTGCGCAATGGATCATCGTCAAACGCGCGCTTTGGCGCATGCGCCGCGACCGCCGCGAGCCAGACATAGAGCGCGGCATTGGCTTCGCGTGTCGGCAAGACGGACAGCCGCGCCGGCAGGCGCAGTACTTCTCCGTCAAAGCTGGCACGTGGTATCAATTCGGCCGCCGTACCGAGTTTTCGCCGCCAGCTTAGCCGGTGGTGACTTGTCTCTTCCGACACCGGGCGCAGTTCGACGGATGAGTGCCCGCCCAGACCGCGGAAAAGAACCGCCAGCCGCCCGCCGACCTCGGACAGGTCGACCGCGGCTCCCCCGTGCGCCTCAGGCGCATCCAGGCGGCTGGCGAAGGCATGCCACAGTTTCCCGATGCTTTCCTCGGGTTCCCATGGCTCGAACGTGATCCGGGACATCGGCCGAGCCTCACCCAAAGACGGCCGTGACCAGATCGAGGAGCCCGCGTTTGATATCCTCGTCATCGGTGAGCGTTTCCACCATCGCGGCGCGGATCGCCCGTTCCACCGGCATCCCCTGCCGGATGAGCGTCGCGGCGTAGACAACGAGGCGTGTCGAGACACCTTCCTCAAGGTCCTGTCCCCTGAGGCTGCGCAGCTTGCCCGCAAGCCGGACCAACGCCTTGACCCGCGCCGGGTCAAGCCCGCTTTCCTGCGCGACGATCCGTTGCTCTTCTTCCGGTGCGGGAAAACCGAACTCGATCGACAAGAAGCGTTGCCGTGTCGAGGGTTTGAGGGTCTTGAGAATGTTCTGATAGCCCGGATTGTATGACGCGACGAGCATGAAGCCGGGTGCTGCCTCAAGCTCTTCTCCGGTACGGTCAATCGGTAGAATGCGCCGGTCGTCGGTCAGGGGATGGAGCACGACGGTCACGTCCTTGCGTGCCTCGACGACCTCGTCGAGATAACAGATCGCACCTTCGCGCACCGCACGGGTCAGCGGTCCGTCCACCCAGACCGTTTCACCGCCCTTCAGCAGATAACGTCCGATCAGGTCTGCCGCCGAGAGATCATCATGACACGCGACGGTGTAAAGCGGGCGGTCCAGCGTGGCGGCCATATGCGTGACGAAACGGGTCTTGCCGCAGCCTGTGGGCCCCTTCAGCAAGAGCGGCAGGGCATTGGCATGTGCGGCGGCAAAGATGTCGCATTCGCTGCCTTGTGCGAGATAGAAGGGGGCTTGCACCCCCTCCTGCTGGTCAAAGGGTCCATCCATCGATGTCACTCCCCCGGAACCGAAGCTTCATCCGAGATCACTTCCCTGCGCGGCATGGCAAGCGAGTAGATCAGCATCAGCAGGCCGATGAAAACGATCACACCCGAGAGGAAACGCATCCAGTAGAAGATCGCCAACTGGTCCTGCACGTCCATGAAATACTCGCCGATGACCCGCTGCATGTGGGTTTGCACCGTGCCCGCAAAGGTCAGGGTAAACGTCATGAAGCACATGCCGCCGGACATCAGCCAGAATGACGCCATGTTGAGCACCTGATTATAGGGATCGCGGTTGCGCAGGATCGGCATCGCATAGGTGAAGATCGCGATGTTGAGGCAGACATAGGCGCCATAGAACGCAAGGTGCCCGTGCGCAGCGGTGATCTGGGTGCCGTGGGTATAGTAGTTTACCCCGTGCAGGGTATGCAGGAAGCCCCAGACACCGGCGCCGAAAAAGGCGAGCGTGGCACAGCCCAGCGACCAGAGCAACGCCGCCTTGTTCGGGTGGTCGCGGCGACCTTTCCAGACCATGACGAAGGCAAACGCCATCATGGCAAAGAACGGGATCACTTCGAGCGACGAGAAGATCGAACCGATCCACTGCCAGTAGCCGGGTGCGCCGATCCAGTAATAGTGGTGTCCCGTACCCAGGATGCCGGAGAACAGTGCCAGCGCGACGATGACATACAGCCACTTTTCGACAACCTCGCGGTCAACACCGGTCAGTTTGAGCATCAGATATGCCAGGATCGACGCCATGATCAGTTCCCAGACGCCTTCGACCCAGAGGTGGATCACATACCACCAGTATTGCTTGTCCAGCGAAAGGTTGGACGGGTTGTAAAAGGCAAAGAGAAACAGCAGCGCGAGCCCCCAGAGGCCAAGCAACAGCACATTGGTGATGGCCGTCTTCTTGCCCTTCAGCACCGTCATCGAGACGTTGTAGAGAAAGATCAGCGCCGCAACGACGATGCCCATCTTGACCCATTTGGGCTGTTCGAGGAACTCGCGCCCTTCCTTGCCAAGCAGCCAGTTGCCTTCAAACAGGTTGAAAACATAGGTCAGCACCACGCCCAGCGTTCCGATCACGAGGATGGCGAGTTGCAGATAGGCCAGCATCGGCGAGTGAATGTCGCGTTCGGCCTCTTCCGGGATCAGGAAATAGGCGGCACCGAAAAAGCCCAGCAGCAACCAGACGATCAACGAGTTCGTATGCAGCATTCGCAGGATGTTGAACGGTAACAGCTCGGACAGGAAATTCGGATTTACGTAGACAAAGCCGACGAGCAGGCCGCCGATGATCTGAATGGCAAAAAGCCCGATTGCCACTGAAAAATAGGCCAGTGCGATCTTTTGGGATTGGTATTTCATCTGTTGTTCCCTTCCTCAGCCGGCGTCGTTGGGCGGCCAGCCCTGGGTGTCGATCCTGCTCGTCCAGAGCAGGAAATCGGCCAGTGCGCGGTATTCTTCTTCGGACAAGTCAAACGCCGGCATCTGTCGGCGTCCTTCGATTCCCGTGGGCATCGCTTCCATCCAGCTGCGCAGCGTTTCATATGCAGCTTCGGGGTCGTCATCGACGCCCCAGCGGATCATCACGTTGCCGACCTCGGGGGCGAAATATGCGCCTTCGCCAAGCAATGAATGACAGTTGATGCAGGCGTGCTTTTCCCAGACATGCTTGCCAAGCACGACGCTGTCGGTCAGCCCCTCGGAGTCGGTTGACGTGGTGACGATGTAGCGATGCGAATGCACCGTCAGCCCCACGAAGATGAGAATGAAGAACAGTGACCCGCCATAGAAAATGTTTCGGGCCATGCTCTTTGTCATGACTTCGCGCATAGCGCTCTCCTTCGCCCGGTTGTGCTGCGTCGTTATGCCGGGCCGGACGCGAAACAGCCTTAACGAAAGTCAAGGGGCGGCAATTTCCGCGCGAGACTCAGCCTCGGCGGCGGGGGCCGGTCAATGCGGGCCAGAGCGAGACGACAAACAACGCAAAGGCAAGGCACCAGAGGGCCGCCGAGAGCAGGACGAGAGGAAAGTACCAGTTCCCCGCCAGTTCGGACGCCGCCCAACGCAGAGCTGCGGAGACGGGTATCAGGGCATAGGCAATCGCCACGGGGCCAGGTGCCCTGAGCTCTCGCCCGCTGTGGCCGAGCACGGCCCGGCTCATCACCGCGAGGGTCATGCCGCCAACCGCGCCGATACCCAGGACATGCAGTGCCGCGACCTCGCTGCCAAGACCCATCACGGCGAGTCCCCACATGATGAGGCCGAGACCAAGCATCGACAGTCCGGTGTGCAACGCGATCAGGATCGGCTGGCGCATTGCCCAGACCGGCCGCCACCGGGTCAGCCGCAGGACTTGTATGACGCCGAGGGCGATGGCCAGTGGCGCCGCCCAGTCCTGCGCCCCGAACAGGATCGGAACGGGAAGCAGAATTGCAATGGGAATGGCTGCGCGCTCGATCGCGGGGAAATTGCCCGGCAACGCCTCTTCCGGTTCATTCTCGCGCCGCATGGCGTTGCGGGTAAAGGCCGGCGTAACGCGCCCGCCGAGGACCGAGATCAACGCGCAAACGGTAAAGAGCCCGCCATAGAGCCCGCCGGCTAGCGTATCGTCCGTGACGCCGGTCCACTGCAGGTGCGTGAGCAGATTCGAGAGCCAGAACAGGGTCAGGAAGACAAGGAACATCACGTTCTGCGGTTTCGGGCGTTTGGCCAGTTGCCAGGCGACCTGGGCAATGAGGACGGGGAGAAAGGAAAGGTCCAGTGCCGCGACCAGCCAGGGCGGGATGCTGGCCGACCACCACATGGCCATGCGACCCAGCAGCCAGAGAAGCGCTACGAAGCCGATGAAGAACGGCTTGGCCGCGCTGCCGCCGGTCCAGTTTGGCACCGCGGTGAGCAGAAAGCCACCGATGGTCGCGCCGGCAAAGCCGAAAATCATCTCGTGCCCGTGCCAGAAATGCGGTGCCATTGCATAGGGCGGATCGGTGACCAGCCCGCCGGTCATGTGCACGCCGAGATACATGCCCCATGCAAGCCCTGAAAAGACGGCAAACAGACCCGCGGCCAGAAAGAAGACACGAAAGCCGTCGGAAACCACCCTGAGCAGGGCAGCTTTCATGATGCGGCCTGCCGCGCCCGGGCCCGCCGTTTGAGCGTCGGACAGGTGTTGGGGTCGTTGTAAATGATCTGGCATCTCAGGCATAGCACACACTCGTTGGGGTTGATCCGCCCGAGCGGGTCGATCGCTCCGACGGTGCATCGTTGTTCACACAGCCGGCATTCGCGGCCGCATTGCGTGCGTCGGCGAAGCCAGTCGAATATCTTCAGCTTGGCGGGGATCGCAAGGGCCGCGCCAAGCGGGCAGATGTAGCGACAGTAGAAGCGCTCGATGAACAGCCCGGCGCCGAGGATTGCAAATACGAACGCGACAAAGGGCCAGGCCCGTATCATGCGCAGGGAAATGGCGGTCTTGAACGGTTCGACTTCCGCCAGGATCAGAGCGTCTTTCATCGAATAGAACGAGATCGCGAGAATGGCGAGAAAGAGCGTATACTTGATGACCCAGAGCCGTTGGTGGAGTGCAAACGGCACGCTGATCTGTTTCACGCCCAGTTTCTGCGCCGCCTGGTTGGTCAGTTCCTGAAGCGCGCCGAACGGACAAAGCCAGCCGCAGAACACGCCACGTCCCCAGAACAGAAGCCCGAGTGCGACGAAACCCCAGAGCATGAAGATCAGAGGTTCCACCAGGAAGGTTTCCCAACGAAATCCGCTGAGAAGCGATTGCAGAAACGCAACGACCTGCACCACCGAAAGCTGTGCGTTTACCCCCCATCCCAGCCATACGAGCGTGACGGTCAGAAACCCCAGCCGCAGCCTGCGCCAGACACGCGGACGGCGGGTAATACTGTCCTGAAAGAGCAGGATACCTGTCAGGGTCGCAAGCATGATGGCCAGCACCGCGATTGCCGGTCTCTTGCGTTCCCACATCTGTCGCCAGAGCGGCGTTTCCTGCGGCGGAACAGGGAGCAGGAACCTCTCGGGCAGCACATAATCGACACCGATGGGTACCGTAAGCGGACCATCCATCGTAGTGCGGGTGGCGCTCACTTCCACACGAAACGGTGCAGTCGGGTCAAAACCGTCGCCCTCGATACGAAACAGGCTTCGCTCCCTGAGAACCGGGGCACCGGCAATTTCGAGCCGGTCTATACGCAGGTAGCCCTGATCGGTGACGGGGTAACGATTGGCGTTCTGAATGACCGATAGCCGCTCGAACACACCGGATTTGCGCCAGCCAAGGCCGCGATGCGAATGCAGGCCGCGCGATGCAACGAAAAGCGCGGCGCTATCGGGCGGCATGTCCGCCATGACGCCGGAATAATCCCGTTCACCCAACAGGTTTCGGCCGATTTCGGGCGGATCGAGCAGGCCGACATACAGGTCGAGGAATGGCTCTGACCCCGGTTCCGGCGCATTCTCGGCCCCGGAGAAAACCTCTGCCGCCTCTGCCATCGTCATGGTGGCGGATTGCAACCCGCCGATCCGCAGCAGCGCCGTCCAGTCATGCGGCTCAAAACCCATCCGATCGATCCTGCCGGCGCCGGTGCCGCCATCGGCAAGGGCGAGAACGCGCCCCGTGCGCAGGATGGCGTCGCGGATGACCGCCGTCGATACGGTTGCGCGCGAGATATAGCGGGGGGTCTCGCTGCGGTCCGCCGACCGCAGGTCGGTTCCGTCGAAAGCACTGACAAACCGGGCGATGTCGTCGTCGCTCAGGCCAAGTGTCAGGATCGGCTCGGATTGTTGCATGAGGCGGGCCGCAGTGATCCTCGCCTCGGTATCGACGGCCACGAGCATGTCGATGGGGCGGCCCGAATACCCCACGGATGAAGCGATTTCCCAGCTTGATCCGATCCGGCCAATTGCGGTGCCGTCAGAGTCGCGAACCTGCCAACCGGGGACCGGCGCCTCGCTCCGGACCAGCGAGATCGGCAGCGGTACTCCGAACATTTCGGCTGCGAGGGCGGCATCGGGAATGGCCGCCGTGATTTCGGTTTCGAACCCTGTGCGGGACTGGGCAAAAGCCGGAACAGCGCACAGGAATATTGAAACGATAACCGCTGCGAGCCGCATGGGGTGAAACGCGATTTTCATGCCTCCAGCGGTATCTCCGCGCGGTGGTGCGATCCTTAACGAAAGTCAAGGACCGGGATCCGCTACGGTGCAACCTTGCCGTCGGCCTCACCAGCTTCACGGAGACAACGTCATGCAAAGTATCAAAGCCATACGTAGCCGACTGCTGTTGACCAGCGCCGCGCTGGCGTTGGCCGTCGCGGGGCCGTTGACGGCCCAGGAAGACCCGGAACAGGTGCACGATTCAAGCCCGGCCGGATCCTACGTGGGCGAATACGACACGCTGGGAAAACTGAACCTGGAGATTCCGGGACGTCGCCCGAATGACCCTGTGATCAACCAGGATGAGTACAATATCGCGAACAAGATTTACTTCCAGCGCTGCGCCGGGTGTCATGGCGTACTGCGCAAGGGCGCAACGGGCAAACCTCTGACGGTCGATATCACCCGCGAGCTGGGCTATGACCATCTGCACAGCTTCATTACCTATGGATCACCGGCCGGGATGCCGAACTGGGGCACGTCGGGCGATCTGACCGAGGAGGAAGTCGACATCATGGCGCGATACCTGCTCCTGGATCCGGCCTCGCCGCCGGAATGGGGCATGGACAAGATGCGCGAGAGCTGGCAACTCGTGGTCGCCCCCGAGGATCGCCCGACCGAAAAGATGAACGATATCGACATCGACAACCTGATGTCGGTGACGTTGCGGGACGCCGGTCAGATTGCGCTGATCGACGGCGGCACCTATGAAATCCACGCGGTGATCGAAACCGGCTATGCGGTTCACATCAGCCGTATTTCCGCATCCGGGCGCTATCTCTTCGTCATTGGCCGCGATGCCCGTGTCAACATGATCGACCTGTGGATGGAAACCCCGGCGACGGTGGCGGAGATCAAGATCGGCATGGAGGCGCGTTCGGTCGAGACGTCAAAGATGGCGGGTTACGAAGACAAATACGCCATCGCGGGCGCGTACTGGCCACCGCAATACGTGATCATGGACGGAGATACGCTTGAGCCGCTCAAGATCAAGTCGACCCGTGGCAACATCTATGACGAACAGACCTATCACCCGGAACCGCGCGTTGCCGCGATCCTGGCGAGCCACTACCGGCCCGAATTCATTGTCAACGTCAAGGAAACCGGCAAGATCCTGTTGGTCGATTATACGGATCTGAAGAACCTCAAGACCACTGAAATCGAAGCCGAGCGGTTCTTGCACGATGGCGGTCTGGACAGCACGCGCCGGTATTTCATCACCGCCGCCAACGCACGCAACAAGCTGGTGGTCATCGACACCAAGGAGGGCAAGCTGGTCGCGATCACCGATACCCAGGGTCTGACTCCGCATCCGGGCCGGGGCGCCAACTTCGTGCATCCCGACTATGGCCCGGTCTGGGCGACGTCGCATCTTGGCGATGATTCCGTCGCGCTGATCGGGACCGATCCCGAAGGGAATGAAGACAATGCGTGGAAAATCGTCGAGACCTTCTATGCGCTTGGCGGCGGATCGCTGTTCATCAAGACGCATCCGGAATCCGAAAACCTCTATGTCGATGCGACTCTGAACCCGGATGCCGAGACATCCGCGTCGGTTGCGGTGTTCAAGATTCCCGACATGAAGGCGGGTGAGGAGCCGGAATACACGACGCTTCCGATCGGGGAATGGGCCGGTATCGCCGAAGGCCAGCCGCGTGTCGTTCAGCCGGAGTTCAACCGCGAAGGCACGGAAGTATGGTTTTCGGTCTGGAATGCCAAGGATCTGGAAAGCGCGATCGTCGTCGTCGATGACAAGACGCTTGAACTCAAGAAGGTCATCAAGGACGAGCGGCTTGTGACACCGACGGGCAAGTTCAACGTCTACAATACACGGGCCGACGTTTATTGAGCCCTCGCGACAGGCCCGGCGCAGCCCCTGCTGCATCCGGCCTGCCGCATTCCTCTTCCAGCCGTTGCCAGACAGGAATCCAAGCCATGACGCGTGCAGGACAAGTGTACCTTATCGGTGCCGGACCGGGCGATCCGGAACTTTTGACCGTGCGGGCGCAACGCTTGCTGCAAGGGGCCGAAATCGTTGTGCATGATCGTCTGGTGTCGCCGGATGTCCTCGCGGTTTGTCCCGAAACCGCCATACGCATTTCGGTCGGGAAGGCATCGGCATGTCATCCGGTACCGCAGGACGAAATCAATGCCCTGCTTCTGACGCACGCGGAACAGGGGCGCATCGTGGCGCGCCTCAAGGGGGGAGACCCGCTGATCTTCGGTCGCGGCTCGGAGGAAGCGGCGTTCTTGCAGTCGCACGGGATCGAGGTGCATGTGGTGCCGGGCATCACCGCCGCGCAGGGCGCCGCCAGCGCCACCGGCGTGCCGCTCACCCATCGCGGGCTGGCCGGGGCGGTACAATATGTCACCGGACACCGACAGGCGGGCCAGGTTCTCGACCTTGACTGGAGGCGCCTCGCTGATCCCGATACGACGCTGGTGGTCTATATGGGTGTTGCCAATATCGGGCAGATTGCGATGGGTCTGATGACCGCGGGACTTGACCCGACCACCCCGGTTCTGGCGGTCGCCGAGGCGACGACCCCGCGTGAACGGCGCTTGTTCTCGTGGCTTGACAAGATCGCGCATGACCTGCGTGTCGCGGAACTCGAACCGCCGGTTCTGTTCATGATCGGGCGGGTCGTCTCCCTTTATTCCGAAACCGGAGTGCCGCAGGAGATGGCGGCCAGCGCAATGGTGTCGGCCAATGCGTAACCTGCTCGCCCTCGCTCTGGTCGGCACACCGCTATGGGCGCAGGAACCGGACCCTGAACGGCTGGAAAGGCTGGTGCATCAGGATTGCGGTTCCTGCCACGGGATGACGTTGAAAGGCGGGCTGGGTCCGGAGCTGCGCAGGCAGACGCTCGCCCATTACGACCGAGAGGCGCTGGCCGGGGTGATCCTGAACGGTATCCCCGGCACACCGATGCCGCCCTGGGCCCCGCTGATGTCCAACGCCGAGGCGCTCTGGATCGCCGAATACATTCTGAAAGGAGCGGGCGAATGAAATTCCTGCACATGCTGTTTGCCGTGTTTGCCCTGATCGGCCAGAGCGCCACAGGCGAAACGCTTGCGACCGGCGATCTCGGGCTGGTGATCGAACGCGCCAGCGGGTCCGTTTTGCTGGTCGATCAATCGGAGCGTGCCGTCCTGCATCGAATCGAAGGGTTGGGCGACCTTTCGCATGCGTCGCTGGTCTATTCGCCGGATCAACGGTTTGCCTTCGTCTTTGGGCGGGATGGCGGATTGACCAAGGTGGACATCGTGCAACGGCGTATCGCCAAGCGCGTGGTTCAGGCGGGCAATTCCATCGGCGGCGCGATTTCGGACGATGGTACGCTGGTGGCGGTGTCGAACTATGAACCGGGCGGCGTGCGCGTTTTCGACGCCGAAACGCTCGAACTTGTGGCAGACATCCCGACCGGGTCCAAGACCGTCGGGTTGGTGGATGCTCCGGGTCGGCGATTTGTCTTCAGCCTTTGGGATGCGGGCGAAACCTGGATCGCGGATTTCGCGGGGAACGATGCCAGGATCACCCGCGTTGAAGGGATGGGCGCCAACCCTTATGACGCGCTGATCACCGGTGATGGGCGCCAATATATCGCGGGCCTGTTCGGTGAGGACGGGTTGAGCGCGCTCGATCTCTGGGCGGAAACGCCGCAACCGGTCCGCGTGCTCGCGGGATATGGTCGCGGTGAGACGCCCTTGCCCGTCTACAAGATGCCCCATCTCGAAGGCTGGGCCCTGACAGGTCGGGAATTTGTACTGCCCGCGGTGGGACGTCATGAAGTGCTCTGGGTCGATGCCCGTGATTTTGTCGAAACCGGACGCACCATCACCCACGGGCAACCTGTTTTTGCCATGGCACGACCGGACGGGCGGCAGGTCTGGGTCAATTTCGCGCATCCTCTGAATGACACGATTCAGGTGATCGATACGCTGACCCGGCAGGTGGTGCATGAGTTCAAACCCGGCCCTGCCGCGTTGCACATGGAATTCACACCTCGCGGGCACGAAGTCTGGATCTCGGTGCGCGACGCTGGAAAAGTCATGATTTACGACACGCGGACTTTCGAAAAGCTCGGCGAGATCGACGCGCAAGACCCGTCCGGAATTTTCTTTACCGCCCGCGCGCATCGGATCGGCCTGTGATGGAGAACGTCGCCGATCCTGTCGATGCTGCCCTGCTGAACGATTGGCAAAGGGACTTTCCGATCGTTCCGGAGCCGTTTGCCGTTTTGGCACGGCGGCTGGGCATCGGGGATGCCGAGGTTCTGGAGCGGCTGCGCCGCATGCGTACCTCAGGGAGGATCGCGCGCGTCGGTGCAACCTGTGCGCCCAACACCGTGTCTGCCAGCACTCTTGCCGCCTTGCGGGCCAAGTCGGAAGAGCTGGATATGATTGCCGGTATCGTGGGCGAGGAGCCGGGCGTAAACCATTCTTACCTGCGCGAGGATGCTTGGAACCTCTGGTTCGTCGTCACCGGCCCGGATCGTGCGCATGTGAACGGCACGATCGCGCGGATATCCGAACGCGCTGGGCGTCGGGTGCTTGATCTCCGGCTCGTGCGGCCGTTCAATGTCGATCTTGGCTTCCACATGAATGGTCGGGCCGGCGATGTTCCAGCGCCTCGCCCGGCTGATCCGGACGTGATCAGGGCGGGAGACCGGGGTATTCTGCAATGCCTGACGCGGGGTATGCCGTTCGAACTGCGGCCCTGGGCGGTCATTGGCCGATTCCTCGGTCGGGACGAGGCGGACGTGCTGGAGCGGGTGGCTGTGTTGCACGAGGCCGGTGTCATTGCCCGTCTTGGCGTGATCGTGCGCCACCGGGCGTTGGGCTGGACGTCGAATGCGATGTGCGTCTGGGATGTGACGCCCGGGGTGGCCGCCAGCGTGGGACCGGACCTTGCCCGGGTTCCAGGGGTCACGCTGTGTTATGAGCGGCGGCCTGTCGACGGTATCTGGCCCTACCGCCTTTACAACATGATCCACGCACGCAGCCGGCCCGAGGCGCTTGCGACGCTGGATCAGGTGCGCGCCCTGCCGGCATTGGCCGGAGCGGCGCACAAGGTGTTGTTTTCCACGCGCTGCTTCAAGCAGACGGGCGCGTTGATCAAACTGAACAAGGGAAGGGCTGCCTGATGCTGGATGCCATTGATCGTGCCCTGATCAACCGTTTGCAGGACGGGGTTGCCCTGCACCCGTCACCGTTCGACGGTATTGCGGCAGAGTTGTCGATAACGGTCGATGACCTGCTGCGACGATTGCAATGTCTGAAAGAGGCCGGGGCGATCACCCGGTTCGGTCCATTCTTTGATGCGGCGGCGATGGGGGGCGCCTTTTGCCTGTGCGCCATGAACGTGCCTGCGGCCCGGTTCGAAGAGGTGTGCGGCCGGGTCAACGCCTTTCCCGAGGTCGCGCATAATTACCAGCGCGAGCACAGTCTGAACATGTGGTTCGTGCTGGCGACCGAGGATGCAGTGGCGATCACAGAAACCGCGGACGCGATCGAACGCGCAACCGGGTTGCCGGTGATGCGCTTTCCCAAACTGCGCGAGTTCTTCATCGGCTTCAGGGTGGCGGCATGAGTGTGACCGACCGCGATATCGTGAGCGCCCTGCAGGGCGGGCTGCCCCTGGTCGCCGAACCATATGCGGCAGTGGCCGCAGCGCTTGGACTGCGCGAAGACGAGCTTTTGGCAAGGCTTCAGGCCATGCAGGACAGCGGCGTGATACGCCGGATTGCCGCAGCTCCGAACCATTTCAAGCTCGGCATGACCGCAAATGGCATGACGGTCTGGGATGTCGAGGATACGCGCGTCGCTTTACTGGGGGCGCAGGTGGGGGCGTTGCCATTTGTAACGCATGCCTATGAACGTCCGAGGGCATTGCCCGACTGGCCCTACAACCTGTTTGCAATGGTGCACGGACACACCCGCGACGAGGTCGAGGACAAGCGCCGGCAGATTGCCGACCTGCTGGGCCGTGCATCACGGGGCAATGACATCCTCTATTCCACCCGCATTCTGAAAAAGACGGGGCTGCGGCTTCGCAGGGAGGCGCCGGCATGTTCCGACTGAGCGAATATATGCGCCAGCTGGTCCACCCGACCCCGGTGCGACAGCGCAAGGGACCGGTCAAGCCCGTGGTGATCTGGAACCTGACGCGCCGCTGCAACCTGAAATGCCGCCACTGTTATACCGTGTCCGCCGATGTCGATTTTCCGGGCGAGTTGTCAACCTCACGGGTGTTCGAGGTGTTGGATGATATTGGCGAGATGCGCGTGCCGGGCCTGATCCTGTCAGGGGGCGAGCCGTTGTCGCGCCGGGATTTCTTTGAAATCGCCGAACACGCGCGTGGAAAATCCCGCATGCTGGCATTGTCGACCAACGGAACGCGGATTTTTGGCGATGCCGCGGATCGCGTGGCGGAGATCGGCTTTCACTATGTCGGGATCTCGATCGACGGGATCGGCGCGACCAATGACTGGTTTCGCGGGGTAGATGGCGCATTTGCCGAGGCGTTGAGAGGCGTGCGCGCGTGCAAGGCGCGGGGGATAAAGGTCGGCCTGAGGTTTACCCTGACCGAAGGCAACCACCAGAGCCTGCCCGACATCCTGCAACTGTGCGAAGACGAGGGCGTCGACAAATTCTATCTGTCGCACCTTGTCTATGCCGGGCGCGGCGACAAGAACCGGGGCGAGGATGCCGAACATGATCGCAGCCGCCGGGCGATGGATCTGCTGATCGAGCGGGCCTGGGCGGCCGAGAACGGTGCTGCCGCGCTCGATATCGTGACCGGCAACAACGATGCGGATGCAGGATATTTCCTGGGATGGGTGGCGCGCAATTTCGATACGGATCGCCTTGCGCATGTCCGCGAGCATCTGGTGGCCTGGGGCGGGAACTCGTCCGGCCTGGGGGTGGCGAATATCGATTTCCTCGGCAATGTCCATCCTGACACATACTGGTCGGATTACACCGTCGGGAATGTCAAGACCGCGCGGTTCTCCGAGTTATGGACCGGCGATGATCCGATGCTGGCGCTGCTGCGCACACGTCCCCGGCCTCTCAAGGGACGGTGCGGGACGTGTCGGTTGCAGGATGTCTGCGGCGGTAATACCCGCATTCGCGCGTTGCAACTCACCGGCGATCCCTGGGCCGAGGATCCGGCCTGCTACCTGAGCGGCGAGGAAATCGGCGTCGCGGACACGGACAGGCTCAAGACAACTCCTTTTCGAGGCAAACGGCATGATCCGGCGCATAGTTTCTTTTGATGGTCTGACCAGCCTGATGCTGGGGATGATCGCATTGACCGGAACGGTCAACGCGGATGCGAAAGACGATTATGAAACCTATTGCGCTGTTTGCCACGGCGAAACCCGTCTGGGCGGGCTTGGCCCGGCGCTGATCCCGGAAACGCTGGGCCGCATGCGTGGCCCCGCTCTGGACGATGTGATTGCCCTTGGCCGCCCGGCGACGCAGATGCCCGCTTTTGGCGATGCGCTTGGGGCGGAGCGGATCGCCAATCTTGCCGCATTTCTCAAGATGCCGTTGGATGACGTGCCAGACTGGGATGTCCGGGACATCCTCGCGACTCGCAACATGAGCGACACATATGTGGCGGCCACCGCGCCGATCTGGCAGGCCGACCCGATGAATATAACGCTGGTCGTGGAAACCGGCGACCATCATGTCTCGGTCCTTGATGGTGATACTTTTGACGTGCTCGACCGGTTTTCAACGCCCTTTGCGGTTCATGGCGGACCAAAGTTCACGCCCGATGGCCGATTTGTCTTTATCATGTCACGCGACGGTTGGGTGCAGAAATACGATCTCTGGTCCCTGCAGGAGGTCGGCCGTGTGCGCGCCGGACTGAACAGCCGGAACATCGCGATCAGCAAGGATGGCAAATGGCTGGCGGTTGCCAATTACCTGCCCATGTCCCTTGCGATCCTGTCCACCGATGATCTTATGCCGAACCAGGTGATGCCGGTCGTCGACAGCAACGGAATCCCAAGTCGTGTTTCCGCCGTCTACCAGGCACCGCAGCGAGACAGCTTCGTGCTCGCCCTCAAGGACGCCGCAGAAATCTGGGAATTGTCGACTGCCCCTGATGGCCGCCCGGTCCAACGGGGAATTGCGCAGGATCACGAACAGAACAAGGCAGGGGCGTCCACTGCGTCCGCAGGATCATTTGCGCTGCGACGGATCGGGATTTCCGAACCCCTCGATGATTTCTTCTTTTCGGATGATTACAGCAACCTGATCGGTGCGGCCCGCGATGGCAAACGGGCGGTGGTTGTCGACCTCGTGGCCGGCCGCGAGATCGCCGAGTTGCCGCTCAATGGGATGCCGCATCTGGGATCGGGAATCACATGGGCCAGAGAGGGCCGGCGCGTGATGGCGACGCCGCATCTGAAAGAGGGCAAACTGTCGGTGATCGACACCGCGAACTGGGAACTGATAACGACAATCGAAACCCTCGGGCCGGGCTTTTTCCTGCGCAGCCATGAAAATTCACGATATTTCTGGGCAGATGTCTTTTTCGGCCCCAATCGCGACGTCATGCACGTTATCGACAAGCAATCGCTTGAAATCGTCAGGACATTGCGCCCGGTACCGGGTGCGACGGTGGCCCATGTCGAATTTACGCGGGATGGACGATATGCGCTGGTGTCGGTCTGGGAAAATGACGGTGCGGTGATCGTCTACGACGCGGCGACGCTGAAAGAAGTCAGGCGATTGCCGATGAAGAAACCCTCGGGGAAATACAATGTTTGGAACAAGATCAGCTTTTCCGAAGGCACCAGTCACTGAGGCGGGCGCGGCGGTCCGGCAAATATGTATCAAGGGTATCGCGCGCGCGCCCATGACGTGCAGCACGTGGCCGCGATGAGCGGGCAGGGCAAATGGTCGGTGCGCAGGCTGGCCCTGCTGCTATACCCGTTCGCGATGGCTGCGGTTGCCATCAATCTTTTCATGCTGGGGCTGATGGGGCAGGCCATCGGGTTGACCGCGCTGTCTCCGGTGCAGGCGCTCGTGATTGCGGTGCCTCTTGGCATTCCCGCAACAATCGCGGCGGGGCGATGGGTACGCGGCCTGATGGATGAAGCCGACTGATCAGGCCCTGCTCGCGCCGGGATTTTCTGCACCGGTATTTGCGGAGACGCCTTGTGGTTCATCAGAGGTGCAAGACGTCGGCTGATAACGCGCTATCAAAAGAATTGTGATCCATATTTCATGATCGGCCGTAGTCTGGTTATGTTGACACAGCTCGCATATATCGGGCACCGCCCGCGCCGTGCCCGCACGGCCTTCCGCAAGGATAAGACCGCCGTGCCGCAGACAAATGCCGACCTGTCACAGCAGACGATCTGGATGATCGCGGTGCGCGATGAACGCGACCGCACCGCGTTCTGCGCGCTGTTCGACTTTTTCGCACCAAGGCTCAAGGGCTTCATCATGCGTTCGGGGACATCCGCGCATCAGGCGGAAGAGATCGTACAGGATGTGATGCTGACCGTTTGGCGCAAGGCCGCGCTGTTCGACCCGCATCGCGCTCAGGTCTCGGCGTGGATTTACCAGATCGCGCGCAATCGCCAGATCGACATCGCCCGCAAGGACAGCCGCCCAATGCCGGAAGAGCTGCGTGAAGAACCCGGAGCCGAGCCGGATGCGAGCCAGATACTCGGGCTCGAGCAGGAAGCAGGCATGTTGAAGGAAGCCCTGGGAAAACTCACATCCGAGCAGCGCGAGATGATCGAGAAAGCCTATATGGGCGAGATGACCCACCAGGAGATCAGCGCACAGACAGGGATTCCGCTTGGAACCATAAAATCGCGCATCCGCTTGGGCCTGCAACGCCTCAGACACGAATTGAAGGACCTCAAGCAATGAGTGGTGTCATTACTCATCACGTACCGGACGCATTGTTGGCTGCTTATGCCGCAGGGAACCTGTCGCATGCGTTTTCCGTTGTCGTTGCAAGCCATGTTTCGATGTGCCCGCAATGTCGTGCGGGTCTTGAGGCGCATCGGGCGGTTGGTGGCGTCCTGCTTGAAGATACCGAAACCGTGGCCGTGTCATCCGGCCTGAAGGACGATATTCTGTCCATGCTGGATGCGCCGTTCATTCCGGAGCCGGTCTATGAGCGATCGGGGGTGTATCCGGGGCCCGTCATGCAGGCGCTCAAGGGGCGGGCACCGCGCTGGAAAACGCTGGGTATGGGGGTGCGGCAGGATATCCTGTCCAAAGATAAATCCGGGTCTGTGCGCCTGCTCCATATTCAACCCGGACAGGCGGTGCCGGATCATGGGCACAACGGAATGGAACTGACCCTCGTCCTGCAGGGCAGTTTCAGTGATGAGACCGGCCAGTTTGGCGTCGGCGATCTTGAAATTGCCGACGAAGATCTCGAACACACGCCCATCGCGGATGACGGGGGGGCCTGTATCTGCCTCGCGGCGACCGATGCGCGTCTGCGCTTCAACGCCATCGTCCCACGATTGCTGCAACCGGTTTTTAGAATCTGAGCCAATCCGCTCCGCTCACGGACCGCGCGTTGCCACAGCGAGCGAAGTCAGCGGCCCCGATAGACCAGCCAATCCGGCAGATACGGAAGAAGCCGGATCAGCCACGCAAACGGCGCAGGGAAATCGGTGCGAAACCGTCGCTTGCACATCGCCCGGAAGACCCGTTCCGCCGCCTGATCGGCGGTCATCAGCATCGGCATGTAAAAATCGTTCTTTTCCGTCAGTCTTGTCTTGATAAAGCCGGGGTTCACCACCCGAACCACCACGTCGGTATCCCGAAGATCGAACCGCATGGTTTCGGCAAGGCTGATCAGGGCGGCCTTGCTGGCGCCATAACCGATTGCGGCGGGCAACCCGCGATAGCCGGCCAGTGAACCGATCAGTGTGATATCGCCGTGACCCTGCGCCGTGAATGTCGGCATGACCTGTCCCAGAACGCGCATGGCGCCCATGAAATTGGCGTCGCACATCGTCAGCGCCGCGTCACTGCTCCAATCGGTTGCACGCATCGGATCATAGGAACCCACATTATAGATCACGCCATCAAGGTGATCGATTTCGCCATACGCGCGACGTATCGCATCGATATCGGTGACATCCATCGGCAGGCTGCGCGCGTGTGTCAGGTCCGCGCACAGGCTCTCGAGCCGGTCGGCGTTGCGGGCACTCAGAATGAGATGTGCCCCCTCCTGGTCAAGGCGTCGCGCCAACTCTCGCCCGAGGCCTTCGCTGGCACCGACGAGCCAGTAGACTTTGCCGCTGACCGAAATCATCCTGCCGGGTCTCCTTGGGTGTGATGGCCATCCGAGACAAGCGCGGCGGGCGGCGGCTGGCGACGCAGGAATGGTGCGCGTTTGAACGCGAGGATCAGGGCCTGCCAGTGGATCAGGGCGAGGACCCGTGCGGCCCCCATCGGTCGCCGCAACGCCGCGCCGAGCAGGGCGCGGTTCGTTGCGGGGCGGCGTTTGCCGGACAGGGTTGCAAGAACGCCCTGATCGCCGTTTTCATAGGAAATGCGTATGTTGATCGCGGTTTCGGTCATGCCGAAATTGAACAGGTATCGGCCCTGCACCTGCTGAAACGGGGACACGTGCATGCGCTTTTCCGCGATCATCCGGTCGGAGGCGACGATGGGTCGAAAATCGTCATGGGCGCAAAAATAGCAATGCCGCTGGCCAAAGGTGCTGTTGACCTCGGCCACGAAGGCCCGCGGCATGCCGTCGACCATGGCGATCCAGAAACTGACAGGATTGAACCGGAACCAGAGATATCCGGGCTGCGTGAGCAGCAAGAGCCGTGCATCCGGGTTGTCAAATCCGTGCTCTGAAAGAACATCTCTGAACCAGCCGGCGCCGCGGCCATCGCCACGCGGGCCACCATGATCCCGGTCGCGAATTGACCACAGGTTGAAGCGGTTTCGCGAGATCAGCGCAGGCCAGCCTGCGTCGAAATCGGTCAGGACATAATCCACCCCGTAGGCAAAGGCGTTCTTCAACGCGCCCTTTCGGCTGTGATGGGTTCTGGCAGCGATATGTTCAATCATCTCGCCCCTTATACGCCAGCCGGCGCGACGCGGATCAGTCGCACGTCGAATTTTCTTTGAAAAGCAAATGATCCGACCCGCCCGCTTGCACGTAACTGCTTCATAACGATTGAAAGATGAGGACAGAATGCTCGATCAGACCCTGGGTGCGCGCAAGAAGATTGCCATTGTCGGGGGGGGCATTTCCGGCCTGTCCGCCGCTTATTATCTGGCACCATACCACGACGTCACCCTGTACGAAGCGTCCGAACGGCTCGGAGGTCATGCGCGGACAGTGATCGCCGGGCGCAACGCCGATCAGCCCGTCGATACCGGCTTTATCGTGTTCAACTATGCGACCTATCCGAACCTGACCCGGCTGTTCCGCGATCTGGATGTTCCCGTGATCAAAAGCGAAATGAGCTTTGGCGCAAGTATCGACGACGGGCGCTTCGAATACGGTCTGACAAATCTCGGTGCGATCACGGCGCAGAAAAGCAACCTGTTGCGGCCACGGTATTACAAGATGATCGCCGATATCCTGCGTTTTGGAAAACAGGCAGTGGCGGCGGCGCAGAGCGATGACATGACCATTGGAGAGCTGGTTACCGAACTCGGACTGGGCGACAGTTTCCGCGAACATTACCTGATGCCTATGTGCGGCGCGATCTGGTCCACCCCGATCGAGGAGGTCGACCAGTTTCCCGCAAGATCGCTGGTGCAGTTCTTCAGGAATCATGCGCTGCTCGCCGGCTCGGCCGAACATCAATGGTGGACGGTCAGGGGCGGAAGCATCGAATATGTCAAACGTCTCGAAGCCGCATTGGTCGCGCGTGGTTGCCGCATTCGCAAGGGTACGGCGGTTCGCAATGTCCGGCGTGGCGAGGCAGGGGTTGAAATCGGAACCGAGGGGAGCGCGCCCGATCTTCATGACGAGTTGATCCTGACCTGCCATTCCGATCAATCGATGAGAATACTGGGCGATGGAGCAACGTCAGCAGAAGCGGACGCCCTGTCGCGCGTGCGTTATCAGACCAACCGCGCGGTTCTGCATCGCGACGCCAGCCAGATGCCGCGCCGCCGGGCCTGCTGGTCGAGCTGGAGTTATCACTCGCAAGCGGGAAAAATCGGCGTCACCTACTGGATGAACAGGTTGCAAGGCATTCCCGAGAGCGATCCGCTATTTGTCACGCTGAATCCCGCGCGCGAAATCCCCGGCGAGATGACTTATGACACCGTCGATTTCGAACACCCGGTATTCGACAAGGCGGCGCTTGCCGCGCAGCGCGATATTGCTGGTCTGCAGGGACAGAACCGAACCTGGTTTGCCGGTGCCTGGAACCGTCACGGATTTCACGAAGACGGAATTGCCAGCGCCATGCGGATCGTGCGCAGGCTGAATGACCCCCACCACCAGAAAGGAATGACCCATGCGCTTGACCAACAGGGCCTTGAAGGCGAACTTCCTGTCGACCTGCGCGCGTGTGCGTGAGGGGCAGCTTATCCTGCGGACACCCGAGGGCGAACGGTATCAGTTCGGCACGTCCGGACCGGAAGCGGAAATCACCATTCGGGATTGGGCGGCGGTATCGGCGATGGCAGCGCATGGCCAGGTGGGGCTGGGCGAGAGCTATGTTCAGGGGCTTTGGGATACGCCGTCGATCGAAGGCTTGTTGTCGCTCGTCATGCGCAACCGCGATCATCTTGCGGAGTATGACCATGCCGGATCGCTGAGCCGTGTCAGGTTCCGCATGGTCGATACGCTGCTGCGCGCCAATTCGCGCCGTGGCGCCCGCAGGAATATCCGGTCGCATTACGATGTCGGTAATGAATTCTACGGTCTCTGGCTGGACGAAGGCATGACATACTCCTCGGGCCTCTTCGGCGATTCCGAAACCGATCTTGGCCGGGCGCAGACCCGCAAGAACGCCCGCGCGCTGTCACGGTTGGGATCGGGGGAACGGGTTCTGGAAATCGGTTGCGGCTGGGGCGGGTTCGCCGAACAGGCCAGCGCCGAGGGGCGGAACGTGACCGGCATCACGATTTCGCCAAACCAGCACAGCTATGCCGACTCGCGTCTTGACGGTCGTGCCGACATCCAGTTGCGGGACTATCGCGATATCACCGGTACATATGACAACATTGTCTCGATCGAGATGATCGAGGCCGTGGGCGCACGCTACTGGCCCGGCTATTTCGCCACGCTCAAGCGCAGCCTTGCCGATGGCGGACGCGTGCTGTTGCAGGCGATCACCGTGCAGGACAGCTTTTTCGAACGCTACCGCACCTCGTCCGATTACATTCGCCAATATGTCTTTCCCGGCGGCATGCTGTTGTCCGACGGGGTGATCCGGCAGCAGGCAGGGGCAGCGGGGCTCAGGATAGAAGACAGCTTTGCTTTCGGGGCCGATTACGGCCGAACCTGCCGGATATGGGCCGATCGTCTGGTGACGCAGAAGGCCCGGATAACCGAGCAGGGTTTTGGCGAAGCGTTCTTTCGGAACTGGCGATATTACCTTGAGAGCTGCGCCGCGTCCTTTGCCATCGGGCACACGGATGTTGTTCAGGTCGAGCTGGCCCATGCTTAGGATCATCTGTCTCTGCGTCGCGATGCTTGCGCCGCTGTGCGCACAGGCATCCACCATCGCCAACAACCTGCCCGGTGCCGAGTTGCGCGGCGAGGCGGTGTTCCGGCTGTTCGGTTTTCCTCTTTACAGGGCGCGGCTTTACACCCAGGCGGGCGCACCGTTGGACTGGAACCGTGATTTCGCACTGGAATTGACCTATATGCGGAATCTCAGCCGCGACGATCTGACCAAATACACCCTCCGCGAACTTGAGCGGACCGGCGGCGCCTTGCCGGTGCGCCAGCAACTGGACCGGTGTTTCGCGGATGTGCAAAAGGGGGATCGGTTTGCCGCCGTATCAAAGGGGCAGGACCGGATCGGTTTCTGGCTGAACGGCCGGCGAACCTGTACGTTGCAGCATCCCCGGATCAAATCCCGCTTCATGGCGATCTTTCTGGGTGAAGACACCCGCTCACGCCGATTTACGCGCAAGCTCCGGGGCGAATGATGGTCTATCCGCGGGTCAGTCTCTATGCGCTGATGCTGGCCGCCGCCGGTATTCCGCTCTACATCCACCTGCCGCGCTTTGCTTCGGTGAATCTCGGTCTTGGGCTGGGTGCGATCGGGACCATCCTGTTGCTGATCCGCCTGGTCGATCTGGTGCAGGATCCGCTGATCGGGTGGGCCATCGACCGTTGGCCCAGGGCGCAGGTGGCGTTTGCCGTTGCGGCGGCGTTGGGGCTCGCCGTCGGGTTTCCGGCGCTTTTCACATTGCAGAGCGGTCCGGATGTGATGGTTCAGCTGATTGCGGTCCTGATCCTTTTGTTCTCGGCCTACAGCCTGGGAATGATCCTGCTATACGGGCGGAGCGCGACTCTGGCCAGCGACAGGACACCCGATGCCCTGATGACGCTCGCCGCCTATCGCGAGGGCGGTATGCTCGCTGGCGTGATCGTCGCCGCCATCGCGCCCACCGTCTTTGTGTCGATGGGCGCGGCCTCACAGGGTTATCCGGCATTCGGGGTGTTTCTTGGCGCGATCGCCCTGATCACGGCATTGGTGACGCTGCCGATCTGGCGTCGCCCGGTTGTGGCCGGTGATCGCCTGTCGCTCGCCGCTCTCGGAGACGCGGGGGGATTGCGGCTGCTGCTGCTCGCCCTTGTCAACAGTCTGCCGGTGGCGATCACTTCGACTCTGTTCCTGTTTTTCGTCGAAGATCGTCTTGGGCTGGTGGGCAGGGCGGGGCCGCTGCTGATCCTGTTCTTTTTCAGTGCCGGGCTGAGCGTGCCGCTCTGGACCCGTCTGAGCCAGCATCTGGGGCCGCGCACCACGCTGCTGATAGGCATGCCGCTCGCCATTCTCGGCTTTGTTGGCGCGGCGTTTCTCTCTGCTGGAAACCTGTTCGGCTTTGCCGTCATCTGCGTCATTTCCGGCGCCGCATTGGGCGCCGATCTGGTGATCCTCCCGGCGATGTTCTCGGTCGCGCTGACACGGGCCGGGCTGCGTGCATCGCAGGCGTTCGGCATCTGGTCCTTTGCGGGCAAGCTGGGGTTGGCGCTGGCCGCGTTTTCGGTGCTCCCGGTGCTCCAGAGCTATGGGTTCGAACCCGGTTCCGCCAACGATGCGGCGGCGTTGGGCGTGCTGAATATCTGTTACGCGGTGATACCCTGTATTCTGAAACTCGGCGCAATCGGGCTGGTCCTGGCGCTTCCGACAGAGGAACGACGTTCATGAAACTCCTGATTGCGTTGCTGGTGCTCGTGCTTGTGGTGATCGTGGTCAAGGCCATGTTCTTCAGTTTCCGCGCCCAGTCTCCTGCTGATTATGCAGAGACAACCCCGGCCTTCTCGCTCAAGACGCACCTGTCGGGACCGATCCTGTCCGAGGGGCTGATCTATGGGCCGGGCGGTCGTGTCACCAGCCGCTTTACGGCAAAGATGCATGGCATTTGGGACGGCGACACCGGCACATTGTCCGAAGAGTTCACCTATTCAACGGGTCGCAAGCAAAGCCGGAAATGGTATTTGACGCTTGGGCCTGGCGACACGTTCACCGCCACCGCCGACGACATCGTGGGCGAAGCAAAGGGCGTGGTGTCCGGGGCGACGTTGCGCATGGAGTACGAGATCATTCTCCCACAAGAGGCGGGTGGGCATACGTTGAAGGTGACCGACTGGCTTTACCTGACGCAGAACGGTGTGATCATGAACCGGTCCGAATTGCGAAAATTCGGGATCAAGGTCGCCGAATTGATGGCGACCATGCGTCCCGATCCCGGTCGGTAACCATCTGGTCCGGTGCAGACGGGGCAGGCTTTAGACCCACCTGCACCATCCATTGGCTACGACCGGTTGCTTCGCCGTAGTCTCAGATATGCAGCGCCTGTCCGAGTGATTTCAGGGCGGTTTCCTGCACGGTCTCTGACAATGTGGGGTGGGCGTGAACGGTCGCGGCGATATCGGTCAGCGTTGCACCCATTTCGATTGCCAGGGCGAACTCTCCGGACAATTCCGAAACCCCCGCACCCACGGCATGCAGGCCCAGGACCAGCTCGGTATCGGGATCGTGGACGACGCGGACGAATCCGTCATCACGTTCCATGGTCATCGCACGGCCATTGGCGGCGAACGGAAACATCGCGGTCTTTGAGCCCTCAACCTCACCGGGCAGAACGCCGACGGTGACGATTTCGGGGTCGGTAAAGCACACGGCAGGCACGGCGCGCTTGTCCCAGACCGAGGGATGCCCGGCTATATGCTCGGCAACGATTGCGCCCTGCGCCATCGCGCGATGGGCCAGCATCGGGTCGCCGGTAACGTCACCGATGGCATAGACACCGCGCATCGAGGTCGCACAATGATCGTTGATGGCCACAAAGGGGCCGTGCATCGTCAGGCCCAGATCGGCGAGGCCAAAGCCTTCCGTCACGGGCTTGCGTCCCACGGTCACGAGAATCTTGTCAGACGGAATTTCCAGTGCGCCATCCTGTGTCTCTGCGCGCAGGGCGCTGCCGTCTTCGGACAGTCCCCTGGCTTTGGCCGACAGGTGCACCGTGATGCCGAGCGCCCTGAGCCGGTTCAGAACCGGTTTGGTCAGTTCGACGTCATATTGCGGCAGGATGCGGTCTGCGGCCTCGATCACCGTGACGGTCGCGCCAAGCTTGGCCAGCGCGGTGCCGATCTCAAGCCCGATATATCCGCCGCCGACCACCGTGAGCTTTTGCGGAACCGTTTGCAGCTCCAGCGCCTCTGTCGATGAAATGACCGGTCCACCAAATGGCAGGAAGGGCAGTTCGAGCGGCCGCGATCCAGTGGCGATCACGAGGTTTTCGCAATGAATCCGCAGCAGTCCGTCGGCGGTGGCGACCTCGACGGTCTTGCCGTCGACAATCTGCGCCGTTCCGGACACATATCGCGCCCCGGCCTTTTTCAGCAGTCCGGCAACCCCGCCAGTCAGCCGCTTGACGATACCGTCCTTCCACGCAACCGTCTTTGCCATGTCGATCGTCGGTGCCGCCGTTGCGATGCCCAGATCGTTGTCGCTGGCGAAATGTGTCGCCCTGGCAAATTCGTCGGCGGCATGGATCAGCGCCTTGGACGGGATGCAGCCGACGTTCAGGCAGGTGCCACCGGGGTTTTCGCGCTCGACCACGACCGTGTCGATGCCAAGCTGCCCCGCGCGGATGCCGCAGACATATCCCCCCGGGCCCGCACCGATAATCAGCAGCTTGCAGGTTTCGGTTTTCACGGATCATTCCTCCATAAAGATCAGCGCCGGGGTTTCCAGCAGGGTCTTGATGCGCTGCACAAAGACGGCCGCATCCCACCCGTCGATCACGCGGTGATCGAAGCTGGCCGAGATGTTCATCATCTTGCGCGGCACGAACTGGCTGCCGTCCCACATCGGGCGGGTGGCCATCTTGTTCACGCCAAGGATGGCGACCTCGGGGTGGTTGATGATCGGCGTGGTGGCAAGTGCGCCAAGCGGGCCGAGCGAGGTGATGGTGATGGTCGACCCGGTCAATTCGTCGCGCGTGGCCTTGCCCGCGCGCGCGGCCTCGGACAGGCGGGAAATCTCGGCGGCGGTCTGAAACAGGCCAAGGCTTTCGACATGCCGCAGAACCGGCACGACCAGCCCGGCATCGGTCATTGTTGCCATTCCGATATTCACACCGGCATGGCGAACGACGATGCCGTCATCATCCATGTAATGGGCATTCATCTCGGGATGGTCGACAACGGCTTTGGACAGGGCCGCCGCGATGAAGGGCAGCACCGTGAGTTTCGGCTTGTCCCCGCGTCCCGCATTCATGCCGGCGCGCAGTTCTTCCAGCGAAGTCACATCGACCTCTTCGACCACGGTGATGTGCGGTATACGCGCATTGGCGAGCGCCATGCGTTCGGCGATCTTGCGGCGCATGCCGATGACCTTGATTTCCTCGGTTCCGGTCCGTGCGACGCGTCCGCCATGCCCTGCGGGCTGGGATGGCCGGGCAAAAAACTCGTCAAGATCCTGCTGGGTGATGCGCCCGGCAGGTCCCGAACCGTGGACCTGCCGCAGGTCGATGCCGCCCTTGCGCGCGCGGGCGCGCACCGAGGGTGAGGCCAGAGGCGGGGTGCCTTCGGCGCGCGGCGGAGCGGAACCGGTCGGGATGCGTGTCGGTTCCGGGGCGGGTGGTGGCGGCGGTGCATCCGGCGTGGGGGTCGGCTCCGGTTCCGGCTCGGATGTTTCGTCATCCTGATCGCTGGCCGCGCCGGGTTCGGCCACGGCCTCGGCATCGGTTTCGATGCGCACGAGATCGGAACCGACGGCCAGGATGTCGCCTATTTCGCCTGCGATCCATGTGATCTTGCCGCCGTAGAGCGAGGGGATCTCGACGGTGGCCTTGTCGGTCATGACGGCGGCGATCACGTCGTCTTCCTTGACGATGTCGCCGACCTTGACGTTCCACTCCGCCAGTTCGGCTTCGGTCACACCTTCGCCCACGTCAGGCAGCTTTACGGAAAGAATGTTCATTCAGTCCTCCATCGATGTCTGAAGGGCGCGGATCACGCGATCCGGACCCGGGAAATAATCCCATTCAGTGGCATGCGGATAGGGGGCGTCCCATCCTGTGACCCGTTGCAGCGGCGATTTCAGGTGCCAGAAACAGGCCTCCTGAAACTCGGCGATCAACTCGCCGCCAAAGCCGCTTGTGCGGGTCGCCTCGTGGACCACAACGCAGCGCCCGGTCTTTTCCACCGATGCCTTGATGGTCCCGAGATCCAGCGGCAATAGGCTGCGCAGGTCGATGATCTCGGCGTCGATGCCTGATTTGTCGGCGGCGGCTTCGGCGACGTAGACCATCGTGCCATAGGCAAGCACCGTGACATCCGACCCTTCGCGGCGGATATCCGCCTTGCCAAGGTCGATGCTGTAATGTCCCTCGGGGACATCACCCGCCGGGTGCTGGGCCCAGCCCACCGATTTGCCGGAATGATCGCCATAGAACGGGCCGTTATAAAGCCGCTTGGGTTCCAGAAAGATCACCGGGTCCGGGTCTTCGATGGCTGCGATGAGCAGGCCCTTGGCGTCGTACGGTGTCGAGGGGATCACCACCTTGAGACCGGCGACATGGGTAAACAGTGCCTCCGGGCTCTGGCTGTGGGTCTGGCCGCCGAAAATACCGCCGCCCGTCGGCATCCGCACCACCAGCGGGCAGGTGAACATCCCGTTCGAACGGTGCCGCAGGCGCGCGGCCTCTTGCGTGATCTGGTCATAGGCGGGATAGACGTAATCCGCGAACTGTACCTCGGCACAGGGGCGCATGCCCTGCGCGGCCATGCCGACCGCCATGCCGACGATGGCGCTTTCGTTGATGGGGGTGTCAAACACCCGGTTTTCGCCATGCTTGGCCTGAAGTCCGGCAGTACAGCGGAACACGCCGCCGAAATACCCGACATCCTCGCCAAACACCAAGACCTTCGGGTCCTGGCTCAGCATGACATCCATGGCGTCGCGCAACGCTTCGATCATTGTCATTCTTGGCATGTCAGTACCCCATCTCCTGACGTTGGCGGCGCAGGTGCTCGGGCATGTCCGCGTAAACTCCCTTGAATATCGTCGAAGGTGACGTGGGTTGCGGATTCACGAATGTCCCGTGTCTTTCGACCTCTTTCTGAACAGCGGTCACACCGTCCAGTATCTCGGCCTCGGTCTGCACGTGGCGGTCATCCGACCAGTCTCCGCGCAACACCAGATGGGTCTTGAGCCGTTCGATCGGGTCGCCCAGCGGCCAGGCCTTTGCCTCGTCCTTCGGGCGATAGGCTGACGGGTCATCCGAGGTGGAATGCGCGGCGACACGATAGGTGAACCATTCGATTGCCACCGGCCCGTGCCCGGCCCGCGTGCGCTCGACCGCCCATCTCGACACCGCCGCGACCGCGAGATAATCGTTCCCGTCGACCCGCATCGCCGGTATGCCATAGCCCCGTGCCCGCGCCGCATAGGTGCGCGAGCCGCCGGTGGCGACGCCGGTATATGTCGAGATCGCCCATTGATTGTTGACGATGTTCAGGATCACCGGGGGGCGATAGACCGAGGCGGTCAGCAACGCGGCGTGAAAATCGTTCGAGGCGGTCGCGCCGTCGCCGATCCATGCCGCGGCGATCTGCCCGTTGTCGCTCAGCGCATTGGCCATCGCCCAACCAACCGCCTGAATGTACTGGGTGCCCAGATTCCCGGAAATGCTGAAAAACCCGTGCTCGCGCGAGGAATGCATGATCGGCAGTTGCCGCCCTTCCAGCGGGTCGAGATCGTTGGAATAGAGCTGACCCATCAGGCTTTCGAGCGGATAATCCGCCGCGATGAGCAGGCTTTGCTGCCGATAGGTCGGAAAGTTCATGTCACCCGCGGCAAGCTGGCGCTGGAACCCGCACCCGATGGCTTCTTCGCCTGTGCATTGCAGGTAGAACGATGTCTTGCCCTGGCGCTGTGCATTCAGCATGCGCTTGTCCACTGCGCGCATTCGCAGCATGTCGCGCAGCCCCTGCAGCAGTGTCCCGGAGTCCAGATCGGCAATATAGTCGGCCCAGGGTCCGACGGCCTCGCCGTGTTCATTCAGCACCCGGATCAGGCCGTTGGCATAATCCCGGCTGTCGACGGCCGCGATGTCCAGCGGCGGAACATCGAGCGCGCCGGCAGGCGGAATATCGAGGGCTGAAAAATCCGGAGTTTCGTTGGGTCGCGCGGGCGGATGGGGAAAGTTGAGCTTCATGGTCATTTCGCCTGCATTCGGGTGGCGGCGTCCAGCCGGATGACGTCTCCGTTCAGCATGCCGTTCTCGGCGATATGCAGCGCGAGATCGGCGAACTCCTCGACCCGGCCCAGTCGCTGCGGGAATTCCGAGGTCCGGGCCAGCGCGTCCTGCACCTCTTGCGGAAAGGCGGTCACCATGGGTGTCGCAAAGATGCCCGGTGCGATGGCCATGACGCGGATACCGCTCTTGGCGAGATCCCGGGCCATCGGCAATGTCAGCCCGACGACCCCCGCCTTGGACGACGCATAGGCGAGCTGTCCCATCTGGCCTTCATACGCGGCAATCGAGGCGGTGTTTATGATGACTCCGCGCTCGCCGTCCGGGTTCAGCGGTTCTGCCGCCGACATGCCGAGCGCCGATTGCGTAGACACGTTGAACGTGCCGATCAGGTTGACGCCGACCACCTTGGCATAGAGCTTCGGATCATGTGCCGCGCCCCGCGATACGGTCTTGGCCGCCGGGGCGATGCCGGCGCAGTTGACACAGATGCGTTCCTGCCCCTGCTGTTCGCGCAACCGGACAAGCGCGGTGGTGACCGCGGCGGCATCTGCAATGTCGCATTCTGCAAAGCTCGCGCCGATCTCTGCCGCGAATGCGGCGCCGGCGTCGGCGTTCATGTCGAGAATGCCGACGGGCACGTTCCGACCGCGCAGGGCGGTGGCAACCGCCGCGCCCAGCCCCGAGGCCCCGCCCGTGATGATGGCGGGCGTGGTTTCGCCGATCTTCATTGCTGATACCTCCGTTTCAGTTCTCGTGAAATATTGATGCGCTGAACATCAGAGGTGCCTTCGTAAATCTGGCACACGCGCACGTCGCGATAGATGCGTTCAAGGGGGAATTCGGACAGGTACCCATAGCCGCCAAGGGTCTGGATTGCGTCCGATACCACCCGTTCCGCCATTTGGCTGGCGGTCAGCTTGGCAATCGACGCTTCGCGCAGGCAAGGCTGGCCAAGGTCCTTGAGCCGCGCGGCGTGCAGCACCAGTTGCCGCGCCGCCTCGATCTGGGCATCCATGTCGGCAAGGCGGAAGGCCACGGCCTGATGGTCGAAGATCGGCTTGCCAAAAGCGGTGCGTTCGAGGGCATAGGTGACCGCATGGTCCAGCGCCGATTGTGCCATGCCAACCGATTGCGACGCGATGCCGATACGCCCGGCTTCGAGCGAGGACAGGGCAATGGACAACCCCTGACCCTCTTCGCCAATCAGGGCCTCGTGATCGAGTTTCATGTCCTCGAAGGTCAGCGCACAGGTGTCCGATGCCTTCTGGCCCAGCTTCCGTTCCGGTTCGGCGACGATATATCCGGGCGTGCCCTGCTCAAAGTAAAAGGCGGAAATACCTTTCTTGCCTGCGTCGGGGTCGGTTACCGCAAAACCGATCGTGCCCCCACCGATCCGTGCCGAGGTAATGAACTGTTTCGAGCCGTTCAGCACATAGCCGTCATTGGTGCGTGTGGCGCGGGTCCTGATCGCTGCCGCGTCGGTTCCCGTGCTTGGTTCGGTCAGTGCGAAACATCCGATAAATGCCCCCTGCGCCGCCGGTCTCAGCCAGGCCTCCTGTTGCTCGGTGGAGGCATATTTCTGCAGGATCGCGCAGAACGGAGCGTTATGCACCGACATCATCGTGGACACCGCGCCATCACCCGCCGCAACCTCCATCAGGGCGAGGGCGTAGGACACATAATCGGCCCCGGCACCGCCCATCTCTTCGGGCACCGTCATGCCGAGAAAGCCGAGCTGGCCCATCTCGCTTATGATCCCGGACTCGATCTGGCCCGCCGCTTCGCGCTCTGCCGCGCGGGGCGTCAGTTTTTCCCGTGAAAACTGGCGAGCCATGTCTCGGATCATGGTCTGTTCTTCGGTCAGGGTTGCGGACATTGGATCACTCCCTTTTTAATCGTGACGGCGAGCGGCTCGTCGCCATTTACGTTCCTGCGGTCGTGATCGACGTCCAGCAGCGGGTCGTTCACGGCGTTGCCCGGCGCCCCGGCCCGGGCAGGGGCGCTGTGGATGGCAATTTCCCGCAACCCGGTTGCGGTCACGCTGCCAAATCCACCCTGCAAACCACCTGTCGGCATGTGTTTTGCACCGATGATAACACTCGCTGCCATCGGTCTCCTCCTAAATGTCTGAAACCTGCAGCCACTATCGCACGCCAGACGCGGCTAGGATTTCCAAAGCTGGACATATCCGATGAAGTTTTGCATTATTTTGTCGCCATTTATACAAATTGGGTCTGCATCATGCCTGATCTCGACGAAACCGACATGCGTATCCTTCGCGCATTGCAGGCTGACGGTAGCCGGACAGTCACGGAAATCGCCGAAAGGGTCGGTCTCTCGCAATCCCCCTGTTCGCGCAGGATCAATCACCTGCAGGAGCTCGGGGTGATCCGGGGCAAAAACGTCGATCTTGACCGGAGACAGCTCGGCTTCAACATGCTCGTGGTGGCACGGGTCAAGCTGAACAAGCATGATAGAAAGGCGCTGGAGGCGTTCAAGCGCGAAATCCGCGCCATTCCGGAGATCCAGTATGCGGTCCTGTTGCTGGGTGGGTTCGACTATCACCTGCACATTGTCGTGCGTGACATCGACCACTATCAGGCGCTCGTTCAGGACAAGTTGGTGACGATGCCGGGCGTTCAGGAGATGGAAAGCTCGGTCATATTGGATGTGGTCAAAAAGACCACGGCCCTGCCGATCTGACGCAACATTCATGCGCCGGGCCGGTCAGGGCGCCTTCTGGCGGATCAGGGGCGCAGGCGCAAATCGGCGGCGCGTGCGTGCCCTTCCATTCCCTCCATCCGGCTGATCCGCGCGGTGCGCAGGGCCAGTTCGTGGGACGCATCGGCGTTGCAGCGCTGCCAGGTCACGGTCTTGGTGAACTTGTGCACCGACAGCCCGCCGGTATACCGCGCCGCGCCGCTGGTGGGCAGCACGTGGTTCGGCCCCGAGGTCTTGTCGCCAAAGGCGACCGTTGTCTCCTTGCCCAGAAACAGCGAGCCATAGGCCGTCAGCCGCTTCAGCCACCAGTCGGGATCCTCGGCCAGAACCTGAAGATGTTCCGGCGCATAGCGATCCGCGACCTGTGCCGCTTCTTCGCGCGTGTCGCACAGGATTACTTCGGCGCGTTCGGCCCATGCGGTGCGCGCTGCGGAGGCATTGGGTTCGGGCAGGCTCGCTATCAGGTCCGGTACCCGGTCAAGCACGGCCCTGGCCAGCGCCCGGTCGGTGGTCACCAGCCAGACCGGGCTGTCCGTGCCGTGTTCCGCCTGGCTGACCAGATCCCAGGCGACGGTTTCTGCCGATGCCGTGCGATCGGCAATGACCAGGGAATCCGTCGGGCCGGCGAACATGTCGATCCCGACGCTGCCAAAAAGCATCCGCTTGGCCTCGGCCACATAACTGTTGCCGGGACCGACAAGAATATCCGCCGGCCTGCCGCCGAACAGACCCTGCGCCATGGCGGCGATCCCCTGCACGCCGCCAAGGTTCAGGATCAGGTCGGCGCCGCACAGGTTCATCGCGAACACGATAGCGTCAGGTATTCCGGTGTCTGGCCGCGTGGGCGATACGGCCGTAATATGCTTTACCCCCGCGACCTTGGCCGTGGTGATCGTCATCAGCGCGCTGGCGATATGGCTGTAGCGACCGCCGGGCACATAGCAGCCGGCACTGGAGACCGGAATTTGCTTTTGACCTGCGATCAGGCCCGGCATGACTTCGATTTCACACTCGCCAAGCGTCGCCTTCTGCGCTTCGGCAAAGCGGCGGATATTGGCCTGCGCAAAGCGGATGTCGTCCTTGAGCCCTTCGGGGACGCGCGCGCAGGCGGCCGCGCGCGCGGCGTCGGACAGCACGATATCGCCGCTCCATCCGTCGAGTTTCTGTGCGTAATCCCGCACCGCCGCCTCGCCCTCGCGTTCGATATTGGCCAGCATGATGGCCACGATGTCACGGATATCCTGGTTTTCCACAGACGGTCGGGGGTCGGCGGATTTAAGATAGGTGATGGCCATGGTGTCAACTCGGTTGTGTCAGCGTGTGGTGATGAATGGCGTCGGCCAGCACATCGATCGTGTCGATGACGGGAACCCCGGCGGACAGTGCAGGGGTCAGCAGCGAGAATTCCGAGCACGCCACGAGCAGCATCCTGGCCCCTGCGCCGACCAGTTCATGCGCCGCGTCGGCCAGCACCTGCTGCGCTTGCACGGTTGCGCCATTTGCCTTGATCGACCGGATCGCGCCAAGCATCCGGTCGGCATTTTCGGGCCAGAGCGGGGCAAGGTCTGCCCGTTCAAGCGCGCCGTCAAACACGCCGGCAAGCCGGACCGCAGGCGAGGCAAGAATGCCGATCCTGTCGCCGGCTGCGGCGATTCTGGCGGCCCGCTCCACAGCAATCTCGACCATGTTCAAAAGCGGAATGGACACCGCTGCCGAGATTTGCGGCGCATAATGATGCGCGGTGTTGCAGGGCATCGCCAGCGCCGTTGCCCCGGCGGTCTGCAACCGCTGCGCCATTTCCACGAGAACCGGCACCGGGTCGGGTCCGGTGCCCTCGATCAGATGCGCGATGCGCGACGGCACCTGGGGGTTCATGTCGATCAGCAGCGGCAGGTGATCGGCGTCGTCCGTGGCACGGACAGTCGACAGGAGGCGCTGCTGAAGCAGGATCGTCGCCTCTGGCCCCATGCCGCCGAGTATACCGACAACCTTGCGCGTCACTGGCCGACCTCGCTGACCGCCTCGCCGATCAGTTCGCCGATCAGCGTGCAATCCGCTTCGGAAAAGCTCAGCGGCAGGCGCATGTCGAACAGGGTTGCCATGATGCGGTCTGTCTCGGGCAGGTCCTGCTGTTTCATATATCGCCAGCTGTGATGCGACGAGGTGAAGCCCACGGGCTCTCTGGCGCCAAACCACTTCAATTCGACCCCGCGCCCGGCCGCCGCCGCGATCACAGCGCGGCATTGGTCGGCGGTGAAGTCCGGCAGGCGGAACTGGATCGAGGACCCTACGTGAACCTCCTCGGCGGGCACCGCGATCGTGGCGATCCGGTTATGTGGCTTGAGCGCGCGCTCTACCGCGTCGTACCGGGTGTTCCATCGCTCGATATTGGCGTCGAGGGTCGCGAGTTGCGGGCGCAGGATCGCGGCGCGCAGGGCGTCCATTCGTGCGGAACAATTGGGCATTTCATAGCGTGGCCGGTCGAACTCTTCGCGCGCCGGACCCGCCCCGTGACGTTCATAGAGCATGTAGCTGCCCGACAGGATCGTCGCGCGGGCGGCGAGGTCGGGATCGTCGGTTGTCAAAAAGCCGCCTTCGCCCGAATTCAGGTGTTTGTAGGTCTGCGTCGAAAAGCAGGCGACCTTGCCGAAATTGCCCGAGCGCTTGCCGTTCCATGAAGCGCCCATCGTGTGCGCGCAATCCTCGATAACCGCGACCCCGGCGGCATCGCAGATGCTCATGAGTCGTTCCATGTCGCAAAGGTGCCCGCGCATGTGCGACAGCAGCATTGTCCGCGCGCCCGACTGCGTGATCTTGCGGCCAAGGTCATCGAGATCGAGACGCAGGTTCTCGTCGATTTCGACGAGAACCGACTGTGCGCCGACCGCCTGAATAGCGCCGGGGACCGGGGCGAGCGTGAATCCGTTGGTCAGAACCGCGTCGCCGGGCGCAACGCCGCAGGCGCGCAATGCAATCTGCAGGGCCTGCCCCCCCGAGGTGAGCGCAAGGCAATAGGCGCTGCCTTGCCAATCGCGGTATTCTGCTTCGAGCGACGCCACCTCGCCGGTTTCGCCGGCGGCGAGGTTGTATCGGTGCAGACGCCCCGATTGCAGAACAGCCACCGCAGCGTCGATGGCTTCTGCCGGGATCGGTTCCTGCTGGGTGAACGAGCGGGTAAACCTGCGTGTCACGACGCGATACCTTTCTAGAGTTCGACCCAGCGGTCGGCGTTGTCAAAGGCGAAATCATATCCGCCAAGTGCCGCAGCCCCGCCAGTGTGCAGGAACACGATGCGCTGGTCCTTGAATTCGCCCTTGCGGGCAAGGTCGATGAGGCCCGCAGCGCCCTTGGCGGAATAGCATGGGTCAAGCAGGATGCCTTCGAGTTCGGCGAACATGCGGATGGCTTCGATGCCGCTGTCGGTGGGCAGGCCATAGCCGTCGCCGACATAATCGGTATTGGCCATCACGTCCTCGCGCTTGACCACGTCGTCACAGCCCAGTTTCTGCGCCGTGCGGCAGGCCAGGTCGTAGACCATCTGCTCTTGTTTGGGCTGCGGCGCACGGGTGCCGATGCCCAGAACCGGGATTTGCGCATTCATCGCACAAAGGCCCGTGACAAGCCCCGCCTGCGTGCCGGACGATCCTGTCGCGTGGACCAGCCGGTCGATGACCAGACCGGCATCGTTCGCCTGTGACACCAGTTCAAACGCGCAGTTCACATATCCCAACGCGCCGGTCGGGTTCGATCCGCCGCCGGGGATGACATAGACATTGCGGCCTTCGGCGCGCTTTTTCTCGGCGGCACGCTCCATTTCGCCGGGCATGTCGTGTCCGCCGGGGAATTTCTGGGTCGTTGCCCCGTGCAGGTGATCCAGCAAGACGTTGCCGTTGTGGTTGTAGTTCGCGTTGTTATATCCGGTGCGATCCTCAAGCAGGATGTGGCAGTCAAGGCCCAGCTTGGCCGCATAGGCCGCCGTCTGGCGGCCGTGATTGGTCTGGGTCGCGCCCTGGGTCATCACCATGTCGGCGCCTTGTTCAAGCGCCTCGCCCATCAGGAACTCCAGCTTGCGGGTCTTGTTGCCACCGGTCGACATGCCGGTGCAATCGTCGCGCTTGATCCAGATTTCAACGCCCAGTTCCCTGGACAGGCGTTTCATCGGCTCCAGCGGGGTGGGAAGATGTGCGAGGCGAACGCGAGGAAAACGGGAAAGATGCATCTTGAGGTCCTTGTGACTAAAGATCGTTGCGCGCGTCATGCGCCATTGCCGGGCGGCGGGTCCGGTATTTTGTGGCAGAGATACCGAATTCCCACATGAAAATCTTGGAAAAACTTGGGGTGCGGACAAAGGTGATTGCGAGCGCCCGAAGCGCGGTCTTTCGGTGTGGAGTTGCCGCGCGACGGAAAGAACGTCGCCGGGGTAGGATCGATGAAACAGGGCCCTCGGTGGGGTCGCCCCGCGTGAGCCCCGTTTCAACGAGGGCTGTGACAGAATTGCACTCGACCAACCGCTTATGCCCGCATCAGCGCGTGTTGCGGATCGTAGGGGGATGGCTCGATCACCTCGGCCCCGATCAGATCACCGCACAGGTCGAGCTGCATCGTGCGGCCCGCCTCTGCCAGTTCGGGCGCGACAAAGGCATAGGCCAGGTTCATACCGACGCGATGGCCCCAGTCGCCCGAGGTGATGGTGCCGACAACCTTGTCGCCCTGCATCAGCGAGGCGCCGCCGCGCGCCGGGGCGTGCGTGGTATCGATCCTGAGCGTCACGAGCTTCCGGCGTGGCCCGTGCGCGTGCCGCTTTTGCAGCGCGTCCTTGCCGATGAAATCGGCCTTGTCCAACCTGACGAAGCGGTCCAGCCCGGTTTCGAACGGATCGAACTCGGTCAGGAGGTCGGCCTTCCAGTGCAGGAACCCCTTTTCCATGCGCATCGATTCCACCGCACGCGCGCCAAAGAGCTTGAGACCATGCGCCTCGCCCGCCTTGCGCAGGGCCAGATATGCGGCATAGAGCGCGGCGTTGGGAACGTGGATTTCATAGGCCAGTTCGCCCGAGAAGCTGACACCCATCACGGTCGCGGGAGCGAAACCGACGAAGCATTCGCGCACGCTCAGCCAGGGAAAGGCCTCTCTTGACCAGTCACCCCGTGCCGCCGCGGACAGCACGTCGCGCGCCCTGGGGCCGGCCAGAACCAGAATGGTCTGGTCGTTGGTCAGTGATTTGATCTGAACATCCTCGTCCGGGCGGATATGGGCGGTCAGCCAGTCCATGTCATGATATTCGCTGGCCGCCGCCGACCCGTACCACACGCGTTCCGGTCCGCGGTCGCTGGCAGGCAGGTTGGCAACGGTCGCTTCGCCCTTGACCATTCCGTGATGGTTCAGCAGATATCCCAGCCCGACGCGACCCGCGCGTTTGGTGACATTGCCGCAGAACATGCGATCAAGGAAGATATGACGGTCTGCGCCGGTGATCTCGAACCGGTTGAACCCGTTGACTTCGCACAGACCGACGTTGTCCTGCACATTCCTGACCTCGGCGGCGACCGCGCCGAACGCCTCGTCAAAGTTGAAGGACAGCGTCGGGTGGAAATCGGCGGATGGCTTGATGTAGTCGACCCGCTCCCAACCGTTGACCACGGTGAACTCGGCCCCTTCGGCGGCCATGATCGGGGTCAGCGGCGTGGTCTTTGCCGGTCGGCCCGCCGGCCGGTGCTCGTGAGGAAAGTGAAAGCGGAACTCGTTCTGGTAATCCTCGATTGCCTTGAGTGCGGTCAGTTCCACATTTGCGTGGCCGGTAAAGCGGCGCGGATCGATGCACCAGGTGTCGTATTGCGCCTCGCCATGCACGATCTGTTGCGCCAGCAGCCAGCCGTGGCCACCGCCTTCGCCCAGCCCTGCGCGCAACCCGATGATGCAGAACGCATTGCGCTTGCCGGGAATCGGACCGACCAGCGGCGCGCCGTCGATCGTATAGGTGATCGGGCCGTTCACGATCGAGCGGATGCCGGTTTCCTCGAGCACGGGCATGCGTTCGAACGCGCCGGCCAGAACGTCCATGACGCGCTCCAGGTCATCGGGGCAAAGCGCGTTGACGAAATTCGGATCGATCCCGTCCATGCCCCATGTCTTGCAGTTCTGCTCGTAGAAACCGACCAGCAAACCGCCCTTTTCCTGACGGCTGTAATAGTCGCTGATCGGGCAGCGCAGCAGTGGCATCCGATGCCCTGCCTCGGCGATGGCGGGGATGTCTTCGGTCAGGAAATACTGGTGCTCCATCGACGAAACGGGGTGATGTACACCCATCATCGCACCGACTTCGTTCACGCGGTACCCGCAGGCATTGACCACGATGTCGCAATCGATGTCACCCTTTTCGGTGTGCACGGTCCAGGTGTCGTCCCGGTGCTGGGTCAGCGCGGTCACCGGGGTTTCGCGATAAACTTCGGCGCCGGCCTTGCGGGCATGATAGGCGAGCGCCTGGCACAGCTGCGCCGGGTCGATGTCGCCATCCAGCGGATCCCACAACCCGCCCAGCAGGTTCGTCGTCGAAATCAGCGGGTGCCGGCGGGCGCATTCCTCGGCGTCGATCACTTCGAAATTCACCCCCATACCGCGCGCCATGGATGCGAAATGCCGGTAGCCCTGCATCTGTTGTGGCGTGTTGGCAAGGCGGATACCGCCATCGGCGTGATGATAGTTGATCGGATATTCGGGGTTCTCGGACAATTCCTTGTAGAGGTTGATCGAATGGGTCTTGAGGCCCACCATGGTCTGGTTCATGCCGAAGTTGGTGACCTGCGCCGCCGAATGCCAGGTGGTGCCGCTGGTCAGTTCGTTGCGTTCGACGAGAACCACATCGGTCCATCCTTCCCGGGTGAGGTGATAGAGGGTCGAGCAGCCGGCAATGCCGCCGCCGATAACAACAACCCTGGTCCGCGATTTCATGGCGCCTCCGAATGCAAGTTGCGCATAAATGGCACCGGGAGGCACAGGCGATGCAAATTGTTCACCAAAACTTCGAGAATATGAAAATCTATTTGCGATAATTTGCGAAATTTGACGGCGGGTTTGCGGGGAACCTCTCCAAGTGTCTTGAATTCAAGGCAAAATGGGAGGAGCGCGATGTCTGTGGTGCGTGGTCGGAGAACAGGAAGACGGGAGAGAATGGCTCTGCGCGCCGCCAAGCCCACGCGGGACCCCTGCCCGCCCGGTCAGGTCGGTGGCAGTTACAAGCCGCTCTCCGACGCCGAGTTGCGCCGCATCTATGACACCGCGCTCGACCTGCTCGAAAAACTGGGCATGGGAGAGGTACCGGCGCGCCTGCGCGAGGACCTGATCGCGGTGGGCGCGGTGGATGACGGGGCGGGGCGGGTGCTGTTTCCGGCTGCACTTGTCGAGAGCGCGGTGGATCAGGCCGCCAAGACGTTTGTTCTGCACGGGCGCGATCCCGATCGCTCGATCGAGGTGGGCGGCAACCGGGTCTATTTCGGCACGGGCGGCGCAGCTGTACAGACTCTGGACATGGAGAGCGGGCTGTATCGGCCGGCGACGCTGAAGGATCTGCATGATTTCACGCGGCTGCAGGACACGCTGGCCAATGTCAGCTGGTTTACCCGCTGCTGTGTGGCGACGGACGTGCCGGACAACTTCGATCTTGACGTGAATACAGCCTACGCATTGCTCAGGCACACAACCAAGCCGACTGCGACCTCGTTCACGCTGGCCAGCCACGTCGCGCCGATCGTGCGGATGCTCGATATTGCGGCGGGGGGCGAAGGCGAGTTTTCCAGACGACCCTTCATGAAAGCTCATATCAGTCCGGTGATCTCGCCCATGAGGTATGGTGAGGACGCAGTTGACGTGGTCTATGAATGCATCCGGCACAATATCCCGATTTCCTGCATCACCGCAGCACAGGCGGGGGCGACGGCGCCGGCAACACTGGCCGGGTTTCTCGCGCAATCGCTGGCAGAGACACTTGCCAGCCTTGTCATGGTCCACGCGATCCAGCCGGGGTTTCCAATGGTATTCTCGAACTGGCCGCTGGTGATTGACCTGCGCTCGGGTGCCTTTTCGGGCGGCGGCGGCGAGACCGCAGTGCTCAACGCGGCGTCGGCGCAATTGTCGAACTGGCTGGGGCTGCCATCGGGGATTGCCTGTTCCATGACCGATGCCAAGGCGATTGACGCGCAATACGGAATGGAAAAAGGCATAACCTCGATGGCGGCGGCATTGGCGGGCGGTAATCTGATTTATGAAAGCTCGGGTATGACTGCATCGCTTTTGGGGGCGAGCTTCGAGGCCTTCCTGCTGGATGATGAGATGCACTCCAACACCTATCGTGCGCTGCGGGGCATCGAGGTGACGGATGAAACCCTGGCATTCGAGGCGATCCGCGACACGGTTCTGGGGCCAGGACATTTTCTCGGTGCGCAGGCAACTTACGCGGCGATGGAGCGGGACTATTTCTATCCCGTGATCGCGGATCGGGATGAACCCCGGACCTGGGCCGAAAAAGGGGCGCAGGACGCCTGGTCGCGCGCTCGCGCGCGGGCGCGTGCGATCTTGCGCGATCATTGGCCCGACTACCTTGCGCCGGATCGCGACAGGGATATTCGCTCTGCCTTCAATATTATTCTCTGAGGTCAGTTGATCAGCTTGAAACTATCCCCGAGCCACGGGTTGGCCTTGTGTATTGGCAACAGCGCGTGATCTCGGATCAGGCTACGCATCTTGCCATCGACGAGTTCGATGACCGAGCGCGAACAATCCGGCGTCGCGACGATCGCCAGCGTCCTGGAAAAGCTCTTGCCGGGAAACCGATGCATGCGAAGCCGGGGATGAAATCGCTTGGCGCGCGAAAACAGCAAGGGGGTGGTGATTGTCCACCCCGCACCGGCGGCGACCATTGCCATCAGCGTCTGATTGTTGCTGCATTCGAACTTGTGTGATGTGGCGACCCCCAATCGGCGCAGCTGACTTTCGATCTGGCGGGCAATCATCAGATTGCTGGAAAAATGCAGGAAGGGCAGCTTGGTGCGGTTTTCGACGATGTCGCCGAGGGACTGTTCCTCGATCAGGGGCAGGACCACGATAAAGGGGTCGCGCAACAGCGGGCGGTCTTGCAGCGCGCCCAGCCGCTCGCCCGGCGCCGCTGCGATTCCCAGGTCGAGTTGGCGGTTGCGGAGCATGTCGATAATCGTGTGGCTGGACTCGGTCTGGTACATGAAATCGCAGGCCGGCATGTAGGAGGACAGGAACACCGCAAGCTCGGGCACGATGTCGCTGTCGAAATCCTCGATTGTGCCGATACGCAGATAGCTGGCCTCGGTCAGACTTCCGGCCGATGCCTCGGCCTTGGCCTTGCGAATGGCAAAGAGGGCACCGTCGATATTTCGCAGGAATGCTGCGCCCTTCGGGGTCAGCACCATGGGGCGCCGCGCATGGTTGAAGAGATCGACGCCCAGATGATCTTCGAGATTGCGAAGATGGTGCGAAACGGTGCTCACGGTCAGCCCGGTTTCCCGCGCCGCAGCCTGAAGCGATCCCTTCTGGGCGCAGATCTGGAACAGCTCGAGCGACTTGAGGCTCAGGTCCTTGGCGGCGGCTTGTCGTGGCATGGGATCTACCGGGATCGTTGCATATTCAAGGCCACCTTAGTCGCAAAAATTATAACTATAAATCTCAATAAATCGTACAAATTCAAATCCGGTCAGTGCCGAGCGGAAAACATGGAAGCGTTACTCACCACGACCGGCCGCTCGGAAATTCGGCCCGGCGCAGTTTAAGAGGAGCGATCATGAAAAGAGTGTTGCTGGCATCTGCATGTGTCCTGGGTCTTGTCGCCCCGGCCGTCGCGGAAGAATGTGGTGAAGTCACGATTACCCAGATGGACTGGGCCTCGGCGAATGTGGTCACGTCGGTCGCCAAATTTCTGATGGAGCAGGGTTATGGATGCGCGGTCACCATGGTTCCATCCTCGACGCCGACGGCGCTGACCTCGGTTGCGGAAACCGGCAAGCCTGACATTCTGACAGAATTGTGGATCAATACCGCGCCCGCCTATGCCAAGCTGGTCGAGGAAGGCAAGCTGGTCGAACTGGCTGATGTGTTGTCGGATGGCGGCATCGAAGGCTGGTGGGTGCCGCAATACGTGGTTGATGCCAACCCCGAGGCGGCAACGCTGGACGGAATCCTTGCCAATCCCGATCTGGTCGGACGACGGTTTGACAATTGCCCCGATGGCTGGGGCTGCCGGACGGTCAATGACAACATGAACCGCGTCATCGACATGGAAGGCGCCGGTATCGAGGTGTTCAATCACGGATCGGGCGAAACGCTGGCAACGGCTATTGCCTCGGCTTATGCGAACAAGGAGCCGTGGTTCGGGTTTTACTGGGCACCGACCGCAATTCTGGGAAAATATCCCATGGTACTTGTCGAGACGGCGGCCTATGACGCCGAGACGCATACCTGCAACAGCAGCAAGGAATGTGCCGAACCCGGTATCTCGGCCTATCCGCGCGCGGCGGTCAAGACCGCGGCGACAAGCAGCTTTCAGCAAAGAGAGCCGGAAATTGCCAAACTGATGTCCAACATCACTTTTACGAATGAACAGATGGGCGGCATCCTGGCCTGGATGGAAGACAACAACGCATCCGCCGAAGAAGGCGCCGTGTACTTTCTGACCAGCGACCCGGATATCTGGGCCGGCTGGCTCAGCGATAGCGCGAAGGACAAGCTGTCGGCCCTGCTGCAATAGGCCGAAGTCAGCATCGCCCCGGCCGGGAAAAGCCGCCGGGGCGCAGGCAATTTTCGCGCAGGAGACATGCGGGTGTCGAGCTACGACAGGATTTTTGACCGATTGGGATTGCGAGACTGGTGCGATGCCGAAGCATCAGATGCGCCCATGAGCATGGCGCAGTTGCTGGCCAAGAGCAGCGGGGGAGAGGAGGGCGATACGCTACCGTTCCCGTCGCTGGATACCCTTCACGAGGCGTGTGACGCGATCCCGCAGACTCGGGACATCACCCTCAGTGTCGAACAGGGCTTTCTTGCCATCAAGGACAGTCTGAAATTCGTGTTCGACCCGTTGACGCAACCGCTTTCATGGATGCTCGAGGCGGCGCTCTGGGCGTTTACCGCGACCCCGTGGTGGGTGTTAATCCCCTTGCTGGTCTGGGTGGCGTGGGTGGCCACGCGCAAGGTTGGCATCACGGTCTTCGTGGCTGCGGTCTTTGTTTTTTTCGGTTTGATCGATCATCTGGATGTGGCGCTCCAGACCCTGTCGATCATATTTGTCTGTACCGGGCTGAGCGTCCTGCTCGGGGTTCCGGTGGGGATCCTGATGTCGCGATCCGACCGGATGCAAAAAGTGATGCTGCCGATCCTCGACATGCTTCAGACCCTGCCCAGTTTCGTCTACCTGATTCCGCTGATCTTTCTTTTTTCCGTGACCGAGCCGAAACTCTACGGGATCGCGATCATCCTTTACGCCATCGTGCCGGTCATCCGCCTTACCGATCTTGGTATCCGGCTGGTGGACAAGGACGTGATCGAGGCCGCCTCCGCATTTGGCATGACCGACCGGCAAAAGCTCTTTGGTGTGCAATTGCCGCTGGCGCTTCCAAATATAATGGCGGGTGTAAACCAGACGATCATGATGAGCCTCGCCATGGTGGTCATCGCCTCGCTGGTGTCCGCGCCGGGGCTTGGTGTGCTGGTGCTGCGCGGCATCCGCAATCTTGAACTTGGTGTCGGTCTGGTGGCAGGCTTTGGCATCGTCCTGCTTGCGGTGATGCTGGACCGGTGTTCCAAAGCCGCGCTGCAACGTATCGATCCCACGCACGAGACGGACTAGATCGCGATGACAGCCCCCAAGATCCGCGTCAGGAACCTCTACAAGATCTTCGGTCCAGATCCGCAGCGCGTTTTGCCAAAGGTGCGCGACGGTGGGATCGGCAAAGCCGAACTGATGGAACGACATGGGCACGTACTGGGTTTGCGCGACATCTGCATCGATATGCAGGCGGGGCAGATTTCGGTTATCATGGGCTTGTCGGGGTCTGGAAAATCCACCCTGATCCGCCACCTCAACCGTCTCATCGAACCCACTGCGGGCGAGATTCTGATGGACGGTCAGGACGTCATGCAGCTCGATGAAGGGAGCCTGCGCCGGTTGCGCCGGCGTGCCATGTCGATGGTGTTTCAGAAATTTGCGCTGCTGCCGCACAACACGGTGCTGGAAAACACCGCCATGGCGCCGCGCATCCGTGGCGAGGCGCGCGAAACGCGCGAGGCCGAGGCCCGAAAATGGCTGGATCGCGTTGGTCTGTCGGGTTTCGAGGATCGCTACCCCCGGCAGTTGTCCGGCGGAATGCAGCAGCGGGTCGGGATCGCAAGGGCGCTGACTGCGGACACAGATATCATGCTGCTTGACGAAGCCTTCTCGGCGCTCGACCCGCTTATCCGCACCGACATGCAGGACCTGTTGCTCGAATTGCAGACCGAGTTGCACAAGACCATCGTCTTTATCACACACGATCTGGATGAAGCTCTCAAGCTGGCGGACCATCTCGTCATTCTCAAGGACGGGGCGGTCGTACAGCAGGGTGCGCCGCAACAGATCGTGATGCGCCCAGCCGACCCGTATATCGAAGCCTTCGTGGGCGACATCAACCGGGCGCGAGTTCTGCGGGCGGGCACGATTGCAACCACCGGCGAGCCGGCCGGAGCCGTGATTGGCGAGGTCGATTGGCACGATACGCTGGAAGACGTCATCCGTGTGGCCGAGGGGCGCAGCGACGCTACGGTCATGGTGTCACGCGATGGCAAGGCTGCGGGCAAGATCGAGACGCGTGATCTCCTGTCGGCGCTGATCCCTTATGCGTCAGGTCGTGGCGACGCGGCGCGCGCTGCTTCCGCGCGCTGAAGCAAGCCGCGCTTCAATTTCCGGGAGTGCGCGGATAACCATCCCCTCCGGTGGTCTGATGGGCCGTTACAAAATGCCGCGAGCAGTCTCGGCCATCGGACAAATGGGAAATGAGGCGACGCCGGAACATGGATCGTACTCCAACCGTGCGGTGCCTGATCTTGACGCGTTAACATGTTCTACCGTTGGAACCACTTTCGGGCAAAATGCGTTTCCCGGCCAATCGACACGCCAGGCTCGCGGCGTGCGCGATGCTTGCTCTGACCGCTTTCTATGATTAATGCACGTCACGAACCACGATAGGTGGCACTGCATCCGGGCCGAAATGGGGGGGGCGAGACGTGAAGAATGCGCCGGACGGCGGTCAGCCGTTTCAGGAACCGTCGCCGGCGCGGATGCGCGAGGCTCTCGGTGGGTTTGCCACCGGGGTTGCGGTGGTAACCTGCGGCGAGATTGGCAAAGATGCCTGCGCGGTCACCGTAAATTCCTTTACCTCGTTGTCGCTGGAACCACCGCTGATCCTGTTTTGCCTCGACAAGTCGGCCTTTCATCTCGGGCGTTTCCTGACCGCCGGATGCTTTGCCGTGAATGTTCTGAGCGATGCGCAGGTCGAGCTTTCAAACCGGTTTGCGCAGGAAACAATCGATGGATTGGAGGGGCTGAAAACTCGGACGCTCACCACGGGTTGCCCGGTGTTCCCGGAGGCATTGACTGCGCTGGATTGCCGAAAAGAGCGCGTACTCGACATGGGCGATCATCACATCCTGATCGGACGGGTCGAGGCGATTCGGCCGCTGATTGCGGCCGATCCGCTATTGTATTTCAACGGGCGTTACGCCGCGATCAGGCGCTGAGCAGACGCTCGAAGGCCGGCGAAGCGGAATCGGTAAAGGTGCCGTCGCGACCCGAGATCAGGAAGGCGGCGATATCGTGCTCGCGCGCAAAGCTCATTGCCTTCTCCGCCCCCATCACCAGCATTGCCGTCGACAGGGCGTCTGCCTGCGTTGTGCTGGTCGCGATGACGGTCGCCGAGGCCAGATCATGGGTCAGGGGGCGGCCGTTGCGCGGGTCGATGATATGCGCATAACGCTGGCTGTCGGCTTCGAAGAAGATACGGTAATTGCCGGATGACGCCAGCGCATGTCCGGACAGGCCGATCACCTGCTGGATGTCGCGCACGTTCGGGTTGGGCTTTTCGATGCCAAGCCGCCAGGCCCGGTCTTCGGGAGACATCCCGCGTGTGCGGATTTCGCCGCCGACTTCGACCAGGTAATGTTCGATGCCCTCGGAATCGAGCAGTTCGGCAACCTTGTCGACCCCATACCCCTTGGCAATTCCGGACAGGTCGAGCCGTGCCTGCGTGGTCTTGCCAAGCTCCTGGTTGGAAATGGAAATGTTCCGGTATCCCAGGTCGGACATCGCCGCCGCGATCTCGGCGTCCGCCGGGATGCCGGTGCGGGTGCCGCCGGGGCCGAACCCCCAGAGATCGACCAGCGGGCCGACCGTCGGGTCGAACGCACCATCCGTCATGTCGGCAACGGTCAGGGCCGCTTCGATCACCCGCGCGGTGTCGGGCGATACCGACCGGCGGCTGCCGGGGGCGTCAGCGTTGAACAGCGACAGTTCCGAGGTCGTCCGATAGGTCGACATCAGGCCTTCGACACCATCGAGGCTGGCCTGAATGCGTGATGCGAGGTCCTCTCCGTCGACCGCCTTGGGGGCACGGGCGACCTTGACGTTATAGGTCGTTCCCATGGTCTTGCCGCTGATGCTGTGTACACCATCGGCGCGGGTGTCGTCGCATCCGATCAGGCCGAGAAACGGTATCGTCAGCGCGATGCCGTTTGCGCCACGGATGAAGGCTCGCCGTGAAAGCATGGGTCAAAATCTCCAAAATTCTTCAGGTCGCGCCGCCATCGGGGGCGGGCATTTGTTCAGACTCTTCCCTAAAGCGTCTCGTGCTTGGTTTCCAGATGCAAACCACCTTTTTGCGTCGCGGCATGCTTGGTCGGAATGGCGCAGGGTGCGTGACGCTTCCGATTTGAATATTGTGAAATCCGGCAAACTATGCAGTCTGAATTGGGCAAGGAGGACGATCATGGCACCAACTTCTTATCAGGGCAGAATGGAAAAAGACGACAAGGATGCGCACACGCACTCGCAGACGGAGGAGTGGAGTCTCGGGGTCAACTCTCCGGGCATCAGGGTCGAGGACATCCTGCGTCACAAGGGCGACGACGTGCATTCGGTTACGCCGCACACGGCGGTGCGAGAAGCGGTCGGCAAGCTGACCCGAATGAGAATCGGAGCGCTGGTTGTGGTCAATTCCAAACTGGAGCCTGTCGGGATCGTGTCGGAACGCGACATCGTGCACATGATCGATGCGGGCAAGGACATCGATGGCGCTGTCGAAACCATCATGACACCCGATCCGATCACCTGCACACCCGACTATACCATCGAGGAAGTGATGAAAATCATGACGAACCGGGGCTTCCGTCACATGCCTGTTCAGAAAGATGGTCATCTTGTGGGGTTGGTTTCCGTGCGAGACGTCGTTAAGCACCGGCTTCAAGAAGTCGAATACGAGAACCTCAAGATCAAGCAAGCCATGGTAGGCTGACGCTCTGGCGGTACGCCTCTTTGTCTCATGTGATTCCGTGAGGTGATTCGCGACAAGGCACGTTAACTGCGCCCAGGAGCATGGCCGGGGCTGAAATGCGGATTGGAAAGCAAGACCGAAATGTCAAGCGCTGCACAAACCTCTGACAGAGGCAGGAATGTTGTACTCAGTCGCGGCTTGGACCTGCCGATCGATGGCGCGCCGCAAGGCGGTAGTATCGAGCCTGCGGTAAATGTCGCCTCTTGTGCGGTCGTTGCCGCCGATTTCGTGGGCCTCAAACCAAGGATGCTGGTTGAAGAGGGTGACAAGGTCGCGCTTGGCCAGCCGCTGTTCGAGGACAAGCGGTTTGACGGCGTTGTCTATACCGCCCCGGCGGCAGGGCAGGTCCGTGCCGTGAACCGGGGTGCCCGGCGGGTGCTGCAATCGGTGGTGATCCAGGTCGAGGACCGCGACGATGCGATCGAGTTTCAGTCGGTTGCGCCTGACGCGCTGGCCGGGCTCGTCCGTGACGAGGTCGTGCGCACCCTGCTGGCGTCGGGTCTCTGGACCAGCCTGCGCACGCGGCCCTATTCCAAGGTCCCCGATCCGACGACAACGCCCGCGGCCCTGTTCGTCACTGCGATGGATACCCGACCGCTGGCTGGCGATCCGGCAGCTGTAATCGGGGCGGCAGGCGAGGATTTCGCCAATGGCGTCGCGATCCTGTCGAAGCTGACCGAGGGTACGACCCATGTCGTCCATCAAACCGGTGCGCAATTGCCCGAGATCAGCGGCGACACCGTTTCGGTCAGCAGCTTCAGCGGGCCGCATCCGGCCGGCCTTGTGGGCACGCATATCCATTTCCTTGATCCCGTCGATGGCAACAAGACGGTCTGGCATATCGGGTATCAGGACGTCATCGCCGTGGGCGAGCTGTTTCGCACCGGGCGGCTGCCGACATCACGCGTGGTCGCGATTGCCGGCCCCGCGGCGGCGAATCCGCGTCTGGTGCGCACCCGTCGCGGAGCGTCTCTGGCCGAGCTGGTCCATAACGAGAGCAATTGCGACGACATGCGCGTAATCTCGGGCGATGTCCTGAGCGGCATGCATGCGCAGGGTGCGTTCAACTATCTCGGATCGTTCGACAACCAGGTTACGATGATGCCCGAGGGCAGGCACCGTGATTTCTTTGGATGGATCGTGCCGTCCTCCAAGAAGTTCGCCACCGCCAAGGTGCACCTGTCGAGCCTGCTCGGGCTGGACAAGATCAAGTTTCACACCAATCTCAACGGATCGCCGCGTGCGATGATCCCCATCGGTCTTTATGAAGAAGTGATGCCGATGGATATCCTTGCGACGCAGATGCTGCGCGCGATCCTTGTTTCGGATACCGACGTTGCCCAGCAGCTAGGGGTTCTTGAGCTGGACGAGGAAGATCTCGCGCTCTGTTCTTATGTCTGCATGAGCAAATACGAATACGGCTTGGCCCTCCGGGTCAATCTCGACAAAATCGAAGCGGAAGGCTGACAATGGGTTTGCGCAACATACTCGACTCGCTCGAGCCGCATTTCACCAAGGGCGGCAAGTACGAAAAATACTATGCCGTCTACGAAATGTTCGACACGATCTTCTACAGCCCCACGACCGTGACGAAATATGCGCCGCACGCGCGGGCGGCAATCGATCTGAAGCGGGTGATGACCTATGTGGTGATCGCGACGATTCCGGCGATCCTGTTCGGTCTCTACAATACAGGCTTTCAGGCCAACACCGCGCTTGCCAATCTGGGGCAGGACACCGCCGGAGGCTGGCGTGGATGGGTGCTTGAAACGCTCGGGATCGGCTATGATCCCGGCAATATCCTCGCCTGTTTCTTTCATGGCTTTCTTTACTTCGTACCGATCTATCTGACCACGCTGATCGTCGGCGGTATTGTCGAGGTGACCTTTGCCGTGATCCGTGGTCACGAGGTGAACGAGGGTTTCTTCGTCACGTCGATGCTCTATTCGCTGATCCTTCCCGCGACCATTCCGCTCTGGCAGGTCGCGGTGGGCATCATATTCGGTGTCGTGATCGGCAAGGAAGTGTTCGGCGGGACGGGCAAGAACCTGTTGAACCCGGCGCTGGTCGGTCGTGCTTTTCTCTATTTCGCCTATCCGGCCCAGATGTCGGGCGACTCGGTCTGGGTTCCCGTCGATGGGTATTCGGGTGCAACCGCGTTGAGTGTCAGCGCCAGCGACGGCTACCAGGCGCTGCCCGCGGTCGGGCTTGATTGGTGGACCGCTTTCTGGGGCTTCATGGATGGATCGATCGGGGAAACCTCGGCCTTTGCGATTCTGCTCGGCGGATTGTTCCTGCTTTATACGAGGATCGCCAATTATCGCCTGATTGCCGGTTGCCTGGTCGGGACCGTCCTGATGAGCAGCCTGTTCAACCTGATCGGCAGCGAAACCAACCCGATGTTCGCGATGCCGTTCTGGTGGCATATCGTTGTCGGCGGCTATATGTTCGGTCTGGTCTTCATGGTGACCGAGCCGGTTTCCGCCGCGATGACGAATGCCGGACGCTGGTGGTATGGCGGGCTGATCGGTGTCATGTGTGTTCTGATCCGGGTGGTGAACCCGGCTTTCCCAGAAGGCATGATGCTGGCCATCCTGTTCGGTAACGTCTTTGCTCCGCTCATCGACAATTTTGTCGTCAGTGCCAACATCCGGCGGAGGGCTCGTCGCAATGGCTGATAAGAAGTCGATCTTTTCGAACGATCATCCGTTCAAGATCATTTTCATGGCGGTGGCTCTGTGCCTCGTGGGGTCCGTGCTGGTTTCGGCGGCGGCCATCGGATTGCGGCCCCTGCAGGAAGCGAATGCCAAGCTGTCCAAGCAGACCAACATCCTGCAGGTGGCGGGGCTGTATAGCGACGGCACCGATGTCGGTGCGGTCTATAGCGACCGCATCGAACCGCGCGTTGTCGATCTGGCCAGCGGTGAATTCACCGACGCGGTCGATCCGGAAACCTATGACGAGCGGATTGCCGAGCGTGACCCCGAACTGAGCACCGCCCTGACCTCGGAAGAAGACCCTGCCCAGATCAAGCGGCGCGTGAAATACGCGACGATCTACCTGGTCAAGGACGAGGCGGAAGACGGCTTTGACACCATTATCCTGCCGGTGCACGGATATGGCCTGTGGTCCACGTTGTACGGGTTCGTGGCGCTCAAGCCCGATGGCAACGAGATTGTCGGTCTGCAATTCTATCAACATGCAGAAACGCCGGGCCTTGGCGGGGAAGTCGATAATCCGGCGTGGCGCGGGCAATGGCGGGGCAAAAAGCTTTATGACGACGATGGCGACGTTGCGATCGAGATCGTCAAATCCGGCGCTTCGGGTGACTATCAGGTCGACGGTCTGGCCGGTGCCACGCTGACCTCGCGCGGGGTTCACAACCTGGTCCGCTATTGGGTGGGCCAGGACGGGTTCGGCCCGTTCCTGAAGAACATGACAGAGGAGTTGTCAACCAATGGCTGACCGCAAGAAGCTCATCCTCGATCCGGTTCTCAACAATAACCCGGTGATCCTGCAAACGCTGGGCATCTGTTCGGCGCTCGCGGTCACATCATCGCTTCAGGTCTCGCTGGTGATGTGCATCGCGCTGACCACGGTAACCGCATTCTCGAACCTGTTCATCTCGATGATCAGGCACCATATTCCCGGCTCGATCCGGATCATCATCCAGATGGTGATCATCTCGTCGCTGGTGATCGTGGTCGACCAGGTGCTGCGCGCGTTCCTCCCGGATATCGCCAAGACGCTGTCGGTCTTTGTCGGACTGATCATCACCAACTGTATCGTGATGGGCCGTGCCGAAGCCTATGCGATGGCCAACCCGCCGTTGCCCAGTTTCCTTGACGGGATCGGCAACGGTCTGGGCTACAGTGCGATCCTGATCGGGGTCGCGATCATCCGCGAGCTGTTCGGCGCCGGCAAGTTGATGGGGATCGAGATTTTCCCGACCGTATCCAATGGCGGCTGGTACGTGCCCAACGGTCTGCTGCTGTTGCCGCCATCGGCGTTCTTCATCATCGGCGGTTTCATCTGGATCTTGCGTAGCTGGAAATCCGAACAGCGGGAACGTGTTGAAAACGTCATTCTCGACGTACAGGTGAGTGAGCACTGATCATGGAAGCCCTGCTTAGCCTCTTTATCAAGTCCATATTCATCGAGAATATGGCGCTGTCCTTTTTCCTGGGCATGTGTACCTTCCTTGCGGTTTCGAAAAAGATCACCACCGCCTTCGGGCTCGGCGTTGCCGTGGTTCTCGTGCAGTCGATCACGATTCCGGCCAACAACCTGATCCTGAACCTGTTTCTGAAACCCGGCGCGATGTCCTGGTTGGGCTTTGAAGAGACCGACCTGATGTTCCTCGGCCTGATCAGCTATATCGGCGTGATCGCGGCGATGGTCCAGATTCTGGAGATGCTTCTCGATAAGTTCTTTCCCGCGCTCTACAACGCGCTTGGCGTGTTCCTGCCTCTGATTACAGTGAACTGTGCCATCCTGGGCGGGTCGCTGTTCATGGTCGAGCGGGACTATAACTTTGCCGAGAGCGTGGTGTATGGCATCGGTTCAGGCACCGGCTGGGCACTGGCGATTGTCGCGCTCGCCGGGTTGCGGGAAAAGATGAAATACTCTGACGTGCCGGCGGGCCTGCGTGGTCTCGGGATCACCTTCATCACCGCCGGCCTGATGGCCATGGCGTTCATGTCGTTCTCCGGCGTTCAACTCTGAGGATCAACAAATGACCGATTTCTTCCTCGGTGTCGCGCTCTTTACCACGATTATCCTGGCGCTGGTGGCGATCATCCTGGCCGCCCGTTCGGTGCTGGTGTCGTCGGGCGCGGTGAATATCGAGATCAACGGCGAAAAGACGATTTCCGTTCCGGCCGGCGGCAAGCTGCTTGGCGCGCTGGCGGGTGAAAACCTGTTCGTCCCGTCCGCTTGTGGCGGCGGCGGCACCTGTGCGCAATGCCGCGTCAAGGTGCAGGAGGGCGGCGGCTCTATCCTGCCAACCGAGCTGAGCCATATCACCAAGCGAGAGGCGCGAGAGGGCGATCGCCTGTCCTGCCAGGTGGCTGTGAAACAGGACATGAAGATCCAGATTCCGGACGAGGTGTTCGGCGTCAAGAAATGGAAATGCAAGGTTCGCTCGAATGACAACGTGGCGACCTTCATCAAGAACCTCGTGCTGGAACTGCCGGAAGGCGAGAATGTCGATTTTCGCGCCGGTGGCTATATCCAGATCGAATGCCCGCCATACGAGATCGGCTTCAAGGAATTCGATGTCGCCGAGGAATATCGAGAAGACTGGGACAAGTTCGCGCTTTGGGACATTCACGCCAGCAATAACGAGCATGTCGAGCGTGCCTATTCGATGGCGAACTATCCCGAAGAACGCGGCGTGATCATGCTCAATGTGCGGATCGCGACACCGCCGCCCCATGCCGATCCGACCAAGGTGCCGCCGGGCAAGATGTCGACCTACATCTTCAACCTCAAGCCCGGCGACGAAGTCACGATTTCCGGACCCTATGGCGAGTTCTTTGCCCGCGACACCGACAAGGAGATGGTGTTTGTCGGCGGCGGCGCCGGCATGGCGCCGATGCGCAGCCACATCTTTGACCAGCTCAAGCGCCTGAGCACGGATCGCAAGATCACCTTCTGGTACGGGGCCCGCTCGAGGCGCGAAATGTTCTTTGTCGAGGATTTCGACCAGCTTGCTGCGGAGAACCCGAACTTTACCTGGCACGTGGCGCTGTCCGATCCGATGCCGGACGATGACTGGGACGGTTACACCGGGTTCATTCATAACGTCCTCTACGAACAGTATCTCAAGGATCACGCGTCGCCCGAAGAATGCGAGTATTACATGTGCGGGCCTCCGATCATGAACTCATCGGTGATCAACATGCTGCTCGATCTGGGTGTCGAACGCGAAGATATCATGCTGGACGACTTCGGCGGCTGATCCGCCGGAGCCCGAACGGGAGAGAAACCATGGAAACGGTTATTGTCGCCTTCGGTGTCTTCCTGCTGGTTGTCGTGGGAATGGCGGTCGGCGTCATCTTTCAGGGCAAGCGGATAACCGGAAGCTGCGGCGGGCTGGGTGCAATAGACGGGGTCGATCAATGCGGTGTCTGCGGTCGCAGTTTCGATGATGTCGACGTCGATGCCTGTGACGGCGTGCCCAAACTCCGGACCTGACTGCAAACACGGCTGGTCGGCGGATCGGTTTCTCGCCGATACCCGCCGATCACGTTACCTGCCGGTCATGGGGTGTCCGGGACAAACCCCGGTTCATTCTTGAAGCACTTCAGCGAGAACGAAGATCGTGAGCTCCTGATTCCCTTGATGCGATAGAGCTTCTTGTTGAGAAAATTCTCAAATCCGCGCGTGCCGTCGACGGCCACCTTTATAAAACAATCGAACTCGCCCGACGTCAGATGCACCTCCAGCACCTCGGGTATCTGGCTGAGTTCTTCGCAGAGCTCGGATATGCGTGAAACCTGTTCGTGGGTAGCGGCGATTTCCACCAGGACAATATCGGAATAGCCCAGCATCGCGTGATTGATCACGGCGTTGTAGCCGGTGATATAGCCGTCGCGTTGCAGCCTCTGAACCCGTTGCCAGCATTGGCTCGTCGACAGCGCCACGATTTCCGACAAGCGGGTGTTGGGCAGGTTTCCCTCGCTCTGCAAGGCGCGAAGGATTCGAATATCTGTAGTATCCAGCGGTTTCACGAAAAATCCTTTTGGATGCGCGGTAATACTCAAATATTTATCCTATTCTGCCGCGCCTTCAGCACGAATTCAAACATTCATTCTGAAACAGTGCGGTTAGAATTGTCTGAATTCGATCGAAAACCTCGACTTGGGCACCCCCTTGCAACGACGTTTGTTCGCGGTGTGCCGGAACAGATTCGTGCTTGCCATAGGAGGGGCAAAACATGACTGAAGCCGCAACGAAACACAGCTTGTCCATTCGCGATCTCACGCCCGGCGAGGGTTATGCACGCCTCGTCGAGGCACGGGACGAACAGACCGGCCTGCATGCGCTGGTTTCCATTCATTCCCTGCAGCGCGGGCCGGCCGCAGGGGGCTGCCGGATGTTCAATTATGCCAGAGTCGAAGACGCGATTTATGATGTCGAACGTCTGTCGCGCGGTATGACCTACAAGAATGCTGCGGCGGAGCTCCCTCTGGGTGGCGGCAAGTCGGTGATCATCGGTGATCCCAAAACGCTCAAGACGCCGCAACTGATGCGGGCTTTTGGCGCGTTTATCGACAGTCTGGCCGGTGACTACTACACTGCCGAGGATGTCGGTGTATCCACGCAGGACATGGCCCATGTTGCCGAAAGCACCGCCTATGTCGCCGGGCTGGATGGCGGAGATTATGCCAGCGGCGATCCGTCTCCGGTTACGGCACGGGGTGTGTTCCTGTGTGTCAGGCAAACTCTGGAGCATGGCCTTGGCTCCGACGATCTGACTGGCAAGGTCGTGGCGATCCAGGGGCTCGGTCATGTGGGCATGAGTCTTGCCGGCATGCTCTATGGCGCGGGTGCCAGGCTGATTGTCAGTGATATCAATGAAGAAGCCGTGCGGCATGCAGAGAAGGAATTCGGCGCGACCGTGGTCGCCCCCGACGCGATCCTGCACCAGGACGCCGACATATTCGCACCCTGTGCCATGGGCGGGGTGCTGACGCCTGATGCGATCGACGCTCTGAAGGTCCGGTTTGTCGTTGGCGCCGCCAATAACCAACTGGCCGACGACACATGTGGTCAGAGATTGCAGGACAAGGGCATCCTTTACGCGCCCGACTACATCGTCAATGGCGGCGGAATCGTCAACGTGGCAATGGAAATCCTCAAGATCTCCGACCCCACCTATCGTGAAAGCCGGATCTCCGGATTGGCGACGACGCTAAAACAGGTTTTCTCGCGCGCGGACGAGACCGGCGAACCCCCGCATGTCGTCGCGGACAGGCTGATCGAGCGCCGCCTGGCGTGACGGGAGGATAGGGCGCCGGCACGACTCGGCAACGCCGGTCGGAGCACCGGGACCACCTCGGCTGAAACTCGCATCTCATACAACCCGGCCCTCACAGGCCGGGTTGTTTTGTTTTTGCGAGTGTTGGGTTGAGTGATTCTGTTGATTGATTTGGATTGAGTTGTGTTTTTTTGGGGTTGTTGTGGCAGATTTGGTGTTTTGTTTTGTTTTGTTTGAGGGGGATTCGGTTTGTGTTTTGTGTTTTGGGTG